>CAZMEL010000394.1:0-5941 GCA_964565225.1 uncultured Thermoanaerobaculia bacterium | reverse complement strand
CGCCGACGGCATCGGCTCTGGCGGCCCTCGATCTCGACGACGATGGCGACCTCGACCTGGCGGCCACGGGCCCGGCCGGTTTCTTCTGGATGAAGAACCGCGGTGGGCATCGCAACAAGAGCCTGCAGGTACGGCTGCGCGGCCTGGTGGAGGGCAACAGCAAGAACAATCTCAACGGCCTGGGCGCGGCCCTGGAGCTCTGGGCCGGGGCGGCGTACCAGTTTCGTGAGATGTCGGGACCGGTGACCCATTTCGGCCTCGGCAAGCTGGAGGACGCGGATCTCCTGCGGGTGGTGTGGACGAACGGGGTGCCGGAGAACCGGCTGTCGCCGAAGAGCAACGAGTCGCTGGTGGAGGAGCAGACGCTCAAGGGCAGCTGCCCGTTCCTGTACGCCTGGAACGGCGAAGGTTTCGGCTTCGTCACCGATCTGCTCTGGGGGGCTCCCATCGGCATGCCGGTGGCGCCCGGGGTCTGGGCCCGGCCCGATGCCGAGGAGCTGGTGAAGGTGGAGGGGCTGGTTTCCGAAGACGGCGTCTATCGCCTGCGGGTGACGGAAGAGCTCTGGGAGGCGGCCTTCTTCGACTACATGCGCCTGTGGGTGGTGGACCACCCCGAAGACGTGGAGGTGGCGAGCAGCTTGCGGATCGTACCGGGGGAGCTGGTTCCCGACGAGGTGCTGGCGAGCCGCGGGGTGCGTCCGGTGGTGGCAGCCTGGGACGGGCGGGGACGGCGGGTCACGGAGCGGATCGTGGAGCGTGACGAGGTCTATGCCGACGGCTACGTCCGCAGCCGGTACCAGGGAGTGGCGCGGGAGCCCTGGACGTTCACCTTCGACCTGGGAGAGGCGCCGGGGCGGCCGGTGCGTCTGCACCTGGATGGCTGGATCTTTCCCGCCGACGCGAGCCTCAACCTGGCGATCGCCCAGCGGGAGAGCCTCACCGTCGCGCCTCCACGCCTGGAGGTGGAGCTGGAGAGTGGGGAGTGGGAGGTGCTCTTGCCGACGATGGGATTCCCCGCGGGCAAGACCAAGACCTTGATCGTGGACACGCCGGCTCTGCCGCCGGGGGCTCGGCGGTTGCGGATCGTGACCTCGCAGTGGCTCGGTTGGGACCGGATCGCCTGGAGCGGGGAGCCGGTGGCATCGCCGCCAGTTCTCGCCGAGCTCGCGCCGTCGCGGGCGGTGCTGGGATTTCGCGGGTTTTCGTCGCCGGTGCGGCTCGCTCCCAATGCGCCGCATCACTACGACTATGCAGAGGTGCGGAGCGAGTCGCCGTGGCTGCCCCTGCCGGGGCGCTACACCCGCTACGGCGACGTCCGGGAGCTGCTGGCCAGTGCCGACAGCCGGTCGGTGATCCTGGCGCCGGGCGACGAGATGACACTCGAATTCGACGGGCGACACCTGCCGGCTGTGGCGCCGGGTTGGCGCCGGACCCTGTTCCTCGAGAGCCATGGCTGGGACAAGGACGCCGACCGCAACACCTACGAGGGGCACCGGCTCGAGCCGCTTCCGTTTCGCGGCATGAGTGGGTACCCCTGGAGCGCGGAGGAGAGCTATCCCGATACGCCGGAGCTGCGTCGTTACCGTCGGGACTGGTTGGTGCGGGAAGTCGGGCTCGAAGGACCGGCTTCGTCGGAGTGGAGCGCCGATCACTCGCGGCCTGCGGAGCGGTAGGGAGCAGCTCTCGGTGATCGGCCGAGACTCGGCGCCCGCAGCCGGGGTCTCGAAGGCTCGCGTCTTCGAGACGAGTGCCCGTGGTGGTAGGTTCTGTAATAGAATGGGAGGCGTGTATAGTAAATCGGCGAGAGCGCACAGGGGGGACGTGCCGCTGCGAACGGTCCAAGCTTTCGGTCGAAGACATCTCGTTTCGGATCGATAAAGTTTTCGTGTAGATCTACTCGAATTTTCAGTTGGTAGATCCGATCAGGGCAACTACTGTCGATACATTTCTCGAACCGGTGACCACGGTCTCGGCTCTGCCGTCTGGGTTCGGCGGAGCGGCGAGGGCTCCACATCCTGACTCCGAACCCTGAGGCACAACATCTCCATGAGAAACGTCCATGTCGTCGGTGCGGGAATCGGTCCTTCGAATGTCAGCGTAGCCGCCCTCCTCGAGCCGGTCGGCGTCTCCAGCCTTTTCTTCGATCGCCGGGAAGAGCTTCGCTGGCACCCGGGCATGCTCTTTCCCGAGGCGACGATCCAGAACTACTTCGTGAAGGATCTGGTGACCCTCGTGGCACCTACCAGTCCGTACTCCTTCCTTTCCTTCCTGCTCGCAAAAAAACGTCTCTACCGCTACCTGAGCGCCGGGATGCCTCGGGTCAAGAGAACGGAGTTCGAACAGTATTACCGCTGGGTTGCGGAGTCCTTGCCGAATCTGTGCTTCGGATCCCAGATCGAGGGAGTCGATCTCGAAGGGGATTCCCTGGTCGTCGATCTCGGCGAGGAAAAGGTGCAGACCCGGCACCTGATCCTCGGCACGGGCCTGGAGCCCCGGTTGCCCTCGTTCGCCCTACCTTTTCTCGGCGACTCGGTGTTCCATTCGAGCCGTTTCCTCCAACACTGCGGCAACAAGAAGGGGCGGCGAATCGCCATCGTTGGAGGTGGGCAGAGCGGCGCCGAGATCATCCACCATCTCCTGGCCGACAGCGCCCAGCTGCCGGAGAAGATCTACTGGCTGACCCGGCGCCCGAATCTGCTCCCGCTCGACGACTCTCCCTTCATCGAAGAGATCTTCACCCCGGCCTACAGCGACTACTTCTTCGCCCTGCCTCGGGCTCAGCGAGAGCGGCTGCTCGGGGTGCACCGCATGGCGAGTGACGGCATTTCCACCAGCCTGCTCCAGGCGATCTACCGCCGCCTCTACGACCTCGAGTTCAACGAAGACAAGGGGCGGCGCTGGAGTCTCTTTCCGGACTCGGAGGTGGAGAGCATGGAGCCCGAGGAAAACGGCTGGCGGATGCGGGTCCGCGAGGTCCAGCCGGACCGCAGGAGCTCGCTCGATGTCGACACGGTGGTTCTCGCCACCGGCTTCGAGCATCGGATTCCGTCGCTGCTCGATACTCTGCGACCTCGGCTGCATCTGCAGGGTGGAGAGTTCACGGTGCGAGAAGACTTCTCGATCGCCTGGGAGCGGGAAGACCACAACAAGATCTTCGTACAGAACGCGGCCCGCCACTGTCGGGGCCTGCCCGACCCCAATCTCAGCCTCATGGCCTGGCGCAGCGGCAAGATCATCAACAGCCTGGTCGAACGCCAGGTCTACGACGTCACCGAGCCGAGCACGGTCTTCGATTGGCTTCGCGCGGGAGATCGAGAAGCCGACGAAGGAGAGCCCCTGCTGAAATCCCTGGTCGGGCAAGAAGCCTGAGCCCAGCCGAGCGACCATGGGAACCCGATCTCGAGACGAGCCCGATCTCGCGGGCATCGCCATCGTCGGAATGTCGGGACGTTTCCCCGGCGCTCGCGACCTGGACGAGTACTGGCGCAACCTGACGCGGGGAGTCGAGTCGATCGACTCGCTCGGCGACGAGGAGCTGCTGGCGGCGGGGGTCGAGGCTTCGGTCCTGAAGGATCCCGGCTATGTCAAGGCGGCGGCCCGGCTGCCGGGGGTCGAGCTCTTCGACGCGGCCTTCTTCGGCTACACCCCGCGGGAAGCCGAGCTGATGGATCCGCAGCATCGCCTCTTCCTCGAGTGTGCCTGGCAAGCGCTGGAGGACGCCGGCCACGGGGCTCGCGAGGGCGACGAAGCCATCGGCGTCTACGGTGGCGCCACCCTGAGCAGCTACCTCCTCCGCCTGCTGGCGCATCCCGACCTGCTGCGCGCCGTGGGCCGGCAGCAGGCGGTGATCGCCAACTCCCCCGACTTCCTGACCTCGCGGGTCGCCTACAAGCTCGATCTCAAGGGGCCGGCCCTGAGCGTGCAGTCGGCCTGCTCGACCGGCCTCAGCGCCGTGCACGTCGCCTGCCAGGCGTTGCTCGGTTACGAGTGTGACCTGGCCCTGGCCGGTGCCGTGTCGGTGAAGCTGCCGCAGGATGTGGGCTATTTCTACGACGAAGGCGGAATCCTCTCGCCCGACGGCCACTGCCGCGCCTTCGACGCCCGGGCGGCGGGCACGATCTTCGGCAACGGGGTCGGGGTCGTGGTGCTGCGGCGCCTGGAAGACGCCCTCGCCGACGGCGACACCATCCGTGCCGTGATCCGCGGCTCGGCGACCAACAACGACGGCGCCCTCAAGGCGGGTTTCACCGCTCCCAGCGTCGGCGCCCAGGCCGAAGTGATCATCGAGGCCCTGGCCGCCGCCGGGGTCGGCGCCGACACGGTGAGCTACGTGGAGGGGCACGGCACGGGCACCGCCCTCGGTGACCCGATCGAGATCGAGGCCCTCGAAGAGGCCTGGCGCCAGTCGAGCGGAAGGCCATCGAACGAGGCGCCGTCGAGCGAGGAGCCGTCGAGCGAGGAGCCGTCGAGCTGCTCCCTGGGCTCGGTGAAGGGCAATATCGGCCATCTCGACGCCGCTGCGGGGATGGCGGGCTTGATCAAGACCGTGCTGGCTCTCGAAGCGCGGACCCTGCCGCCGAGCCTGCATTTCGAGCAGGCGAGCCCGGCGACACGGCTCGAAGAGGGCCCCTTCCGGGTCGTCGACTCCCTCCGGCCCTGGGCGGCCGACGAGTCTCCCCGGCGCGCGGGGGTGAGCTCCTTCGGGTTCGGCGGCACCAACGTGCACATGGTGCTCGAAGAAGCGCCCCGCTCATCGCGAGCCGCCGCATCGGACGGGCCGCCGGAGCAGCTCCTGGTGCTCTCCGCGCGGACCCCGGGAGCCCTCGAACGTTCGATCGATCGCCTGGCCGAGCACCTGGAGCGGCCCGGCGCCGCGACGGTTCCTCTCGCCGACGTCGCCTGGACCCTCGCTACCGGTCGTCGGGCGTTCGGCGAGCGCTGTGCGGTGGTCGGTCGGGGCGCCCTGGAGCTGGCCGGGCGCCTGCGCTCTCGGGACCTGCTCGACACCGGTTCCGAGGGTGGAGGAAGCGAGAGCCCGGATGTCTTGCTCTCGCGGCTCTCGGCTGCCACGGGCTCCGCGCGAATCGAGCTCCTGCAAGCGCTCGGCCGTGCCTGGGTTGCCGGTAGGGACGTCGCGTGGGAGAGGCTCTTCGTGGCAGACGAGCGGCGGCGAGTGCCCTTGCCTACCTATCCCTTCGAACGGCAGAGATATTGGATCGAGGATGCCGAGCCGGTGGCGGGTAGCGGCGAGGTCTCGGCCAAGTCTCCATCGTCGGATTCGAGTGCGTCCGCCCCGGTCCTCGGGAGCCGCCTCTCGCGGCCGGAGCTCGAAGAACGGCTCACCGGGCTCTGGCAGGAGGCCCTCGGGGTCTCTCGGGTCGAGCGTCACGACGATTTCTTCGAGCTCGGCGGCGACTCTCTGATGGCCACCCAGCTCCAGGCCCGCATCCGGCGAGAGCTGGGGGAGAGCCTGCCCCTCGACGCTCTGCTGGCCGGCGCCACCGTGGCCGGGCTCGCCGGCCGCTTGACGGCAGCCCGAACGGTTCCGGCCGTCGATCCACCGACCTCGGCGACTCCGGAGAGAGCCGAGGAGCGGGTCGCCCTCTCGTTCGCCCAGGAGCGCCTCTGGTTGGTGCACGAGCTGGAGCCCGAGAGCACCGCCTACAACGAGGTCTTCGCCGCCTGGATCCGCGGGCCTCTCGATCTCCGCAACCTGGCCCTTTGCGTCGGCGAGGTCGTGCGCCGCCACGAGGTGTTGCGCACGACGTTCGAGCGCGACGAGGACGGAGCCCGGGCGGTCGTTTCTTCGTCGGATGTAGATCCCCGGCCGGCGCTGGTCGATCTCTCCGGTCTGCCGCCGGCTCGCCGCGAGCCGATCGCTCGCGAGCTGCTGACCGAGGCGGCCCGCCAGCCCTTCGACCTCGAGCATGGGCCCCTCTTG
>CAZMEL010000393.1:0-5973 GCA_964565225.1 uncultured Thermoanaerobaculia bacterium | reverse complement strand
TCGTGAGACCGAGGCGCACATGTACGGCCGTGTCGTTCAGAACGATTTCTTTCCGTACTGGGCTGTCGACCAGCTCTCGCTCGGCGAGGCGCGCGAGGCGCGTGGCTTCGAGAAAGCCGTGGCACGGCCAGCGCCGTTCGATCTTGGCCGGCTCCGGGGTCCATTCGGGTGTCTCCAGCAGGCGTTCTTGGATTCGTTCGGGTTTCATGGGGCTCCTCGTGTCGTCGGAGTGGAGAAGAAGTACCCGGAGCCCGGCTCCGGGTTTCACAAGGAATCGAGCTACTTCAGAGTGAGCCGGGAAGAGCCGAGACCTCGTGTGTGTGGCAGGGAGAACCGGCAGATGGGCCCATTCGGAAGCGTTCGAAGAAAAGCTGCGCTCGGCGGGTTCTTTCGCGTCGACAAGGAGCGAAGAGAATCTCCAGAGCGATTTCAACAAGGCGAAACTACGTTTTTTCCCGGGTTATTGCTACGAGTTATGGAGAATAGGAGGGTCATGGCCACTGATAGTCGGTGAAGTGGTTGCTATCCGCCAGTTCTGCTCCGTAAGATGTGGCGGATGAATCCGAGAGAGCTGAAGCAAAGAGTGATCGAAGAGCTCTGGAGAATCTTCAAGTCCAGAGGCTACGGTGCAATCACCAGCACCCAGAGAAGAATGCGTGTCGGACCTTCTTACTTCAAGGATTGGAGGAAAGATGGATCGGCGATCGACCTGAGAAGGCTCGCAGCGGCTCTCGAGACCCTTGGAGTCGAAGCCGCCGATTTTTTCCGATCCGCTCTGGGAGACCGAGAGTCGGCGCCCGATGAGCTACCGGGGCACCCGCCAGCAGGCGCCCTGCTCTATGACGATCGTGTCGCCGGGAGGATCCAGGGCGGCGGAGTCACTCAGTGCCTCGACCAGCTCGACAGATTGCGCCTCGAAGACCCGGAAGCGGCACTGGCTCGGGCCGAAGCCGCCCTGGCTTTGGCGGACGATAGCCAGCTGGCCGATCTGCTCGGTCTCTATAGCCTCATCCTTCGCCGCCTGGGCAAGCTCGACGAAGCTCAGCATTCGGTGCATCGGGCAATTGCCCATGCACGAAGGCTCGGAGATCGCCTGGCCGAAGCCAGGCAGATTCGGCGGCAGGCCTTCATCGTTGCGGATCGCTACCTACCCAGGGAAGCGATTTCATGGACATCTCGGGCACTGGCGATTTTCTTGGCAGACTCCAACTTCGAAGCTGCGGGCAGGTGTTTCGTCGATCTGGGCAGCTGGTATTACCGGCTCGAGAACTATAGGAAATCGGCCCAAAGCCTGGATGCAGCCCGAGCTCTACTCTCGGATCAAGACCACGACTATCAGTTTTCCGTGGAGCTCGGCCTCGCCTTCTGTCATCTGGCGCTGGGAGAGGTCGAAGAAGCGCTGCGCAGGGCTCGAGCTGCCGGTGAGTACCAGGAGCATGCTCCGGTGGCTCTGGCAGTTTCTCAGTTGCGGCTCGAAGCCCGGATTCTCGTCGGCCTGCGTCGCCACTCCGAGGCAGCCGAAGTCTTCGAAACGGCTCTGCAGACCTACGTCGAGCTCCGGGATCCCCTGCAGGCAGCCTTTACTGCCGTGGAGCTCGTCAGGGCTCTCACGGAAGCCGGAAGAGAGCCGGAGGCCAAGGTCCGCGCCATGCAAATGGCGAGGTTTCTGCAGCCCCTGCGGGCAAACCCGATCGTCCAGGGAGCCCTGACCGACCTCCTGCGCCGGTCTCTGGCGCCCGATCCGATCTCCCTTCGGTTTCTGGACCAGGTCTGTGCAAGGCTGGAGAAGGTGGTGCCTTCTCCAGCCGGGGGCTGAGTCAGCCGCCTGGTTCCGGGAAGCCGGTGTAGCTTCCGGTTTCCTCTTCTCCAGTTTGCGGCGGGGCGCCGAACCAGCGCAGAATCCACCAGAACTCCATCGGTTCTTCGAATGCGTGTCCGTGCTCTTTGCGCATGGGAATCTCCTCATGGGCAGGGCACGGCTCACCTGGCCCCGTGCCGGGGAGGTCCCTGCCACACACGGTTTCACCTTATCGGCTCGATCCGTGGGATCCGAGGAGAATCTGCTCTGTCGTAGCTGCGCGGTGTGGAAACACAACGGCAGGGATCGGTAGGGCATCGCTTCGGGATATGGCCCACGACGGGAGACAGCCGTCGGGTCGAGAAGAAGAGTGGCGAGGTTTCTGCAACCCCTGCGGGCAAACCCGATCGTGCAAGGAGCCCTGACCGACCTCCTGCGCCGGTCTCTGGCGCCCGATCCGATCTCCCTTCGGTTTCTGGACCAGGTCTGTGCAAGGCTGGAGAAGGTGGTGCCTTCTCCAGCCGGGGGCTGAGTCAGCCGCCTGGTTCCGGGAAGCCGGTGTAGCTTCCGGTTTCCTCTTCTCCAGTTTGCGGCGGGGCGCCGAACCAGCGCAGAATCCACCAGAACTCCATCGGTTCTTCGAATGCGTGTCCGTGCTCTTTGCGCATGGGAATCTCCTCATGGGCAGGGCACGGCTCACCTGGCCCCGTGCCGGGGAGGTCCCTGCCACACACGGTTTCACCTTATCGGCTCGATCCGTGGGATCCGAGGAGAATCTGCTCTGTCGTAGCTGCGCGGTGTGGAAACACAGCGGCAGGGATCGTCCCGCCCTGGAATCTGCTCACTCTGCCACTGAGTTCCCTGTTCTCTCTTCGAGGCACGGAGTCGAGCAGGCGGCTCTCGGTGCACGGCGACAAGGCATTCCTGGTCTCCGGAGCCAGCTCCGAGGCGAGTGGCCAACCCGTCGCCCTTGCCTTCTTCCCGGCCGACAAAGCCCACGCCCACGGCACCTACCCCCTCCCGGCGCTCGACGAGCACGAGGTCACCACCACCCTGATCAACCTCGGCGAAGAGACCGCCCGAGTGGGCGGGCATGTGGCGTGGGACGGCGGCGAGCATGCCCTCGAGGTGGTGAAGATCCCGCCGGGCGCCTCGCACCGCATCGATTTCCGAGAGATCGCCGAAGCCGGCCGCCCCGACCTCCTGGGCCGGACCCTCGACCCGCGGTATCGAGCCGGTTTCTTCCAGTGGACCTCCCTCGGCGGCTCGGGCGAGCTGATCGCGCGGACCGAGGCCCGGTCTCGTACGGACGGTGGTATGGTTGGATTCAATTGCGAAGGTTGCTGCGAGGAGCACGAATACTTGACCACCACTCCCTCCCAGATCTCGGTAGGTCCCGGCTAGAGCCCCGGCTTCCAGGCCTCGGTCATGGTCGAGAATTGCACCGGCCACTCGGGGCCGTTCCCCACCACGCCGATCTGGTTCGGTCCGCGCTCGCCCTTCCAGTGGGATGGGACCCACGTCAGCACCACGGCGGGAGCCGATCGCGACCTGATCTTCGAAGGCTACGTGCTCGAAACGGATGACAACTGCTTTCCGCGCTTCTACCGGCGCCGGGGCGATGGCAGAGCGAAGGCTTGTAAGATGTTCTGCAACCCGCAGTGTTACAGCGAAACAGTGACCTGTGCTCAGCAGACAGCGGCGTGCAGCCTTTGTTTCAGGTGCTGTCGCGATACGGCTTTTACGGCGATCTGCAAGGGGCAAGAAGTTCGCTCGGCGCAAATCGCTTTCAACATCTGCAAGATTGGTTGCGTGACAGATGTGGGATGTGATGGGGCAAACCAGTTTCTCCCTCCCATTTCCTGTACCTCTTCTTTCTAATGCCTGGGGTTCAAATCGAGGTTAGCTCATGATGAAAGAGCTCTCAATGTATATCAGGTCAATATTCTTTTCGCTGCTCATTTTTGCAATCTTGCCATCTTCTGCAGACGGGTCGGGGTCGGCCGGCTTCGTCCATAGGAGCGTCCAATGGCAAGCTCGAGGGGGCCAAGAAATAACGGGATTACACTGCACCATGCTCGACAGCAATTGCTGTTATTCGACAAGGATCTTGTTTGTGGTGCCGAGCCAAGGGCCAGTCATGCTAACGAGTCATCTAGATGTGAGAGCAGGTACGATTCGACATACCATTCTCGATGTGGCGGAGAACTGGTGGCTGGAGATCCTCGATCGACACGAGACCAAGGCTTCTGATGTGCACGGATTCATGCAGTTTGTTCTGCAGGGCTATGAGAAATCCAATCGGAAGTTTTTCGAGAGGAAAATTTCTTCGAGTGGATCTCTCGACGCCAAGATCGAAATCGATTATGTGCTTGGAGGCTGGGAAGAACAGATGCTCGAGCAAGTGGCAACAACGGGAGCTCTCGATGCTCTTCACGATGCCTCTGCGTCAGTCTTGAATGCTGCTTGGATCATCCAGTCGAGCTTGGAAAGAGAGGTAGATCTCGACCGCCGATTCAGCGCGGAATTCGGTTCCCTGCTCATTCTGCTCAGAACATTTCAAGAGCATGGGCAGACAGCGACATCGAAGCCGACCAGGAACTCGGATCTCAAACTCGACTCCGAGTGGTCGCTAGGAGAAATGGGGCCACTGACCAGGGGGCGGTATGTTTCTGAACCCAATCTGCTCGAGCTGATGAGTCACTTTCCCAATCTCGAGAACGTCGATCCCTTCCAGGGGCTGGAGGGGAGAGGGGATGGCGAACCGCTGCGCCAATAGTAGTGATTCTCGAAGGCTACGTGCCCGAAACCGACGACAACTGCTTCCCGTTCCCAGTGCGATCGCAATTTCGGAATTCAACGCCTGCACTGGCCATTGCGTTACAATGGCGGGCTGTAATACGCCTCGCCCCCCTGTTCCTCGATCGATCCCTTGTGCAGAATTCCAAGTGCTCATGCAAGATTCAGAGATGGTGAAGATGGTTGAGAAAACGAAAAGAATGATCCAGGCTGTTTTCCTCGGGCTCCTGATCCCTGCTTGCGTCCTGGGGCAAACGCCGGCTGTCGAGATGCAGTCATCCGGGGAGTGGACAGCCAGCTCAGGACAGGCTCTTCGCTCGATGGCGCTGAGCTCGGTGGATCAAGAGTTGGGAATGGTCAATCGCAACTTATATCTCTGGAAGGGAGTCGACGGAGCGATTTTGGACGTCAAGATGGATGTAGAAGCGAGTCGACTCTCGATGCGCTGGACCGACGACGAAAGCGGTTGGTGGATCGAGCTGGAGCAGGACTACGAGTCACGCTGGGCATCTCTGAAAGATGGTTTTCGGAAGATCGATGGCTCTGGGGTTGGTGACGAGGAAGAGCGATACGAGATCGTTCTACGAGCCAAGGGGCAGCACTGGCTCTCTGGTAATCTGGCGCAAGAGTCGACCCATCGAGGTACTCTAACCTGGGTCGACCAGTCGGATATCTCTTCGGAGCTGGCTCGTACAATTCCGCAGGCGACTCGGGAAATTCTTTGCCTCCTTCGTGATGTTGGGGAGAGGCAGACCTCAGAACGGTTCGATATGGAGGAGATGACGCTCGCGCCGAGTTGGGCCTTGACTCAGATTCTGCATCATGTTCTTGCCAGTGCTGCCGAGGATCCCTGTTCGACTCTGGCGCCCTGGTCTTTCACGGGAGCTCAACAGGGGCCAGTTTCTTCTCCATCTGCTGCTGCTTTGCAAGAGCCCGATCTGATTGCGATGGTTTCCAGCTTTTCTGCCCTCGAAAACGTCGACCCCATGAAAGGTTTTCGCCCCCAAGATCTATTTCGAGGTCGCAAGGACTGACCGCTTGCTCCTGTCAGCAGGAAGAACGGATTTCTTTCTGCGGGCGAGGCTGTTTCAGCAAAAAAACACCACGCCAGATGGTCCGTTGCGATAGCCACATGGCCCGGGGTCGGATCGAGAGAGTGCCGGTGGGTGAGCCGGGATCAGGCCCGCGAGCTGCTGGTCGTGCACGAGCTGAGGAGGTCGTGGCTCTGGGAGGGTGTTCTGGGACCGAGCAACGGGGACGACTCTCTCGAGCGCCCCCGTTGTTTCGATGTGCGCCCTAGTTCTACTTTGTCAGATTGGATATTCGGTTTCGTAAGAGTCGGCGTTCCTGGAGCCAGGTCGAGCGGGTCAACGACA
>CAZMEL010000392.1:0-6074 GCA_964565225.1 uncultured Thermoanaerobaculia bacterium | reverse complement strand
GATCTGCTGTCGGTACTGGCGCTGGTGCTCTGGCGTGTGGTCGGCGAGGTGAAAGCCCAAACCGGCCCGGTAGCGATGTGAACATCGTTGTGTCCCCGTGATCTATTCAATATCCAGAGCACTCCTTCTCGTGGTGGCTTGCAGCTTGAGAATCCAGGCCGGGCATCGAGGCAGAGGAGGTGGCGATCCTTGCAGCCCGTGGTGAAAGTCGACCACGAGCGAGAGCGAGCCATTTCTCGTCAGATCAAGGCGCAGAATCGCAGGAATATCGGTGATCTTTCGAGATTCTGCAACGCCGAGCTGGCGGAAAAGGGCCGCTCGCAGCGCGGTTCGAATTTTACCACGGGCTGCTAGCCAGGGTATCCGATCGGATCCGGTGCGGATCACAAAAGATACGCAGCCATTTTCCGGTTCAACTCGGAAAAGCACTTTTCTGACAGGGCCGTTGAGCTTGAAGTGGCCGCGGCCTCTGGCACGATATCTGCTATCAGCGATGTCGAGAGCGCGGTGCTCTGGAACTGTTCACCTGACCGACCGTCGACTCCAAGGAGGATACCGTGGCGGGTCCATGTATTCCTAAGAATGATCTCAATGAAAATGTTCTCCAACTCGGCGAGCTGGTCGGATTGTTAGAGGTAGAAAAAGACTCGGTTTGTCTCGTTGGATCCTGGTTCGAGTCGCCAGGCGAGGAGATCCGTAAGATCCCGGATCGGCCACAATTTCTTTTCCCACTGATCAAGAAATTCATGGGCGCGGCCATCCAAGATCCGCCAAGGGAGACGGCGGCGGCCTGGTATCCCATCATGAAGGGTGACAAGCCATCAGGAGTCTTCGTCTTGCTGCCTGAGGGCGTGGACGACGAAAAAGCGAAAATTGGTCTCGGCTTGTTGCACGATATTCCTATCGAAAAGCCAGCAGCTGGGCCGAGCAACGAGACCAAGAAGATTCGAATCTGGGCCGCCAGCGAGCTTTTTGAGCTCGATCCCGCCGAAATTCTGGTCGGCAAGGAACCGGTGAGCTTCGCGGTTGAGATCGAAGGAGACTACGGAACCGGCGACAACACCTTCGCGGGCGTGGGGGTTGTGCTGAATGTCTTTCTCGACGGCAGCACGAAGCCGGAGCTCGGGGTCGTCATACGCGATCTCAAGATTCGCGGCAGGAATCATGGCGATAAGAAATTCTCCAACTGGCCGGAGGATCTCGAGCGACCCTTGATCGACGACATCAACGTCATGTTGGCGACCGGTCCGGTGGAAGCGTGGTTGAAGAAGAGCCTTCCAGGCGGCAAGACGCTGGATACCGTATTGATGGACTTTGGCCTCTTGGGCCAGGTCGATCCTCCCAAGCTCGGCGATATTCCGACGCTCAAGAAGCTGACCGCCGAAGGTTTCGTCGAGAGGTTGATGGCCGCGGTGGCCGGCAGCACCCTGGTCACTTTCGAGAACGGCTCGCTCGAGGTGGTCGAGACAACAGTTGGTGCGGAGACCCTATATGGCATCCGCCTGCAGGTTGCCGACATCCCCCTGGGCAAGAACGACGACGAGTCTGACGCCAAGCGCCGGTTCTTGCTACAACTCGGCAGCTGGCTGGATGACGACGGGGATCATTGGATCAAGAAAGCGAGCGGCCCGGACACGACGGACAACGGAGTCTTTCTCTACCTGGTCTCCGTAACCGGGGACCGTGAAGAGCCTGGAGCGATTGCCTTTTCGCCCGAGCTCAGCCTGGTCAGCCTCGGTCTGGATGCCGAGGGCGTGGACGAAAATCAACTCATCGAGGTGGGCGGCTTCAAGCTCGGAGCTTTCAAACCGCGTTTCTACCTGGACGTGGATTTCACTGACACTTCGAAGACCGTCTGGGGTGTTGGCGCGCGCGCCAATGAGATCGCGATCCCTCTCAGCGCTGGACTCGATGGCGCGGAAGGCAATGATTCCAATCCGGTGGCCAACAACCTTCTTGCCTCCGGGGATGGCGGCAAGGAAGCCGTCAATCCAGCCTTCTCTTTTCTTTCCGCCTATGTCGAGGGTGGCGAATTTGCGCTGGTGCTCTATGACGCCGAGGGTAAGGCCGCTGAAAGTAATCTGGTGTGGCTGCCGATGCAGCGTTCGATCGGCCAGCTGAGCGTTCAAAAAGTGGGGGTCCAGTGGCTGGCCGAGAGTCAGCATCTGGCCCTGCTGCTCAACGCCGGGGTGAAGCTAGCGGCACTCGAATTGGGGCTCGACAAGCTGTCTGTCGAGATTCCGGTCACCGCGCCGACAGACCTCGGCAGCTATACGCTCGACCTCGCGGGCATTGCCGCCGAGCTGCACAGCGGCGCTCTCGATCTCACCGGTGGCTTGCTCAAGACCGAGGACCCACCACCGGTCGGCTATGCCGGTGAGGTCATCATCAAGCTGGCTTCCAAATTCAGCATGATGGCCCTGGGTGGGTATTCCGAGGTCGACAACAGCCCCTCGCTCTTTGTTTTCGTGCTACTCGACGCGCCGCTCGGCGATCCCACCGGGACCGGCGGCTTTTTCGTCACGGGTCTGGCGGGTGGCTTCGGCTACAACCGTAACCTGCTCAGCCCGACCGACACCAAAGACGTTCAGAAATTTCCCTTGGTGGCGGGCGCTTTGCCGGGACAGAAGGTCTTTCCCAAAGACGTGCAGCCACAGGAGGCGTTGGCCGCACTACAAGAGTACATCCCGCCGAAACGCGGGCAGAACTGGCTGGCCGCTGGTGTTCGCTTTACCTCCTGGGAGCTGATGGAATCCTTCGCCCTGGTGACGGTGACGTTCGGAACCAAATTCGAGATCGGCCTGCTCGGGATTTCCTCGATCCAGATTCCCGTCGGCAAGCCGATCGCTCAGGCCAACCTGGCCTTGCGCGTGGTCGTCGATCCTGGCGAGGGCCTGTTCGAAGCGGGCGCCGCCTTGACCTCGGGCTCCTACCTGATGAGCAAAGACTGTCAGCTCACCGGCGGCTTTGCGACCACGCTGTGGCTGCCGCCCAACCAGTACGCAGGGCAATTTGTCGTCACTCTCGGCGGCTACGCTCCCAGCTTCAAGCCGCCCGAAAACGGTCCCAAGTTCCCCAGCGTCGAACGGGTCGGCATCAACTGGCCGGTGACCAAGAAACTCGAGGTTACCGGGGGTCTCTACTTCGCCCTCACGCCATCGTGCATCATGGCGGGCGGCAGCCTGAGTGCCAACTACAAGAAAGATAATCTCAAGGCCGAATTCGACGCCTGGGTGAACTTCCTGGCGGAATGGAAACCTTTTCACTATGAATTCGACGTCGGCATCGGCGTCGACGTATCTTACAAGGCCGACGCCGGCTTTCTCGGCTCTCATACCTTCAGCACCTCCCTCGACGCCGATCTCGAGCTCTACGGCCCTCCCTTCGGTGGCGAGGCCGAGATCAGCTGGACGGTCATCTCGTTCACCATCAGCTTCGGGGCTGATGCCACCGACCCGCGGCCGGTGACCTGGGAAGAATTTCGCCAGGAATTCTTGCCCGCCGATCAGGGCGCCGAGAGCGGTATTTGCCATGCGCGGCCGACTCAGGGCCTGCTGCGTACCGTCGAAGATCCGGAGCAAGGAACCTGGTGGATTCTCGATCCGCACAACCTGTTGATCGAGACTTCGTCGTTGATTCCGGCCTCCAAGTTGACCTTCAACAGCGAGGACATTCCCCTCGGAACCGGTGTGACGACCTCGTTGGGCGTCCGTCCGATGAAGGAGAAGTTGACGGCGACCCATGCCCTGACCCTGGTGCCGAAGGAAGAGGAGAAGGAGGAGGAGGAGGAGAGCTACTTCGACTTCACCCCCATCCTCCGCGACGTGCCCGCTGCGCTGTGGGCGGACGATTTCGAAAAACTGAAGCAGCCGAGTGCCGAAGTGGTCCCGGAGTGCTTCGTCGGCACGGAAATGAGGGTGCGAAGACCCGATGCAGACGAGTTTCATGTGGTACCCCCGGCCTCCTCGGCCCTCGCCATGGAGCTCGCCGACCTGCTCGTCAACTCGGAAACAAGCGACTACGAGTGGCAGGGGCCTCCACCCACCGGACCGCTTTTTCCGCAGAAGGACGCAGTCGAGCAGATCGCCTGCACGATTGAGTCACCACAGGTCGATCCGAAGCGCCAAGGGATCCTAGAGGCCCTCGTGGCCCAACGCCTGGACGTGGTCACGGACGTCGATCTGAGCGTCTTCGTCAAGCTGGCCGCCGAGGGCGAGGTTTTTCGCCAGGAACCGGTCCTGGTGGGGCTGGGCGTGGTCGATCCCAACCAAGAGGTAGCGAGAACATGAGACCGCTAAAGCCCGGGCAAATCGCCTTCTACGAGAATTGGATTCCGGCCCTCGATGCGAGGAAATACGAGCTCGGAGTCCAACAAGAAGTCACACTCCCTGCCTCAGAGACATTCAAGAGCTCCTATCAGATCGCCGTGGAAGGGCCGCGGTTCAGTCTCAAGCCGGACGACATCCAGTCCGTCTTTCCGCCGCCGGACGGCTACGGGCGCTACGGCAAGTATCTTCCTCAGGTTGTCTTCAACCGCCGTACTCTGCCCTGGGAGCGAAGGCTCACGCAGGTCGTACCGTCTGTCGATGAGACCGCAGAAACACCTCAACGCCCATGGATGGCTCTGTTGCTCATGGATGCCGACGAAGCGGAGATCTTGTGCGGGCCCCCAAGCCCGCCCAAGCCCCAACGGGTTCAGCTCTATACAGAGGAGCGTGGAAACAGCTTGTTGAATCCGCCGCACGGCATTCGGGGTCCTCAGATCGATCCCGCAAGCCTGCCGCCGCTCCATCAGCCTGCCGATTCCTGCCTGGCAATCGATCTGCCGGTCGAGACCTTCGCCAAGATCCTCCCGAGTTGGGACGAGCTGTCATACCTCTCCCACGTGCGGGTGTTGGATACCTGGCTGAAGGAAACCAGCCAGGTCCGGCGTGCTGATATCGACGACTCGTCGACCCTCGGTTGGTACGCGGCGACCCTGAGCAATCGCTTCCCGAAGCGCTCCACAAAGAAGGGCAAGTACACCGAAAACGTCGCGTACCTGGTGTCCATGGAAGGTTTCGAGCCGGACCTTCTCAACCGGTCGACCGACGATACTGCATACGTCCGTATGGTGTGCCTGAAGACGTGGCGCTTCTACGTCGCCGAGCAAGAGGCCACCTTCTCCAAGCTGATGGAAAAGGTGCGGCCCGGCACGCTGCGCATCAAGCCGGAGAAGACGGCTGCCGAGTCTTTCGCCCAGGAGGCTGTCGCCACCGCGTTCAGCAATGGCTATACCGCCCTCAATCACACGACCCGCGTGGGTGGCACCACGGCCTCGTGGTATCGGGGTCCCCTGGTGCCCCTCGATCTCAAACTCCAGAATCCGCGAGTGGGGCCCTATCAGGGTGCCGACGCCGCGCTGCGCTACGACCCTGACAATGGTCTTTTCGACGTATCGTATGCGGCGGCCTGGCAGTTGGGCCAGCTGCTGGCCTTGCAGAACCCCCAATTCTCCGTCGCGCTCTACAAATGGCGTCGGAGCAACCAGAAAAAGGCTATCGAGCTGAGCGCTCGGCAGGGCAACCAGCGGCGACATTCCCATTTGCTGGGCTTGCCGAAAGATCCTTTGGCGGCGCTCGACAACGCCGCGTTTCACGACGCCGTCCTACGATACTGGCAACGGCACCTGGGGCCACGTCTGCGCTCAGACGGCTCGGTGGCCGCCGCCAAACCGCCCATCGAGCCGGACAGCGTCGGGGTGCCGGATCTGCTGGCGGCGTTTCGCGGTGATCCTGAGCTCTGGCCGGCCCTGCTCGACGAAAAGGACGATCCCCCCGCGTCGATCTCGAGCTGGCTGGCGCATCTCAAGTTGCTGCACGGCATTCCCTTCGGTTATCTGGTGCCGGAACCCTTGATGCTGCCGGAGGAGTCGGTTCAGCTCTTCCGCTTCGACCGCAACTGGATCGACACATTGTGCGATGGCGCGTTGAGCATCGGCCGCCAGACCACCATGGACATGGCCCACGACCGGGGAATGTCGCCATTGCTGCACGCCGCCGCCGAGACCGAGGTGCCGAAGGTCCGGCGTGCCC
>CAZMEL010000391.1:0-6122 GCA_964565225.1 uncultured Thermoanaerobaculia bacterium | reverse complement strand
GGCCACCTCCTACGAGCTCGTCGACCCCCGGGCCGAGACCCGGCAGGAGGTCGATCAGGAGCTCGCCAGGGCCCTGGCGGTGGAAGCCTTCATGTTGTACCGGGTGCTGCCGGATCGCCCCCTGGGGCCTCGGGATCTGCTGCGCATGGCGTTTATCGGCAGCACGAAAGACCTCTGGACCATTCTCTCGATGGGGTTGGCCGGGGGGCTCCTGGCCGTGCTGGTGCCGATTCTCACCGGTGAGCTCTTCGGCCGGGTGATTCCCAGCGCCGACCGCGGCCAGCTGGGCTGGATGGTCTTGGCCCTGGCGGCGTCCGCCCTCGGTGCGGCGGCCTTCCAGGTCACCCGCGCGATCGCCGTCCTGCGCCTGACGGGCAAGGTCGACGGTTCCCTCCAGGCGGCGGTCTGGGATCGGGTGCTGTCGTTGCCGAGCGCGTTTTTCCGGCGCTTCACGGTGGGCGACCTGACCAGCCGAGCGATGGGGGTCGACGCGATGCGCAACCTCCTGCTCGAGGCGGCGAGCTCGTTCCTGGGGCTGATCTTCTCGATCTTCAGCTTCGCCTTGCTCTTCTACTACAGCTGGAAGCTGGCGCTCACGGCGTCGGGGTTGATTCTCTTTCTGGTCGTCTTCTCGCTGGTGGTCGCCTGGTTCCAGCTCCGGCACCAGCGAGAGACTCTGCGGATCCAGGGCAAGATCGCCAGCCTGCTCTTCTCGCTCATCAGTGGCATCAGCAAGCTGCGGGTCGCCGGGGCCGAGAAACGTGCGTTCGCGCTGTGGGCCGATCAATTCGCCGCCCAGCGCCGCGAGACCTTTCTCTTCCGTCGCGTCGCCAATGTCCAGGGGGTCTTCAACTCCGGCTACTCGGTGATCACCAGTCTGGTCCTTTTTGCGACCATGGGTCATGCCCTGGGTGAGGATCTCGCGGTCAGTCAGTTCCTCGCCTTCAGTGCGGCCTTCGGCCAGGTGCAGGCGGCCGCGCTGAGCGCCATCGCCCTGGTTTCGGGTTTCCTGGCGATCGTTCCGGTCTACGAGCGCCTGCAACCGATTCTCGAGGAAGCTCCCGAGGTCGACCGCAGTCGGCCCGAGGTGGGAGAGCTCTCCGGCGACCTGGAATTCAGCCACATCTCCTTCCGCTACCAGATGGACGGGCCCTTGATCCTGAACGATGTGTCGTTCCGGGCGCGGCCGGGGGAGCTCATCGCCCTGGTGGGCTCGTCGGGCTCGGGCAAGTCGACCTCGCTGCGCCTTCTCCTGGGTTTCGAGAAACCGATGGCGGGATCGATCTACTACGATGGGCAGGATCTCGGGTCCCTGGATCTGCAGTCGGTCCGGCGGCAGATCGGGGTCGTGCTGCAGAACAGCCGGCCGATGGCGGGTGACATCCTGGAGAATATCCGCGGCAACTCCAATCTCGGTGTCGAAGCCGCCTGGGAGGCGGCGCGGATGGCGGGGCTCGACGAAGACATCGAGGCGTTGCCCATGGGAATGCACACCATCATCAGCGAAGGGGCCTCGACCTTCTCCGGAGGGCAGCTCCAGCGGCTGATGATCGCTCGCGCGGTGGTCAATCGTCCGCGCCTGATCTTCTTCGACGAGGCCACCAGCGCGCTCGACAACCGGACCCAGGACATCGTGATCCGGAGCCTCGAAGGGTTGAAGGCGACCCGGGTCGTGATCGCCCACCGCCTGTCGACGGTGCGCAACGCCGACCGTATCTTCGTGTTGGAGCAGGGGCGGGTGGTCGAAGAGGGAAGCTTCGACGAGCTGGTCGCCCGGGGCGGGGTCTTCGCGCGGCTGGCGGAACGGCAGACTCTCTGACAGGAGAATGGATCGCATGTTGTGCCCAAGCTGCCAGTTCGAGAGCCCGCAGGGCATGAAGTTCTGCGGCCAGTGCGGCTCGCGTCTGCCGCGTCTGTGCTCCCGGTGTGGGCAGGCGGTGCCGGAAGACTTCAAGTTTTGCGGTGCGTGTGGCCATCGGCTCGCCGCGGTCGCGGGCGCCGCCCGGTCTGCGGCGCCCGAGGAGAGCATCGCAGGGGTGGGACCGGCCGGGAATCTCGAGGCGGCGGAGCCACGTCCGAGCCCCTCTCCCGGCTCACCTCCCGCGGCTCCGGTCGCCTCTCCTTCGGCCTCGCCGGCCGAGACCGGAGGATCGACGGAAGGGGAGCGCAAGCAGGTCACCTCGCTCTTGTGCCAGCTCGACTGCGGCCCGGCCGAGAGCCTCGACGCCGAGGCTCTGCACGCCTTGATGAGCCGTTTCCTCCCGCTGGCCGAACGGGAGGTCGAGCGGTACGGCGGCACGATCCACCAGACCTTGCACCAGGGCGTCTTGGCCCTGTTCGGAGTCTCCCGGGCCTACGAGGACCAGGCCTCCCGCGCCGTTCTGGCCGCCTTGGCGATCCGCGGCAAGCTCGCCGACGGAGGGGGGGCGATCGAGGGCCCCGGAGGCGCCCGTTGCGGTGTCCGGACGGCGCTCGGTACCGGCCTCATGGTGATCGGAGGCGTCGGCGATATGGTGATCGGAGACACCACCCGCCGAGTGGAGGTCCTGGGGTCTCGAGCGGCTCCCGGGGAGATTCTGGTGGGTGAAAGGCTGGAGGCTCTGATCCGCCACCGATTCGAGCTCCAGCCGGTGGAAAGCCAGGGCTCGGAGCCCGCCGCAGCGTTTCGGGTGCTGGGGGCCGGCTCTCGACGGGACAGCCAATCTCCCCTGCTCGGTCGCCGGCTGAGCCCCTACATCGGTCGCACTCGCGAGCTGGCGACGCTCGAGGAGCTGCGGGACCTGGCCGAGCGGGGAGAAGGACAGGTGGTGGGTGTCGTGGGCGAAGCGGGGTCCGGCAAGTCTCGGCTCCTGCACGAATTCGGCCGCGCTGTCGCCGATCGCCCGCAGAGCTACCTGCGGGGGCGATGCCTGTCCTACGGCAGTGGTGTTCCCTACCTTCCCTTCGTCGACATGATCCGCCGGGCCTCGAACCTCCGGGACTCGAATACGCCGGAAGAGATGGTCTCCAAGCTACGGGCCAGCCTGGAGGCGGTGGGGCAGCCCACCGCCGACTCGCTACCCTTTTTTCAGCGCCTCCTGGGTATCCCCGACGAGAGCGGGGCGCTCGATGAGCTCGGGGCGCGAGCGATCCAGGCGCGCACCTTCGCCGCCATGCGCCGCATGGTGCTCGACGCGAGCCGCCAGGCGTTGGTGGTCATGGAGATCGAGGATCTGCAATGGATCGACAGCACCTCGGAGTCGTTTCTCGCGTCCCTCGTCGAGACCGTCGGAGCGACCCGTGTATTGCTCCTGCTCACCTATCGCTCCGGCTACCAGCCGAGCTGGCTCGAACGCTCCTACTGCAGCCAGATCGCCCTCCAGCGATTGTCGGTCGAGGAAAGTCGGGCTCTGGCGTCGGCGATCTTGGGAGACCAGGTTCCGCCGCGGCAGTGGAGCGAAAAAGTCCTCGACAAGGCCCAGGGAAATCCTTTCTTCCTCGAGGAGCTCGCGTACTCCCTGGGGGCGGAAGAGAACGGCTCCGAGGCGCCCGTGCCCGACACCATCCAGGGCGTGCTGATGGCGCGGATCGATCGGCTGCCGTCGGCGCACAAAAACCTGTTGCGCACCGCCGCCGTGCTCGGTCGGGAATTCTCGCTCGAGCTCCTGGCGAAGGTCTGGAGGCAGTCGGAGGAGCTCTCACCGCTGGTCGAAGACCTGCAGCGGTGGGAGCTCCTCTACCGCGCACCCTACGAAGACCGGACGACCTTCTTCTTTCGCCAGAACCTGATCCAGGAAATGGCCTATCAGAGCCTCTTGAGCGAGGGGCGCCGCGAGCTGCACGAGCTCGCGGCCGGCGCGATCGAGACGCTGTACCACGACCACCTCCAGGACGCCTACGGCTCTCTCGCCCACCACTACGCGGCCTCCGGACAGCCGGAGAAGACGGTGCACTACCTCGGGTTGCTCGCCGGCCGGGCGGCCGGCGACTACGCCCACGCCGAGGCGGCCAGGGCCTTGCGCGAGGCGCTGGAGCACGCCGCCCGGCTTCCCGAGGAGATTCGAGATCGCCGCCGGATCGAGCTCCTCCTCGAGCTGGCGGAGTCTCTGCTGCCGCTGGCCCAGTTCCCGGAGACCCTGGCCCTGTGGAACGAGAACGCCGAGCTGCCGGCCCGGGTGGGCGACCCCGTGCTCTCGGCGCGGTTCTCTTTCTGGCTGGCCCACACCCACACCTATCTCGGCAACCAGGCCGAAGCCCGCGAGAACGCCGAGCGCGCCCTGGCGGAGGCCCGGGCGTGTGGCGACGAGACCACCGAGGGCAAGGCTTGTTATGTGCTGGCGCGAGAGGGGTTCTGGGCCGGCCGGTTCGCGGAAGGAGTCCGCTATAGCCAGCGAGCGATCGTGCTCCTCGAGCGAGGCGGCGAATCCTGGTGGCAGGGGCAGGCCCACTGGGTGGCCGGTTTCAATCGGTACGCCGTGGGCGAGATCGAGGAAGGGATCGACGCCCTCGAAAGAGCCCAGCGGATCGGCGAGGCGCTGGACGACTACCGCCTCGACACCTCGTGGAGCCAGGGATATTTCTACGCCGCGCTCGGTGAGTGGGAGGCCGGAATCGAGAAATGCCGGCAGAGCGTGGAGAGCTCCCAGGACCCCCTCAACACCGCCGTGGCGACCGGATTCCTGGGCTACGCCTACCTGCGGAAGGGGGATCGAAGCCTGGCCATCTCCACCCTGCGAGATGCGGCCCGGCAGCTCCGGGACACCGGGATGTCGCAGATCCTCGGCTGGTTCCGGGTCTTTCTCGCCGAGGCCTACCTGGCGGATGGGCAGCTCGCCGAAGCGGAGGAGCAGGTTGCCATGGGATTGGAAACCTGTCGCTCGGTCAACTTCCGTCTGGGTACCGGCCTGGCGCTGCGAGCCGAGGGCGAAATCGCTCTCGAACAAGGGAGCCTCGACCGCGCGGACGCGAGCCTGCGGGCGGCATCGGAGACTTTCGAGAGCCTCCAGGCCCCGTTCGAGTCGGCCCGGACCCACCTGGTTCGGGCACGATTGGCTCGGGAGGCGGGGGAGCCACAGACCGTGGCCGCCGAGCTCGCCGCCGCCCGCCGGATCTTCACCGACCTGGGACTCGCCGGCTCCCTGCAAGAGGTCGAAGATCTCGGTGCGGAATGGGGTGTCGGCTGAGGGATCAGCTCCCGCGGCTTCGAGCCGTCGGTCTCTCCGAGTCGCGCGACTTTCTGCGTCGACGGAGGTGACGGAACAGCAGGTAGGCCTTGGCCTCGGGCGCACGGTCGGGCCAGGTGACCAGCTTCAGGTGGCTCAGACAGCGAATGGCTTGCCCCCCGATCACACCCGGCGGCCAGACCTCGGGAGACTTCCAGAAGGTATCGACCCCGCACCAGGCGAGAACCGCCCGTCGTTGCTCCGCGTTGCACAGCCCGGCGGCTTCGAGCCGGCGCAGGGTGGTGGCCCACCCGGGCTCGCGTCGCGGCTGGCGAAGGAAGCTGTGCTCGATTCCGATGCGGGGCGAGATCTCACGGTCGAGATCGATCGAGAGGTGGAATCTCTCACCTCCGGAGAAGAGGCGAGCCGCCGGCTCGATCTGGCGCGCGGCCCGGGGAGACACCATCCGCTCCAGAAATCGCGACATGCCTTCGGCCGAGAGGCCGGAGATCTCGAGCCGCAGGGCCCGCGTGCCCCGCGCTCCGAGATGGAAGACGTAGAGGCATCGGGCCTCCGTGGGAAGGGCTTCGAGGCAGCGGCGAACCGTATCGCGTTGGGCCGGATCGAGACCCCGGGGCTCGAGGACCGGGAGCAGAACGTCGGTCAGCCAGGCCGGATCCGGCCGGCCGGCCAGCTTGGCGCAGACCACGGGGGGTGGCAATTCCAGGGGAGCCGTGGGGGTTTCGGGAAACCGGTCCTGGTCGAATTCCAGCCAGAGCGCCGAAACGCCTCGGGTTTCGGGGGCTTCTCGGCTCCAGGGAAAGAGGATCGGGCCATCGAGACCGGGCTGGCGCTCGAGAAGGTCTCGGGCCTGGGCGGGATCGGTGAGGCCGATCGAGAAGTCGACGGCCGCGCGATCGGATCGGAGATGAAGCTCGAAGACTCCCGTTCCCTCGGCGGGAAGAAAGGGCGTCGAGCGTT
>CAZMEL010000390.1:0-6128 GCA_964565225.1 uncultured Thermoanaerobaculia bacterium | reverse complement strand
ATACCGACCAGCTGACCCCCCTCGCCGCCCTCAACCTGATCCACAGCCTGCGCCAACGCCTCGGCGGCGGTTGACGGTAGGGGGGCAGCGAGGGTTCCTGGAGCTTCCCCACGCCGCAAGACAAGATCGCCCTCCGGAGGAGAGAACGGGCTCCGGAGGGCGCCGGGGACGAGACGGGTTCGAGAGGAGCTCAGAACGGGATGTCGTCGTCGTCTTCCGGGGACGGGCCGAAGCTCTCGGAGCTCGGCGCGGCGTCTCCGCCCGGGGTCGGCTGGTAGTCGCCGCCGCCACCGCCCTGTTGGTAGCCGCCGCCCTGCTGATAGCCGCCACCGCCCTGTTGATAGCCGCCGCCCTGCTGGTAGCCGCCGCCTCCACCACCACCCTCGCCGCGTCCGCCGAGCATCTGGAAGTTGTCACATACGATCTCGGTGCGATATTTCTTTTCACCGGTCTGGCGATCGTCCCAGGAACGTGTCTGCAGGCGTCCCTCGACGAAGATCTTCTTACCGCGGGTGAGGTACTGCCCGGCGATCTCGGCCTGGCGCCCGAAGCAGACGATGTTGTGCCATTCGGTCTGTTCCTGACGATTTCCTTCTTTATCGGTCCAGCGGCGGTTGGTGGCGAGGCTGAAGTTGGCCACCGGCATGCCGGAGGTGGTCGAACGGACCTCGGGATCTCGTCCCAGATTCCCGATCAGAATCACTTTGTTGTACATCCGCTAAGCTCCTTGGGTCGATGTGGGGGTATCATACCGCGGTCGGTCTCACGGGTCAGTTTTCGGCACCCGCACCTGCTCACCGAGGAGGCTCCCGGGAGCCGGCACCCTGGCCCGGCATTCCGCCGACGGCCTTCAGTGATACCTAGACGAAAAAATGCGCGCAATTCTGCAACGAGTTTCCTCGGCCTCGGTTCGGGTCGAGGGCGAGACGGTCGGTCGGATCGGCCGTGGGCTCCTGGTTCTGCTGGGAATCGAGGGTGGAGACGGGCCCGAGGAGGTTCGGGCGATGGCCGAGAAAATGGCCGGTTTGCGGATCTTCGAGGACGAGTCGGGGCGGATGAGCCTCGACCTCCGAGCGGCCGACGGAGCCTTTCTCGTGGTGTCGCAATTCACTCTGGCGGCGTCCCTCGCGAAAGGGCGACGACCGTCGTTCGACCGGGCCGAGCGCCCCGAGCCGGCCCGGGAACGGGTGGAGCAGGTGATGGCGGCCCTGCACGCCAAGGGTTTCACGGTCGAAGGAGGCCGCTTCGGCGCGCACATGGAAGTCGAGCTGGTGAACGACGGGCCGGTGACCCTGATTCTCGAAGCGCGGGCGGGCAAGATTGCCTGAGCCCGACTCTTCGCAGGGGACTCTGGCGCGCCTCCAGCGCCTCTACCACGCCCGGATTCCCGATGCACTGCGTTTTCCCGTGGGCCGCGCACGGCGCGCTCTGATCGATCGTTGGATCCGGATCACCGGCGGCCACGGGCCGCTGCCGCCAGGGCGCATGTTGCAGAAGGTGCAGCTCACCCCCTGGGTCATGGAGTATCTCGAGGTGGGCGAGCGGGGGGCCGAAACCGTGCGCTCCACGCTGACCACCGCCGGTCTCGATCGCTCCGACGCCGCGGTGTTGGATTTCGGCTGCGGTCTGGGCCGGACCCTGCGGCATCTGCGCGCTCTGCCCTGGAGCCTTTCGGGCTGCGACGTCGACGCCGAGTCGATCGCCTGGACCCGCAAGGCCCTGCCGGAGGTTCCCTTCGAGAACAACGGCACGATGCCGCCCTTGCCCTATGGCGACGACTCCTTCGATGCCGTCTACGCCATCTCGGTCTTCACCCACTTCGATCCTCGGGGCCAGGCGGCCTGGGCGCAGGAGCTCGCTCGGGTGCTGCGGCCGGGGGGGCTCGCCCTGATCACCACCATGGGGCCCTGGGCCTTCCATCCCTTTCCCGAGGGCTCCGTGGTCACCGAGGTGGAGGGCTTCTGGTTCTTCCCCGTGGGAGGTGCCTTCAACAACTCGGCCGCGGTGCACACACGAGAAGGGCTCGAACACTTCTTTTCGCCCCGCTTCGAGCTCCTGGACTGGAAAAAACAGGGGCTCGACGGTTTTCAGGATCTCGCCCTGTTTCGGGCGGGAGGGAGGTCGGGAGGGTCCCCGTCGCCATGACGCGGTCCCCCTCGCGGTTCCGGCAATCACTCTTCGGGCTGCTCGCGGGCGTCCTGGCTGTCCTGGTGCTCGAAGGTGGGGCCACCGCCCTGTTGCTGGTCTACGACCTGGTGTTCTGGTCGCAAGCGCCGGTCGCCGAACGCCAGCATTCGGTCTATGACCCGGAGATCGGCTGGGTGGCGCGACCCGATCTGAGCCTGCCGGATCTCTTCGGCCCCGGGATCGGAGTCCGCACCAACGCCCAGGGTTTCCGCCGCGGCGAGGACACCGAGAAAACGGTGCCACCGAACCGGATTCGGGTGGTGGCCTCGGGCGACAGCTTCACCTTCGGCTACGGCGTGTCCAACGAGGAGGCCTGGCCGGCGGTTCTCGAGCGGTCGAACCCCCGGCTGGAAGTGGTCAATCTCGGAATGAGTGGTTACGGCTTCGACCAGGCCTTTCTGTGGTACCGCCGGGCGGGGCTCGGGCTCGAGCACCAGGTCCACGTCTTCGCCTTCATCTCCGACGACTTCGAGCGCATGCGCCGCACCCAGGTCTTCGGCTACGACAAGCCGCGTCTGGTGCTGGAGAACGGGGAGCTGGCTCTCGAGAACGTGCCCGTGCCGCAGCTGGCCCTTCGTTTTCCGTGGTGGCGAGCCAATGAGCACCACTTTCGCCGAATCGGCCTGGTGCGGGTGGCCGAAAGGGCCCTGCGGGCTGTCTCGGGCCGCGACCGGGAAACGTCCGAGATCGATCATCCGAACCTGGTCGCTCTCGTGGAGAAGATTCTCGAAGAGCTGGTCGCCGTGCACCAGGCAGAGGGCCGCCAGCTGGTTCTGGTGTCCCTGCCGGTACGCCATGAGCTCGATCCGGGAGTCTCACCTCCGTCGCTGGCCTTCGTTCGCCGGGCAGCCGCCGAGCACGGGATCCCTTGGGTCGACGTGGTCGCCGCGGCCCGGGCCCTGCCGTCCGAGCAGAGAGAAGGGCTCTTCGGGCGAACGGGTCATGAGAACGATCCCGCCCTGGCCGGGCATCTCTCGGTGGCGGGGAATCGCTTCGTCGCCGAGCAACTGGCGCGGGCGCTCGAGCCGCTGCTCGGCGACCCGAGCTGAACGCTGACCTCAACTCTCCAGGGTGGCGAGCAGCTGGCGACAGACACTCTCGGGGCGCAGGCGGGCCCTCCAGGTCGCGGCGATCGCCAGGGGATCCCTGGCACCCGAGGACCAGGCGTCCAGCTCTCGCCGGATCGCGGCGGCGAGAGCGGTGGGGGAGCGGCGGTGGGTCAGGCTGCCGAAGCGGCCGTTCTCACAGAAGCCCTCGAGGTTGGGAATGGCGGTGCCGGTCAGGGTGGTTCCGAGGGCGAGGGCTTCGGTGGCGGTGTGAGGGCCGGTCTCCCAGCGAGACGTGAAGACGAGAGCCTGGGCCGATTCCAGGGCCGCTCGGATCTCCGCCGGAGGCCGGGGGCCGCGCAGGTGCAGGTTGGGGAATCGGCGATCCAGCGCTCCGAACGGCGCCTCGGCATCGAAGCCGAAGATCTCGACCTCGGTGTCGGTGTCCCCGGCGAGCAGGATCTCCAATCCCCGGGCGAGCAATTCCGAGTCCTTTTGAGGATCACTCCAGCGACCGATGGCGACCAGCCGGCGATCGCGTGGCTCGCGCACGGAGCCGTGACAGAAGCTCTCGGGAACGGCGTAGGGCACCACTCGCAGGCGGTCGGCGAGTGACTCCGCGCGATGAAAGGCGAGAAAGCGCCGGAAGGCTGCAATCGCTTGCGGGCTGACAAAGGTCACGGCGTCGGAGGCGGCAACGCTGGCGAGGTAGGACCGGTCTTCTCGAGAACCTCGCGAGCCGTCGGTGAGCAGCCGCCCGAGCCAGTACTTGATACATCCGAGGCGACCCCGCCAGGTCGTCTTGTAGACCAGCATGCGCCGGAGGGTCATGGCGGGGTGGGCGCGCAGACCGACCAGGCCATCGGAATCGCTGATCGCCACGGTGCGGGTTCCGCCGGCCGAGATGGCGCGCAGAAGGTCGGCTCGACGGAGCCAGGTCACCATCACGGCCACATCGGCCCCGAGCCGTCTCCAGAAGCCAGGGTCCAGCAGGAGCTCACGGCTCTCGACCGTCAGGACCGGATCGATCTCCGAGGTGGCGTGGTCTCGCCGGCAGACCACGACGGGTTGGTGCCCGAGGGCACGAAAGCCCTCGAGATAGTGCTCGAAACGGAAGGAAATCCGGTCGAGTGGAGCCTCTCCGTCCCACACCAGAGCAATTTTTCTGCCATCGATCCGGGCAATCTCGGCTTCCGGGCTCTCCGGTGCCCTGGGCAGGCCGGCCAACTTGCTTCTAACCCCAAATATGTGTATAATTTAGAGATGAGCCTCGGTGGCTGTTCCCTGATGTACTCATGATGTCAGTCTTTCCAAGCACCCTGTCCTCCGCGCGGTGAGTCTCCAGCGGCAGATCTTGGCGGGGTCTCTTTCCGTGTACTCGGCAACCCGCCGAACACGATACTCGGAGCCAGCGAAGGCTTCGAACGTCAAAAGGGGTTTTCAAGCGTGACATTTGCTGTCGGCCAGAAAGTAGTTTACCCCAACCACGGGGTAAGCGTCGTCGAAGAAATCTCCTCGGCAAAGTTCGACGACATCGATCAAACCCTCTACCACCTACGGTTGCTCTCCAACAACTCCAAGGTCATGGTCCCGAAAGAGAATCTCGATCTCGTGGGTCTACGACCGCTGGGGGACCAGGAGCACATCAGGTCCCTCTTTACCATCCTCGAAGACGGAAACATCGACACGTACAAGGACTGGAAGGGGCGCTACAAGCAGAATCTCGACAAGATGAAGACGGGCCAGCTCATCGAAGTGGCGGAGGTCTTGAAGAATCTCTGTCTGGTGAGCCAGAAGAAGAGTCTCTCCTTCCGCGAGAAGAAGATGTACGAACGGGCCAAGTACTTCATCGTCAGCGAGATCGCCCACGTCAAGAGCATCGAAGAGGAAGAGGCGGAACGCCTCGTCGAGAGCTCCCTCGAGACCAGTCTCGAAAAGCTCCAGAAAGAAGGCAATCGCGCGAAGGCGAAGGAGGAGGCGGAAGCCGCCGCTGCCAAGGCCGAGGAAGAAGAGGCCGAGAGCGCCGAAGCCGACGAAGGCATCTCCTCCGAGGAGGAGGTCGAGGAAGAAGAACCGGCGATGGTGAGCTGAGCCGGCGAGAGCCGCGCCCGATTTCCAACGCGAGCCGAAATCAAACCGGACCGAGCCGCTCTCCCTGAAGAGGCTGAGCGGCTTTCTTCTTGGCAGACGACGGAGGATCTACTCTCCGGTCTGCACGAATGGAGAGCGGATGAGCCGCGACAACGTTCTATTCACCGTCATCGGCCTCTTGGCCGGCTTCCTCTCGGGCTACCTCTTGCACGAGTCCATGTCGGAGCGCCAGCCGGCCCGCCGGATCGCTGCCGCCGGCTCGGCCGCCGTTGCCGCGACTCCCGGTGGGGGAGCGGCCTCCGGCGCCGCCGCGAGCAATTCGGCGGCAGCAGGTGCCATGCAAGAGGTCCAGCGTCTCCGCCAATATGTGGAGGAGAATCCGCAGGACGCCGATGCGGTGCAGATGCTGGCGAACTTGAACTATGACATCCAGAACTGGTCTCGAGCCGCGGAGCTCTACGGCCGGTACCTGGAGCTGCGCCCGGAAGACCCGGACACGATGACCGACCTCGGAGCGAGCCTGCGCAACATGGGACAGATCGACCAGGCGCTGGAGCAGTTCCGGAAGGTCCGCGAGCTGGATCCCGGGCACTGGCAGGCGCGGTACAACGAGATCCTGGTGCTGGCCTTCGATCGCAACGATCCGGCCGCCGCCCGCGGCGCGCTGGCGGAGCTGAAATCGCTCCAGCCCCAGAACCCCGATGTCGAGCGCCTCGAGGCAGAGGTCGAAAAACGGTTTGCGGGGGCCTGAGGCATGATGTTACGGCTGCTGGTCTTCCTGGCGTTCCTATACCTGTCCTGGAT
>CAZMEL010000389.1:0-6162 GCA_964565225.1 uncultured Thermoanaerobaculia bacterium | reverse complement strand
GCGTAGGCCAGCACCGGATGCCCGGCACCTCTGGGGCCGGGCAGCCGGCGCCCGAGCTCGACCGCGGTCGAGAGCTCGGCCTCGGCCTCCTCGTAGCGCCCCTGGTTCTCGAGGGCCTTGCCGATGTTGGCGCCGATCGAGGCGATCTCCGGGTGGTCGTCCTGGTAGACCTTCTCCGCGATCGCCAGGGCCTTGCGGAAGAGCTCCTCGGCGAGATCGAAGCGACCCATCAGGTTCATCAACAGGCCGAGGGAGTTGGTCGCCGCCGCGGTTCGCACGTGTTCTTCGCCGAGCTCCGAACGGTAGATCGCCAGGGCTTCGTTCAGGTAACCCTCGGCTTCTCGGTACTTCGCGCTCTCTCGCAGGAGAATCCCGAAACCGGTGAGGATCTCGGCGAGCAGCCGAGGCTCGTCGTCGAGCTGGCGCGCCATGGCCAGTGCTTCTCGGTAGAGATTCTCGGCGCTCGGGTAGTCGCCACCGCGTTCACGGATCCAGCCGAGGCGGAACAAGCTGTCGGCAATGTCGGCGTGGGGCGGCTCGAATCGGGCGCGGCGAATGGCGAGAGCCTCGCTGCCATGGGCCTCGGCGGACTCCAACAGGCGTAGGTCCGACTCCAGCTGCGCCAGCCGCTGGAGGCTCTCGGCTACGGCCGGATGGTCGTCGCCGTAGAGTGCCCGGTGATCCGCCAGAGCGCGCTCGAGGTGAACCGCAGCAGCCTCCAGCTGGCCCAGTCCGTGGTACGAGACCCCGATCACCGACCGCATATCTGCCAGAACCTCGGGCTGGTCGCCGAGATCCTGGTCGAGGGAGGCGGCGCCGCGCTCCAGGAGCTGCTGGGCCGAGAGATTCACTGCCTCGGAGCGCTCCGGGTTGGGGTTCTCGAAGATCTCGGTGAGAAACTTCGCCGTGGTCTCGAAGCGGTCTCTCTGCGCCACGACCTCGCGCTGCTGCACCAGAAGAACCTGGATGAAACCCAGGAGCAGGACCAGGGCCGTGGTTCCCGACGCCACCGCCACCCGGTGCCGGCGCACGAACTTCTCGGCTCGATAGGTGAAGGTGTCCTTGCGCGCCACCACCGGCAGCCCGGTCATGTGGCGTTCGATGTCCTCGGCGAGCTGTTCCGCCGAGATATAGCGGCGCTGCGCCTCTTTGCGCAATGCCATCAGGACGATGTTGTCGAGATCTCCGGTGAGGCTGCGACGAAGCTTCCGAGCCTCGCCGGCCTCATCGTTCGTGTCGCCTACCGCAAAGGACGGCAGGGGCGGCTCTTCCTCGCAGATCAGCCGCTGCACCTCCGCGCGGCTCTTGCCTTCCACCTGGTGGGGACGCGTGCCCGTGAGCAGCTGGTACAGGAGAACTCCGAGGGAGTAGACGTCGCTGGCGGTGGTGATCCGCTCCCCGCGGATCTGCTCCGGGCTGGCGTAGGCCGGGGTCATCAGGGCTCGATCCGGGGCCGTCGTCACCACGGTGAGGGGAAAGTTCTCGGTGCTGAGGAGCTTGGCGATGCCGAAGTCCAGCAGCTTGGGCACTCCTTCCGCGGTCACCAGGATGTTGGCCGGCTTGAGATCGCGGTGGACGACCAGGTTCTGATGGGCGAAGTGGACCGCCGAGCAAACCTTCTGGAACAACCGCAGCCGTTCTTCGAGACCGGCTCTGGTCTCGTCACAGTAGCGATCGATGGGTTGCCCTTCCACCAGCTCCATGACCAGGAAGGGGCGGCCGTCGGGAGCCGTGCCGCCGTCGAGGAGATGGGCGATGTTCGGATGCTCCATCTGCGCCAGGATCTCGCGCTCGCGGCGAAACCGACGCACCATCTCGTCGGTCTCCAGGCCCATCTGCAAGACCTTGATCGCCACCCGCCGCGAGTGCACGTCGTCGGTGCGCCGGGCGATGAAAACCGAGCCCATGCCTCCGCGGTCGAGGCTCTCGAGCAGCTCGTAGGCACCGAGGCGCCGAGGCTCGGCTACCGTGGCTCGACGGGGAGCGAGGGAGAGCGGAGATCGATCGAGAGCCGTTGCCGGCTCCTCCGCGGCACGAATCAATCCTTCGAGCCGGCTGCGGGCCGCGAGATCGAGATCGGCGTTGGCGACCAGCTCGGCTCGGCGCTCGGATGGAAGCTCCAGGGCCTGGTCGAGGAGCTCCTGGAGACGCCGCCAGAGCTCGGGGGTCATGGAGGGTTTCTCGCCCTTGTCGGATGTCTTCGCCATCGCCGACGTTAGCCTATCCGGCGTCGATGCCCGAGCCCAACTCTTCGCGACGAGCCACACCGCCAGGGGGTGGGCCCCGGATCCGGCAATCTCTCTGCCAGGTCGAGGAGATGACAAGAATGCTCCGAGAATCTCGCTCCCCTCCATAGAGAGACCGTGTTTCCGGCTTCTTCACTCGATCCTGTTTCGAGCCGCATAGGACCCTTTCATGGATTGCAAGCGCGACCCCAATTTTCCCATCCAGGCTGCATCCAGCTCGACTCCGCCGTCCCGAGCGATCAGCGCCTCGCAACAGGTTTCTTCTTCCCCACAGCTACGGTCCCTCGATCGTGGTGAGGAATCCGGTCTCGTTTCCGTTCTTTCCCTGTTCTCGTGACATCCAAGGAGTCGAACTCAAATGAACATGGCAATCCGTATTCTCTTCACGACCTACTGTCTTCTCGGCCTGGCCCTTCCGGCGGCTGCCGCCCCTTCCGTGATCGCTCGGGACGATTCATTGTGGATCGAGGGCTCGATGGGCTCTTTCCACATTCCCTTCGCCGCGCTCACCGACAATGACACCGTGACGGGCCAGGTCTTCATCGACGTCGCGCGCCAGCCGAGCTTCGGTACCATCGGTTTCGGTTTCGGCAAGCTGATCTACACCCCGGGAAACGGATTCCGGGACTTCGGCCACGATAGCTTCACCTACTCTATCCGCGCCAAGAGTGGTCAGAGCCAGGAGGCCCAGGTACACCTCTACATGCAAATCCCCTCGGTGCTGGTCGCCTCGCAGGGATTCGAGCCCGGGGAGCCGGTCAACTACTCGATTCCCTATGCCAGCAGCCCCACCAGCCCGATCGAATTCGGCATCTCAGGGGCTCTCGACGGGGTCCGGGGAGTCATCATCGACGTTCCGGCCGGACAGACCCAGCCCCACTACCTGGCGTTCCCCGTCGATTTCGCCGACAACAACGACGACGGGCGCACGACCCTGCTGGGTTGCGGCGACGGCGGCATCATCGGCGGTGCTGCCGCGGTCATCACCTTGAGCAACATCGGTGACGATGTGAATACGAGCCCGGTGCGTGTCTTCTTCACCGAAGACACGAATGGTGAGCCGGCCCTGGTTGCGGAGGTCCGCAAGGAGGACGAGACCGGCTACACCAGCTCCCCCCTGCTGCCCTACACCAGCGACGTGATCGACATCAGTCTCCAGTGGAGCCCGGATGGAGTCATCCTGAGCGCCAACGGCATCTCGGTGACGCACACGACCCCGGTCTCGATCGACGACGGCCCGTTCGAGGTGCGAATCGGTGTCATGCCGGTGAGCGCCCTTTCCGAACCGGGTACTTTCGGCTTCGATCTGCACAAGGTCTACAAGAAGGCCGCGACCCCGCCGCCGTTCCCCGAGATCTTTCACGACCACTTCGAGAACCCCTTTCAGACCTGGACCGACGCCTATGGCTCGGGTCTCAACGGCTGGGGCCACAACGCTTTCTACTCGATCGCGGCCAAGTCGTTTCTCCAGGTCGATCTCGGGGCTGGTGACAGTTTCCTGGTCGATGCCACGCCCGACCACGAAGAGCTCTTCCACGGTCAGTTCTTCGTCGACGTGGAAGACTTCGTTCACCTTCCCTCCCCGATCGAGATCTACGAGCTCGGGAACACGGCCGATCCGATCTTCGACGAGGATCCTCACGTGAGCGTACGGGTGCGGAGAGACCTTCACATTCCCCAGATCTCGATCGTGGCCAGGACCGCCGCCGGAGAGACTGCTTCTCCCTGGGTCTCTCTCAGCGGACGCCACCACGTCGCGATCAAGGCGCGGGTATCGATGAGCAACACCATGCCCGTGGGGTACGTCCATCTCTTCGTCGACGGCCAGCCGGCGGAACGGTTGATCAACCTGGGCAACCAGGGAGCCGAGGTCGATTGGGTCCGTCTGGGGGCGCTGTCCGTGGCGCCGACGGCCGACGCGATCCTGACTTTCGAAGCCTACGAGAGCTCGCGGTAGGCGCGGCAGCCAGCGGCACCAGCATCGTCACCGGACCTCCGGTGACGATCTCGGCGGCCGTTCTTCGCTCGGTCTCTGGATTGTGGGGCAGGGACCGCGGAGAGCGGCCGCGATTCGTTCAGCTCAGCTCGAGCTCGTGCTGGAGCCAGGCCTTGGCGTTGCGCCAGTCGCGGCTCACCGTGGCCTGGGCCACGCCCAGCACTTCGGCGGTCTCGTCGATGGTGAGGCCTCCGAAGAACCGGAGCTCGACGATCTGTCCCTGGCGGGGGTCGAGGTCGGAAAGGGTTTTGAGGGCGTCGTCGAGAGCCACCAGGTCGAGAGGCCCTCCTTCCACCACGTCGCGAGCCTCGTCGAGCTGGACCTTCTCGGCCCAGCCCCCTCGTTTTCCCGCGCGATGCGCCCGAGCGTAGTCGACCAGGATCCAGCGCATGGTCTTCGCCGCCACGGCGAAGAAATGGGATCGGTCCTTCCACTCGATCTCCTTCTGGTCCACCAGGCGCATGTATACCTCGTTGACCAGCGCCGTCGCCTGCAGCGTATGGCCCGGCCTCTCCCATCGGAGATAGGCTTCGGCCTGGCGCCGAAGATCGTCGACGATCAAGGGCATCAACTGCTCGAGGGCGCTCTCGTCGCCCTCTTTCCAGGCGCTCAGGAGATTGGTGACGTCGTGCTCGGGCATGGATCGATGAAGGCTCCGGCACCGAGTATACCGGCCCCATCGTCCCGACGAACGGCGTCTCGCCGGGTTGGTCGCTACCGAAAAGAGAAAAAGGAGGTGGCGGAAGCGCATGGGAATCGAACCCACCCCTCGCACCGCAACCGGCACGAGACAACGGTTTTGAAGACCGCAGGAGGCACCAGCCCCCGAGCGCTTCCGTGGCGCGGATCATACACCGGCCAAACGTTTCAGGGGAGGTCGGCGGGATGGAGCCGGGTGTCGAGCAGGCGGCCCCAGTGTCGATCGAAGGGATGCACGACCTCGACCGGCTCCTGGCCCCGAACCAGGGGATACCCTTCGTTCGCCCACTGGAAAATCGAGCCCTCGAGGCTCGCGACGCGGGAAAAACCCAGCGCTTCGAGGTGCTCCGCCAGCGCCGAAGAACGATAGCCCACCGAGCAGTAGACGACGATGGGAGTCTCGAAGGTCACTCCCGTGGGGAGCTCGGGCATCTTCGAGCCCGGATCGATCCGCACCGCTCCTTCGAGATGAGAGATGGCGTATTCCTCGGCTCGGCGAACGTCGAGGAGCAATGGAGGCTCTCGTTTCGCGTCCGCGAGCCAGGCGGCCAGCTCTGAGGAGGAGAGCTGCCGTGCCTTCGGGAACTCGTTGCGAATTCGCTCCTCGACCTCCGCCCAGCTGGGACCGGAGCCGCGCAGCAGCCCCACGACGAGGAGCGCTGCCAAGAAGGTCCAGAAAACGATCAGAGATACCGAGCGTGGCATGGTTCCGACTGTATCAGGGCTCGGATCGGGGCTCGGATCGGGGCTTGCCGGCAAAGCTCTCGAGTCCGGATTGTCGGCGCTTCCGGGCGACGGATTCGTTTACAATCGAAGCATGTCCGAAACTTCGCAACCGAGCCCGAGTGTGCTCTTCGTCTGCATGGGAAACATCTGCCGCTCCCCCGCCGGTGAGGGAGTCCTGCAGCATCTGCTCGCCGAGCGCGGACGGACCGAGCAGATCTTCGTCGATTCCGCCGGAACCCACGCCTACCACGTGGGCGAGCCCGCCGACTCGCGCATGATTCGCGCAGCGGCGGCCCGCGGATACCGCCTCACCAGCCGCGCGCGCCAGGTCGAAGCGGCCGACTTCGAACGCTTCGACCTGATCCTCGCCATGGATCGCGACAATCTCGCCATCCTGGAGCAGCTGGCGGGCGACGGGCGCCGGAGTCATCTCCGGCTGCTGAGCTCCTTCCTGCCGGACAGCTTCCCCACCGACGTACCCGATCCGTACTATGG
>CAZMEL010000388.1:0-6173 GCA_964565225.1 uncultured Thermoanaerobaculia bacterium | reverse complement strand
CGAGGAATCAAGGCCAGGCCGAAGAGACATCCGGCCACCAGGCCACCGACATGGGCCGCCATGTCGATGCCCTCTACCACCAGCCCGAAAGCGAGGTTGAAGATCAGGAAGGTCAGGGCACTGCGCTGCAGGCCCTTGAGAGCGGCCGATGGCACCCCTCGGGCACGCAGCAGCAGGGCGACCAGCGAGCCGTAGACCCCGAACACCGCCCCCGAGGCCCCGGCGCTGACCGCAAAGGAGTTCCAGGCCAGGCTCGCCAGGCTCGCCAGCAGGCCGGAGAAGACATAGACCACCCCGAGACGCAGAGAGCCGATCTGCACTTCCATGAAACGGCCGACGTCCCACAAGACGGACATGTTGAACAGGATGTGGATGATCCCGATGTGCAAGAAGGTGCTGGTCAGCAGGCGCCACCACTCACCCCCGAGGGTCTTCGGACCGAAGTTCGCACCCCATTGGATCAGGCTCGCCGTGTCGGGTGTGAGGATGTGTACCCCCCCGAGCACCATGAGAACGAAGACCACGGCGTTGATCGCCACGATGCTCTTGGTCAGCGGAGTCGGCAGCGGCGGCCGGGGCCGGGCCTTCGTCGCCGCCTCGAGCTCGGGAAACATGGAGGCCGGCCGAGCCTGGTCCCAGGCCGCGGGCCGAACCATCGCCCGTCCTCCCAACCCACTCTCCGCCAGCAGATGGCACAGCTCTTCGGTCGACATCGGACCCACGTCTCGCCCGTCGTGCTGTAGGAACCACGCGGGATCGGTTCGGGTATCGGAATCGCTTCTGTTCATCGAGTGTTCGGACATGGGAGCGATTATCGCAGGGTTTGGGCCTTCGAAGCCTCGAACCCCGGGCGACTTCTTTCGTTGCTACCTCCGCTACTACGGGGAAGCTCCCGAGAAGATTCGCGCTTCGGGAGTCGGGAAACGAGAATTTCCCCAGAGTCTCCCGACCCGCCTCGGACCATCGCCGGCAGGCCTGGGGGAGGCAGATTCGGCGAACAGGGTGAACGGGCCCCGCAGACTTGGTATCGTTTGCGGACGGAAACCGATACCCAACCCGAGGACTCTATGCACTCATCGATCCCCGAGCCCGAATCTTCCGCCCGGGTCCGCCACGACTGGACCGAAGGCCAGATCCGCGCCCTCTACGATCTTCCGTTTCCCGAGCTCCTGTTCCGGGCGCAGACCCTTCACCGCCGATTCCACGACCCCACCAAGATCCAGCTCTGTACCCTGCTCAGCATCAAGACCGGCGCCTGCCCGGAAGATTGCGCCTACTGCCCCCAGAGCGCCCGCTACTCGACGGAGGTGGAAGCCGAGAAGCTGCTCGACGTGGAGGCCGTCCTCGGAGCGGCTCGTCGTGCGCGAGACGGCGGGGCCAGCCGCTTCTGCATGGGCGCCGCCTGGCGCAAGGTGCGGGACCATCGCGATTTCGACCAGGTGCTCGAAATGGTCCGGGGCGTCAAGGATCTCGGGCTCGAAGCCTGCTGCACCCTCGGCATGGTGACCCGGGAGCAGGCCGATCGCCTCGCCGAGGCCGGTCTCACCGCCTACAACCACAATCTCGACACCGGCCCGGAGTTCTACGGCGAGATCATCACCACCCGCACCTACGAAGACCGGCTCGAGACCCTGCAGAACGTACGCGAAGCCGGGATCACCGTGTGCTCCGGAGGCATCCTCGGCCTCGGTGAGCAGCCGTCCGACCGCTGCGCCATGCTCGGGGTGCTGGCAAATCTCGATCCACATCCCGAGAGTGTGCCGATCAACGCCCTGGTGGCGGTGGAAGGAACCCCTCTCGAGTCGGCTCCGCCCCTCGATCCGCTCGAGATGGTGCGGGCCATCGCCACCGCGCGGATCCTGATGCCGCGCTCGATGGTCCGCCTCAGCGCCGGCCGCACCGAAATGTCCGAGGCCACCCAGGCCCTCTGTTTTCTCGCCGGCGCCAATTCCATCTTCACCGGCGAGAAGCTGCTCACCACTCCGAACCCGGCGGAAGACCAGGACCACGCCCTGCTCGGCAAGCTGGGAATGTCGCCTCTCGACCCGAATCCGGCGCCGCTCCGGCCCGAGGTCCGAGAGGCTCGCCGGGAAGATACTCTGGTCGAGGTGGCGGCACGGTGAGGCATCTCCTCACCGACCTCGCCTCCGCGCTCGAAGCCCTGCGTGACGAGGGCCTCGAACGCTCTCTCGAAGAACCCTGCGGGATCGACTTCACCTCCAACGACTATCTCGGGCTCTCGACCCGGGACGACCTCAAGGAGGCGATCCTGGCACGGCTGGGGCGCTGGGAGCGGTTGGGCTCGCCCGCATCACGATTGCTGCGCGGGCATACCGACCACCACGGCGCTCTGGAAGAACGACTCGCCTGGTTCAAGGGTACCGAGGCGGCTCTGCTCTTCCCCTCCGGCTACCAGGCCAATCTCGGCGTCCTCACCGGGCTCATCGGCCCGCGCGACCGGGTTCTCTCCGATGCCTTCAACCACGCCAGTCTGATCGACGGTCTGCGCCTCACGCGCTGCCACAAGGAGATCTTTCCACATCTCGATCTCGGCGCCATCCATGAGGCCCTGGCCACTCCGTTTCCCGGCGGACGAACCTTCCTGGTGACCGAGTCGCTCTTCAGCATGGACGGCGACCGCGCTCCGCTCGACCGCTACGCCGACCTCGCCGAGCGCTACGGCGCGGGCCTGATCGTCGACGATGCCCACGCCACGGGTCTCTTCGGTCCGGATCGGGGCTCGGGCCTGGTCGAAGAGCTCGGCGTCGCCCGGCGGATCCTGGCGGTCACGTCGACCGCCGGCAAGGCCCTGGGTTGTGCCGGTGCCTTCGTCGCCGGCCCGCAGGTGGTGATCGACACCTTGATCAACCGCAGCCGGCCGTTTCTCTTCACCACCGCCCTGCCCCTGCTCCAGGTCGCCGCCATCGAGGAAGCCCTCGAGCTGTTGGATCGGAAGCCGGAGCTTCGCCGCAGGGCCCTCGCCCAGAGCGAGCGCCTGCGCTCCCTGTTGCAGCCGGAGATCGGCCCGATGGGAGTCGACCTGCCCGACGAACCGACGCCGATCCTGCCGATCACCGTGGGCAACAACGACCGCGCACGAGCGATCTCCCTCGCCCTGCGCAACCGCGGCTTCGACGTACGGGCCGTGCGTCCGCCCACGGTGCCTGTGGGCAGCGCGCGGGTCCGGGTCTCGGTGCACGCCGACCACGACGACGAAGAGATCGATCGTCTCGCCAGCTGCCTGATCGAAGCCCTGAGGGCACTGGCCCCGGCGACCGTGGAGGCCGGAAGCCGATGAGCCTGGTGGTCACCGCGACCGACACCGAGGTGGGCAAGACCGTGGTCTCGGCGCTGCTCCTGCGGCGCTACGCTGCTGCCCCGCTCGCCTACTGGAAACCCGTCGCTACCGGCTCGAAGGACGACCGCGATCGCGACACCGTGCGCGCTCTGACCTCGGACCTGGCGAACCTCCGGGTGCTCGACGAAACCTACCGGTTCCGAGAGCCCCTATCGCCCCATCTCGCGGCGCGCCTGGAAGACGCCAGGGTCGACCCCGAGCACCTGGTGCGCGAGCACCAGCGCCTGGAGGCGATCCACGGACCGGGGCTGGTGGTCGAAGGCATCGGCGGCCTGCTGGTGCCCCTGGCCGACGGTGGCCCTCTGCTCTCGGAGCTCTTCCGGCGGCTCGGCCTGCCGCTGGTGATCGTCGCCCGTTCGGGCCTGGGAACCATCAATCACACCCTTCTGACCCTCGAAGCCGCGCGGCGGCGTGGGCTCGAGGTTCTGGGAGTCGTGCTGGTGGGCCCCCCCAACGCCGAGAACCGCGCGGCGATCGAGGCCTGGGGCGACGTCTCGGTGGTGGCCGAGGTACCCTGGCTCGACGAGGTCGACCGCCCGTCGCTGGCCGCCGCCGCCCGGACCTTCGACCCCGACGGTGTCCTCGCCCCCGGGCTCGGAGATCCCCCGGGAGAAAGCGCCCCATGAGGCATTGGATCGACGACGACCGCGACCACGTCTGGCATCCCTACACCCAGATGCGCACGGCTCCCCCACCGATTCCGATCGAGCGGGGCGAGGGGATCTGGCTCGTCACCCCCGAGGGCCGCCGCATCCTCGACGGCATCTCTTCCTGGTGGGTCAACATCCACGGCCACAGCCATCCCCGGCTGAATCGTGCCATCGCCGAGCAGGCGGCCAGGATCGAGCAGGTGATCTTCGCCGGTTTCACCCACGAGCCGGCCGCACGGCTGGCCCGGCGGCTCGTGGAGAAGGCACCTCCCGGCCTCGACCGCGTGTTCTACTCCGACGACGGCTCGACGGCGGTCGAGGTGGCGATGAAGATGGCCTACCAGGCCTGGCGTCTGCGCGGGCACCCCGAGCGGCGGCTCTTCCTCGCCCTCGACGACGCCTACCACGGCGACACCTTCGGTACCATGGCCGCGGGGGGCACCGGTGTCTTCCACGCCGCCTTCAGCGACCTCTTCTTCGAGGTCCGGCGGGTGGCGACCCCGGTGTCGGCCGCCCGCGGGGAAGGTGCCGGGGAAGACCTGGAAACCCTGCTCGAGCGCGAGGGCGACCAGGTGGCGGCGATGATCGTGGAGCCGATGCTCCAGGGCGCCGGGGGGATGATCGTCCAGCCGGTAGATTTCCTGCGCCGGGTTCGCGAGCTGACGAGCCGCTACGAGATTCCCCTCGTCGCCGACGAGATCTTCACCGGCTTCGGGCGTACCGGCAGGTACTTCGCCTGTGAGCACGCCGGGATCCGACCGGATCTGCTCTGTGTCTCGAAAGCCCTGACCGGTGGTTACCTGCCGCTCTCGGCCACCCTCGCCACGGAGGAGATCTTCCAGGCCTTCGCCAGCGACGACCGCACCAAGACCTTCTTCCACGGGCATTCCTTCACCGGGAATCCCCTGGCCTGTGCGGTGGCTCTCGAGAGCATGGATCTCTTCGAGGAAGAAGACCGGCTCGGCCGGATCGCCGAGATGGGGATCGTCTACCGAGAACGCCTGGCGACCCTCGCCGAGCATCCGGCGGTGGCCAGCACCCGCACCCTCGGCGCCATGGCCGCCCTCGAGCTGCGCACCGAGGGAGCGAGCGGTTACCTCGCGGACCTCGGCCCGCGGGTCGCCGCCGCCTTCCTCGAGCGCGACCTGCTGCTGCGTCCCCTCGGCAACCTGGTCTATGTGTTGCCGCCCTACGTGATCCGCGACGAGGAGCTGCACCGGATCTTCGACATCATCACCGAGGTTCTGGACCCGCTGTGAGCTCTCGCGGGAGCGTCCGGGGCGGAACCAGCCCTCTCCGCCTCCTGGTAGTGATCACCACCAGCGATTTCGGCGGCACGGAGAGCTTTCTCGAACGCCTCGTGGGTGGGCTCGATCGCTCGGTGATCGAACCCGTCGTCTGCAGCCTCTGCCCGCCGGGGCGGGTGGGTCGGCGCCTGCAAGAGAGCGGCTTTCCCCTCATCGATCTCGGCATGTCTCCCCGAGCTCGGCCTTTCGAGCTGATCCGGGGAGCCTTTCGCCTCGCCCGGGAGATCGATCGGCGGGGGATCGACGTCGTCCAGGGTTTGCTCTACCGCGGCAATGTCGTGGGCGCCGTGGCTTCCCGCCTCGCCCGCCGCCGCCCCAGGATGGTCGCCGGCCAGCGCAGCCTCACCCCTATGACCGGCCGCTCCGCCGCCCTCGCCGCCCGGCTCACCCGCGGCCTCACCCACCGTACGGTGGCCGTATCCACCGCGGTCAAGAACTACCTGATCGTCGCCGAAGGAGCCCCTGGCGAGGGTATCGTGGTGATCGGCAACGGGGTCGACACCAACGTCTTCCGGCCCGGTGACCGGGAGTCCGCTCGTCGGGCCCTGGGGCTCGATCCGGGCGCCGTCGAGGGGAAGGTGGTGCTCGGAGCCGTCGGCCGGCTGGTACCGGAAAAAGGTCTTCCCTTCCTCTTTTCCGCCCTCGCCACCTTGCAGGCATCGGGTCGAAAGATTCGAACTGTTCTCGTCGGCGGTGGGCCCGATCGCGAAGCCCTCACCGAGCAATCCCGGACCCTCGGCATCGAAGTCGATTTCCTGGGGGTCCGTCGCGACCTGCACGAGCTCTATCCCGGCTTCGACATCTTCTGCCTACCCTCTCTGGAGGAAGGCTCTCCCCAGGTGTTGCTCGAAGCCATGG
>CAZMEL010000387.1:0-6193 GCA_964565225.1 uncultured Thermoanaerobaculia bacterium | reverse complement strand
CTAGCCGTGGGGGACCTGGTCCTGATCCGCGACCACATCAACCTCTTCGGATCCAGCCCTCTGAGCTGCGAGCACGACGACCGGCTCGGCCCGCGCTTCCCCGACATGACCTCCGCCTACTCCCCCGAGCTGCGGGCGATGGCCCGCGAAGAGGCAGCGGAGCTCGGGCGTGAGCTGGCCGAGGGGGTCTACGCCGGAGTACATGGCCCGCAATACGAGACGCCGGCAGAAATCCACATGCTGCGTACGATCGGAGCCGATCTGGTGGGCATGTCGACGGTGCCCGAAGCCATCGTGGCCAACCACATGGGCGCTTCGGTCCTGGGCATCTCCTGCGTCACCAATCTCGCCGCCGGTACGGTCGACGAGGCCCTCTCCCACGACGACGTGACCGTCACCGCCCGCCAGGTGGAAGACACCTTCGTTCGCCTACTGACCCGGATCCTCAACCGGTTGGCGCCGCCTGCTGCAGCAGGATCTCCCTGAGCGCACGGGTCACCCTGCCGGACTCGACAAATACCGCTTCGACCTCGGCCCGCCCCGGGGTGCTGCCTGCATTCGCCGAGATCTCCATTCCATCGAGCAAATCCACCAGCTTCCTGGCTCCCAGGGATCGGCACGATCCCTTCAAGAAATGGGCGTCGTCTCCGACCTGCGCCGCGGCACCCTCTGCCGCGGCGGAACGCAGGCTCTCGAGCCGCGGCTCCAGCTGGCGCTCGAAAGCGGCGATCATTCGCGCGAGCAGATCACCCCCCGCGGCCAGGAGGGGCTCGATCTGTGCCCGGTCCACCGCCTCTTCGTCGAACGAGAAGGAGCTATCCTGCGCCTCCGGCCCGCCAGCGCTTCCGACAGCCGACGAGGGCCGGTCGATCCAGCGGCGAATCTCCGCGACCAGGTGTTCCTTCTCGGTCGCCTTGGAAATGAAGCCTGCAACCCCCGCTTCCTCCGCCAGGCGCTCGAGGTCGGGCACCTCCAGGTCGGAGAAGAAAAGAACCGGGATGTCCTGTGAATAGCGATGTTGCTGGAGAATCGATGCGGCCCGCGGCCCGCTCAGGGCGGGCATCTTCACGTCCAGCAGAATCAGCTCGGGCTCGTGCCGGCGAATGGCCGCGCTCATGCGGAAGACGGATTCTTCCGTCTCGACCTCGAACCCTTCGGCGGAAAGAGTCGCCCGCAGCACGTCCAGGACAATGGGGTTGTCGTCGACAACGAGAACTCTACCCTCACTCACACCAGTACCTCTTTTTCGGTAGGCCGGACCCCGGTAGGCCGGACCCCGGTAGGCCGGACCCCGCCCGAACGCGGTCGATGAAGAAACCATGGCGACCTGCAACCAGATCGACTTTCTCGAGATCAAATGTTCTCTCCATAGTACAACGGTGGAGGCCACTCCGCGAACGTCCCATCTCGTCGATCGTCTCGAGCCTCCTGCGAACGACTCGGATCGACCCCGGGTTGGCGCAGGCCATAGAATACAGGTGCGTTCTTTCATCTTTCCATTGCCGACCGGCAGGAGGCTCAGCATGACGGATTCACACGCCGGCCAGCCGACCCACGACGTCACCGTCGAGGTCAACGGGAGACGTGAGCAGCGAGCGGTGCCCGCTCGCCTGCTGCTCAGCGATTTCCTGCGTCACGAGCTCGGGCTCACGGGCACCCATGTAGGCTGCGAGCACGGAGTGTGTGGCGCCTGCACCGTTCTCGTCGACGGTGAGGCGGTCCGGTCCTGCCTGCTCTTCGCCGTCCAGGCGGACGGCGCGGAGGTGACCACCGTCGAAAGTCTCGGCACCCCTGAGAATCTGCACCCGCTGCAGGAGGCCTTTCGTGCCACCCACGGTCTGCAATGCGGCTTCTGTACTCCGGGGTTCCTGATGTCCCTGCTGCCCTTCCTGGAAGAGAACTCCGACCCCTCGGAGACGGAGATCCGCGAGGCTCTCTCCGGGAACCTCTGTCGCTGCACGGGCTACCAGAACATCGTCGAGGCGGTGCGGGAAGCGGCGCGAGCCGCGCGCGAGGCAGCGGACGCCACGCCTCTCTCCGGAGGCCGGTCATGAGCACTCGCCTCTTCGGCAAGCGGATTCCGCGCCAGGAAGACGCCCGCCTGCTCACCGGCCGCGCCCTCTTCGTCGACGACGTGGATCTGCCCGACACCCTCCACGTCGCGTTCCTGCGCTCCGACTTCGCCCACGCCAACATCCTCTCCATCGACACCGCAACCGCCGCCGCCCGCCCCGGCGTGCACGGCGTGTTCACCGCCGACTCTCTCGGTGACTACTGGCAGCCGGGCCCGCTCCTGGTGCCGCCCCCACCCATCGACGGTATCGAGTTCCACCCCCGCACTCAGGTTCCCCTGGCCCGCGGCAAGGTCCGCCACACGGGGGAGGCGATCGTCGCGGTGGTCGCGGAGAGCCGCTACCTGGCCGAAGACGCCCTCGCCGACCTCTACGTCGATCTCGATCCCCTGCCGGCGGTGGTCGATCTCGAGGGTGCCCTGGCGGACGATGCGGCCCGACTGCACGAGGATCTCCCGTCCAATCTCGCCGCTCGGGCCTTTCAGGGCAAGGGCGACTACGACACGGCACGCCGCGAGGCCGATCTGGTGCTCGGCCGCAGGTTCCACTACGACCACGGTATCGCCGCGTCGATGGAAAATCGCGGCGTGGTGGCACATTGGGACGAACGTCTCGAGCAGATGACCATCTGGGACACCACCCAGGCACCGATCCCGATCCGCAATGGCCTCGCCGCCATGCTCGGCCTCGCCGAGTCCCAGGTGCAGGTGATCGCCCCGTTCATCGGTGGCGGCTTCGGCCCGAAGATCATGATGTATTACCCCGAGGAAGTGCTGGTGCCGTGGCTGGCCATGCGGCTCGGGCGCCCGATCAAATGGATCGAGGATCGGCAGGAGAATTTCTTCGCCACCACCCACGAGCGAGCCCAGATCCACGACGCCGAGCTGGCGATCCGCAGCGACGGCAAGATCCTCGGGGTCCAGGACCGCTTCCTGCACGACTCCGGAGCCTACAGCCCCTACGGCCTCACGGTGCCGATCAACAGCCAGTGCACCCTGCTCGGCCCCTACGACATCCCCAACTACTCCAGCGAGTTTCGCTGTGTCTACACCACCAAGACCCTGGTCACCCCCTACCGTGGCGCCGGCCGCCAACACGGTGTGTTCGTGATCGAGCGGTTGCTCGACCTGGCTGCCCGCGAGCTCGGGATCGACCGGGTGGAGATCCGTCGGCGCAACCTGCTCCCCCCCGACGCCTTTCCCCTCGACCACGGCATCATCTACCAGGACTTCACCTCCCTCACCTACGACAGCGGCAACTACCTGCCGGCACTCGAGAAGGCGGTCGAGACCATCGGTTACGAACAGTTTCTCGCCGAGGAACAGCCCCGGCTCCGCCGCGAGGGCAAGGCGGTGGGCATCGGATTGGTCAACTACGTGGAGGGCACCGGCATCGGTCCCTACGAGGGAGCGCGGGTCACCGTCGGCGCCTCGGGCAAGGTCAACGTCGCCACCGGCGTCGGCACCCAGGGGCAGGGGCATTTCACCTCCTTCGCCCAGGTGGTCGCCGAGCAACTGGGGGTCGAGGTGAGCGATGTGCGGGTCACGACCGGCGATACCCGCGAGTTCCCCTGGGGCACCGGAACCTTCGCCAGTCGGGGCGCGGTGGTGGCCGGCAACGCCTGCCACGCCGCGGCTCTCGAGGTCCGCAAGAAAATCCTGAAGCTGGCCAGCGAGGTGCTGGAGGCAGCCGAGGAAGACCTCGAGATCCGCGACGGCAAGGTTTTCGTCCGCGGTGTGCCCACGAGCGCGGTGAGCCTCGGCGAGCTGGCGATTCGCGCCAATCCCATGCGCGGCGCCGTCGCCCCGGGTACAGAGCCCGGGCTCGAGGCGACCACCTACTTCGGCCCCGATCACGGCAGCACGGCCAGCGGAACCCACGCCATGATCGTCGAGGTCGACACCGAGACCTTCACCGTCGAGATCAAGCGCTACGTGGTGGTGCACGACTGCGGCAAGGTGATCAACCCCATGATTCTCGACGGGCAGATGCACGGTGGGGTCGCCCAGGGTATCGGCAACGCCTTCTTCGAGCAGATCCTCTACGACGAAGACGGCCAGCTGCTGAACGCCTCGTTCATGGACTACCTGCTCCCCACCGCCACCGATGTCCCGACCATCGAGACCGATCACGTGGAAACCCCGGCGCCGCTCAACCCCCTGGGGGTGAAAGGAGCCGGAGAGGCGGGTGCGATACCGGTCGGACCCCTCTTCGCCCAGGCGGTGGAAGACGCCTTGCATCGCCCGGGCCTCGAGATCCTCGAGATTCCCCTCAGCCCCAACCGCCTCTTCGAGCTGTTCCACGGGGAGGAGCAGGAATGAAACCCCCGGTCTTCGAGTATCACGCGCCGGAATCCCTCGCCGAGGCTCTCGACCTGCTCTCCGAGCACGGCGACGAGGCCAAGATCCTGGCCGGCGGCCAGAGCCTGGTGCCCGCCATGAACTTCCGCCTCGCCCAACCGGCGGTACTGATCGACCTCAATCGGGCGACCCGCCACGAGACCGGCCTCCGCGCGATCCGGCCGACCGCCGACGGCGGGCTCCGGATCGGCGCCATGACCCGCCAGCGAGCGGTGGAGCGCAGCGCGGAGGTCGCCCGGTGCCATCCCCTCGTCGCCGAGACGATGCCTCAGATCGCCCATCCCCAGATCCGCAATCGCGGCACCTTCGGCGGCAGCATCGCCCACGCCGATCCCGCGGCGGAGCTTCCGGCCCTCGCGCTCGCGCTCGGTGCCGAGCTTGTGATCCGAGGTCCCCGAGGTGAGCGCACCGTCCCCGCCGAGCATTTCTTCACCGGGCTCTTCGAAACCGCCCTCGAGCCCGACGAGATCCTGACCGAGGTTCTCCTGCCGCCCTTGCCGCCACGGACCGGAACGGCTTTCCTGGAGGTCTCGCGGCGGCACGGTGACTATGCTCTCGTGGGAGCGGCCGCGGTGGTCACCCTCGACGCCGAGGGTCGCTGCCTCCGGCCTCGTCTGTCGTATTTGAGCGTCGGTGAGGGCCCGGTCCTCGCTCGCCACGCAATCGATCGACTATCGAACGAAACCTTTTCCGAGCCCCTCGCTCGCGAGGCGGCGGACGTCGCCTCCCGAGACGACATGGATCCGCCCGGAGATCTGCACGCCACCGCGACGTTCCGCCGGCATCTCGCCCGAGTGCTCGGCCGGCGCGTCCTCGAAACCGCCTGGAAACGAGCCCTGCAATCCCACGAGGAGTGAATATGCGACTGATCGATCTTTCCCAGCCCCTGAACCAGGACGCTCCGTTCTGGCCCTACTATCCGCCGTTCGAGGTGAAGTACATCAAGCGCAAGGCCGAGCACGGCGTGAATGCGCAATACATCATGACCTCCAATCACATGGGCACCCACCTCGACGCCCCTCGCCACTTCGTAACCGGCGGTATGACCATCGACGAAATCCCCCTCGAGTGGCTCTGCGGCCCGGGGGTGATCGTCGACCTGCGCGACGAGATGGACGAGCTCGCCTGCTACACCCCGGAGATGATCGAGGAACGGGTCGAGATCCGCGAAGGCGATCTGCTCATCCTTCACACCGGCTGGCACCGCTACGCACAGTTCGGCGCCGAGCCCGACGAAGAGAAGTACATCCATCGCCACCCGGGAGCCCATCCCAAGATGGTCGAATGGCTGCTCGAGAAGAAGATCCACATCTGGGGCGTCGACGCCATCTCCACCGACCACCCCATGAACCTGCCTATCGGCCGATTCCTCGGCAAGGGCATGCACGGCCACTGCGACCGGGTGCGCGAGCAATGTGAGGCCAAATTCGGCAAAGAAGAGATGGACGAGCTCTTCCCCGACTCCGCCTACCAGCTCACCCACAACGCCCTCTTCCCCCACAACTGCATGCACATCGAGAACCTCGGCGGCGACATCGACAGCCCCGAGCTCCAGAACCGCCGTCTGAACATCGGCTGTTTCCCGTGGAAGTTCAAGGGCGGCGAGGCCGCCTTCTGCCGGGTCGTCGCCTTTCCGGATGTTTGACCGCTCTCGACCTGCCTGTCCGGCAGCAACCGGCCGGCAGCCACCCAATTGTCCGATTTCGGTCAGTTGATCGGCGATCGAGATCGGACACCCTGCGTGCATCGACGGGCGGGAGA
>CAZMEL010000386.1:0-6214 GCA_964565225.1 uncultured Thermoanaerobaculia bacterium | reverse complement strand
GATGAAGGCCGTGGAGGTCATGAATCGCATGACCCAGCAGGTGGCCGATGCCAGCCGCGAGCAGAAGCAGGGTGGCGACCTGGTGGTGAAGGCGGTGGAGCGGATCGCGCAGATCGCACAGCAGAATCTGGCTGCCGCCGAGCAGCTTTCGTCGAATACCCAGAACCTGTCGGTCGAGGCCGAGCGCCTGCTCAGCGTGGCAGAGGTCTTCACCGTCGACGCGGAGGAATAAGCCCCCGAGAACGCCTCCCATGGCGCCGTCCCGAGTCGGGAGGTGACACGCGAGACGGTTCCGTGGGTGATCGGGAGCGAGCCCATGGCGATGAACGGATCCACATCATCCCTCGAGACCAACTGGCAGCAGTGTATCGAGCTGCTGGACAACCTGCCCTCGATGCCCATCGAGGAGCGGATCGAGGCCATCGAGAAGTTGCTGCGAAATCCCAGTCCGGGAATCCGCAGCCGATCCCTACGGATGGGTGCGGCGGCGATTCCCGACGAGCGGATCAAGGAATATCTGCGCAGCGACGCAGACGACGTGTTGCGCAATGCCGGGGTCGAGATGCTCAAGATGCGGGGGAACCGGGGCTTCAGCCTCACCCTCCAGCTGCTCAAGGACGACGACCCCGACGTGGTGCTGCAGGCGGTGATCGTGATCACCCACCTGCGGGACCCGAGGGCGCTCGAGCCCCTGCGCAGCGTGCTGCACCATCCCGATCCGAACGTCGTCCAGGAAGCGATCGTGGCGATCGGCCAGCTCGGCGACGCCCGGGCGATTCCCGACCTCCTCGGCTTCCTGGAGTCCGACTCCTGGCTGCAGCTGGCGGCGGTCCAGGCTCTCGGCAGCCTGCGCTCCCCCGTGGCGGTTCCCCACCTCAAGCGTCTGCTCACCGACTTCATGGCGGGGCCGATGGCCGCCGAGGCCCTGGCACGGATCGGTGGCGCCAACGCCTTCAAGGCCCTGGCCCAACACTGGCTCCGATTCCAGAACGAGGTCGACGTCGAGACGACCCTGGGTCTGCTCGCCCACGTGCTCGAGGGTCTGCCCAGGGCACCCGCCTCCCCTGCAGGTCTCGAAGACGCCCTGGTGGAGCTCCTCGAGCACGAGCAGGAGAGCATCCGCGGTGCCGTGGCACGCTGCCTGCTCGCCCTGGAGAGCACCGACTACGATTCTCCTTCCCTGGACCAGGTCGCCGAGGCCCATCGCGAAGCCGCGGTGCTGCCGGCCTGCCTTCACCATCGCAGGGATCTGATCGGCCACCTGCTCGGTCAGTCGGGGGTCCAGAGAGCCTGGGGATTCCTGCTCGCCGCCCGTTTTCCCAAGGCGGCTCCGGTCGATGCCGTGGCCTCCGCGCTCGAGCACCCGCCCTCTCCGGATCAGCTCGGCCCCATCCTGCGCGCCCTCGAGAAGCTGCGGGACCCTGCCATCGGCCACGCCCTGCTGGGTTTCTACCTACGCCTGCCCGAGGACCAGCGCTCCTCGGTGCATCCCCTGCTCAAGCTGCACCGAGGAGCGATTCGGCAACGGATGAACGAAGACCCGGAGATCGCCGAGGCGACCCAGGTCGTGCTCAGCGCCATCCTCGGTAGCCCGCCGGAAGCCGTCGACGCCGCCCTCGTCGCCCTGCCGACCGAAGAGCGGGTGCGAGCCATCCACGAGCTCCTCGAGTTCGAAGACGTGATGCGCGCGCTGCCGTGGAAGGACTGGCTCGATTCCAAGCCGGAGATCTATGGTGCCGTGGCCGCGGAGTTCGCCTCCCGCACCGGGATGCGGGAGCTCACCTCGAGCTTCCGCAAGCTGGTGAAGAAACGACCGGAGCCCTACCTGATCCGCACCCTCGGCGAGCTCGGTGACCGCGAGAGCGTGCCCATGCTGATCGAGCTCCTGCAGCCCGATGCCCCTCTCGAGTCGCTGATTCTCGAAAGTCTCGGACGCATCGGCGGCCCGGAGGCCCGCGCGGCTCTGCGCACCGCCACTTCCTCCGGCCGGCCCCAGAGGGAGAGGATGGCCTACCGCGCCCTGTCGCGATGCGCCACTGAAGACGACGACGAGATCTTTCGCAATGCCGTGACCCACACGGATTGGTACGTCCGCCTCTCCTGTGCCGAGGTTCTGGGACGTTTCTCCCGGCCGGAGAACTTCGCCGCCCTGGCCCAGCTCGCTGCCGATCCGGTACCGATCGTAGCCCAGCGGGCCCTATCGTTTCTCGAGGCATGATCCGGAGCTCGAACCATCGTGTTGCTACCCATGAGCTCTCTCAGTTCCGAAGAGCTGGCGCTCTTCAACGAGTTTCTGACCCAGCGCTTCGGTCTGCATTTTCCCGACCACAAGCGGGAGATCCTGGAGTCGCGGCTCGCGCCCCGGCTGCGTGCCAACCGGGTCCAGCGGTTCATCGACTACTACCTGTTGCTGCAGTACGACCCGGATCGAGAGATCGATGAGCTGACCCATGCGGTCACCAACAACGAGTCTTATTTCTTCCGCGAGACGAGCCAGTTCGAGGCCCTCTCCGGCGAGCCGATCCGGGAGCTCGCCGAGCAGCGTTCGGGCCCGCTGCATTTCCTCTCCGCCGGCTGCTCTTCCGGCGAAGAGCCCTACACCCTCAACATCTTCCTGCAGAAGAGTGCTTCCCTGGGACTGGGGAACTACAGCATTCAGGCGATCGACATCGACCAGGAACGCCTCGAGATGGCGCGACGGGCCGTATACCGCCCGGGGTCTCTCCGCGCCCTGAGCGACGAGCAGAGCGCGTACTACTTCGACCGGATCGACGAGGAGAGTTACGAGCTCAAGCCGAGGTTCCGCAAAGGGGTTTCCTTCTCCACCGGCAACATCGTCGACTGGAGCTCTCTGCGAGGCTACGGTACGGTCGATGCAATCTTCTGCCGCAATGTGCTGATCTACTTCTCGGAGAATGCGATCCAGACCACGATCGAGAACTTCGCTCGCCTGCTGCGTCCCGGAGGGCTCCTCTTCCTCGGTCACTCCGAGTCCATCATCGGCCTCTCCGAACGGTTCCAGGCACAGCGCCTCGGGCAGTGCATCGCCTATCGCAGGAAGTCGGAGTGAGCCGGAAGAGCGACAAGACAAGCGATGCCGTCCGGGTCGCGGTGGTCGACGACTCCACCTTCATCCGCAAGGCGATCATCCGCATGCTGGAAGACGACCCGCAGATCGAAGTCGTCGGCTCGGCCGGCTCGGGAGAAGAGCTGTTGACTCACTTCGAGGAGTGGCGTCCGTCGGTGGTCACTCTCGATCTCGACATGCCGGGCATGGGTGGCCTCGCCACCCTCGACCGGATCACCGCGCTGCGCCCCACGCCGGTGATCATCCTCTCGACCCACAGTGGCAAGGGCGCTCCCCTGACCATCGAAGCGCTGCACCGAGGGGCTACGGACTTCATCGACAAGCAGAACTACTCCCTGGTCGATTTCGCGGCCCTGCGCACGGTTCTCGTCGACAAGATCTTCCACGTCACCGGCCGGACCCGATCCGACCCCGGCGTCCGGACCGATTCTTCGGAGAAAGATCTCACCGCCGACGCGGCTTCCGACACCCGGGCCTCCCCCGAGACACCGGCGGGAACATCGCGAGCGGTCGAGCCGCCGCCGGTTCCCAGCGCCTACGACATCATTCTGCTGGGAGCCTCTACCGGCGGTCCTCCGGTCCTGCAGGAAATCCTCGAAGGGCTCGGCGAATCGGTGCCGGTGCCGATTCTGGTGATCCAGCACATGCCGGTGGGGTTCACCCGCGCCTTCGCGGAGCGCCTCAACGCCTACCTGCCGCTCCAGGTTCGTGAGGCCAAACCGTCCGAGAGCCTGCTCCCGGGCAATGTCTACATCGCCCAGGCCGGCGCCCACCTGCGCATTCGCCGACAGGAAACCGAGCTCTTCGCCGAGGTGAGCAAACACCCCATCGGCATGGTGCACATGCCTTCGATCGACATTCTCTTCGAGTCGGCCGCACGCACGGTCGGCCGCCGGGCCATCGCGGCCCTGCTCACCGGCATGGGGCGTGACGGCGCCAAGGGCATGGCGGCCCTCAAGCTGCGAGGCAGCTACACCCTCTGCCAGAACGAGCAGTCCTGCGTGGTCTTCGGCATGCCCCGGGCGGCCCTCGCCCTGAACGCCGTCACGGAGGTCGCCGGACCGGACACCATGGGCCAGCGGATCCGCTCACTCCTGGTCGCCACTCCCGAGTCCGCCAACTGACCGCTAGCCGGTAACAACGGCCTCTGCCTACGATCTCAGCTTCGAGAACCCGCTCTCCGAAGGAACCGGCCTCTTGTATGGAGAGACGGTTTCCCGGTACCCTCACGCCAGCCGGTACTTCGTGCCCGACAATGGAGGATTCATGCGTACGGCGAAGAGATCGAAACTTCTACGCTCGACGAGCCCGATCTTTCCCTGGCTCGCAGCCTGCTTGCTCGCGACCCTGTTGACCCCCGGATTCGCCGAGGCGGGAGAGCACCGGCTCGGTGTCGGTGCTCATTTCTGGCGGACCGTCGACGACATCAGTGACGACATCTTCGACAGCCCCTTCGACGGCATCGAAGACGACGGGTTCGCCTGGGTGGTCTCGTACCAATACGTGCCGAAGGGCTTGTTTCGATTCGAGCTCGACGTGGAGTACTACGATGGCGGCTTCGCCGGCTCTCCGGACTCCGCCTACACTCCGACGGGCTTCGTCCTCTTCGGTGGCAATTTCTACGCCGGAGTCGGGATCGGTTTCACGGTCTCGAATGGGCTCGAAGACGACGTCTCCGACCCGTTCTACGCCGCCCGGCTCGGCTGGGAGCTCGATCTGCTCCCCGGCATCAGCGTCGACATCAACGCCAACTACCGGGCCGAGGCTTTCAACGACCTCGACGAGGCCTCGAGCGACGCCATCACGCTCGGCGCCATTCTACGTTTCAACATCTGATTCGCGAGGAATCGCTCTCGATGCCGAGTCCCCAGCCGGGGCCCGTACGGCCTGCTGCCTTTCTCCGGTCGTTCTCCCGTTTCCTGATCCCGGGATGTGTTCCGCTCGTCGCCCTGCTCGTCGCCTGCAGTGGCGGTGGTGAGGAAGCCGACTCCGAGCCCGACGTCTACTCCGTGCGTGGCATCGTGCGCCAGGTCCCGGCGGATCCGCGCCCCGGAGGGGAGCTCTTCATCCACCACGAGGCGATTCCCGATTTTCGCGACGAGGACGGAGCGGTGGTAGGCATGGATTCCATGGCGATGCCCTTTCCTGTTGCCGAGGAGACCGAGCTCGGGAGCCTCGCTGCCGGGGACCGGATTCGCTTCTCCTTCGAAGTGCGCTGGAAGGCCGGCGGCAATCCGCTCCAGCTGACCTCGTGGGAACACCTGGGCGAGGATGTGCTGCTCGAGTTCGAGCAGCCTTCGGCAGACTCGGAGGAAACCACGAGCGAGCTCTCCGAGGAGGAGAGCAGCGCCGAGGAGGAAGCGCCCGGCGACGGGCCACTCACCTCGCCATGACGCCATGACGCTCGGCCCTGCCGACTGGAGCATTCTCCTCGGCTATCTGGGCCTCTCGGTGGCCCTCGGGGCTTTTTTCTCCCGCCGTGGCGGTCGCAGCGTCGACGACTACTTCGTCGCCGGGCGCCGGCTTCCCTGGTGGCTCGCCGGCATGACCATGGTGGCGACTTCCTTCGCCATCGATACTCCCCTCGGGATCACCGGCCTCGTCGCCGAGCACGGAATCCAGGGTGTGTGGTTCGCCTGGGCCTTCGCCCTCGGCTCGGCCGGCACCCTCGGGGCCTTCGTCTTCGCCTCTCTGATCCGGCGGTCCGAGGCGCTGACCACCGCCGAGCTGGTCGAGCTGCGCTACAGCGGTCCGGAAGCTGCCGGTCTCCGGCTCTTCAAGGGCATCTACTTCGGCCTGCTGGTCAACGCGGTCACGCTAGGGTCGATCCTCAAGGCGGTATGGACCGTGACCGAGGTGGTGCTCGGCTGGAATCCCCACCTCACCCTCGCCATTCTCCTCGCCTTCACTCTCTTCTACAGCACGGCGTCCGGCATGTGGGGTATCGCCGCCACCGACGTGCTGCAATTCGTCATGGGTATGGCCGGGCTCGCTCTGCTGACCGCCTACTCCCTGGGAAAGATCGGAGGGATCGACGGCCTGGTCGATGGAATCCTCCAGCGCTACGGTGCAGTGGAAGGCAGGGAGCGGTTGCAGTTCTTCCCCCGGCCCGGCACCGCCTTCTTC
>CAZMEL010000385.1:0-6240 GCA_964565225.1 uncultured Thermoanaerobaculia bacterium | reverse complement strand
CAGCGGGGCGGCAGGATGCAGCCTGGGCCGATCTGGCGAGCTTGCGAGCCGTGAGCCCCAGGCGTGTGGGCGGCCTCAGCGACGATGGAGCCGGATGCCTCGGCGTCGGAGCCCAGGGGTGCGGCAGTCTTCAGCCCACGAACTGTGCCACTTCGGTGGAGTCGGCCATGGCCGAGGTGCTGGCGGTGCCGCCGGTAATGACGTTGCGCACCTCGTCGAAATAGTCGGTGCCGACCTCCCGCTGGTGGCGGGTGGCGGAGTAGCCGAGCTTCTCGTTGGCGAGCTCGGCCTCTTGCAGGCGCGAGTAGGCGGCCATGCCCTGGTCGCGGTAGCGGTGGGCGAGCTCGAACATGCTGTGGTTCAGGGCGTGGAAGCCGGCCAGGGTTACGAACTGAAATTTGTAACCCATGGCCCCGAGCTCCCGCTGGAAGCGGGCAATGGTGTGGTCGTCGAGGTTCTTCTTCCAGTTGAAAGACGGCGAGCAGTTGTAGGCCAGGAGCTTGCCGGGGTAGCGGTCGTGTACCGCCTCGGCGAAGCGGCGAGCTTCTTCGAGATCGGGCCGGCTGGTCTCACACCACAGCAGGTCGGCGTGGGGCGCGTAGGCAAGGGCACGGTCGATCGCCACCTCCTGGCCTCCGGAGATGCGGAAGAATCCTTCCACGGTCCGTTCGCCGGTGAGGTGGCGATGGTCGTAGGGGTCGATGTCGGAGGTCAGCAGACGGGCGCTGTCCGCGTCGGTGCGGGCGACCAGCAGGGTCGGCACTCCGGCCACGTCGGCCGCCAGGCGAGCGGCGGTCAGGGTCTGGACGAACTGGGAGGTCGGCACCAGCACCTTGCCTCCCAGGTGCCCACATTTTTTCTCCGAGGCCAGCTGATCTTCGAAATGCACGCCGGCGGCTCCTGCCTCGATCATCGCTTTCATCAGCTCGAAGGCGTGCAGGGGGCCGCCGAAACCGGCCTCGGCATCGGCCACGATCGGGGCCAGCCACTCGATGCCCTCCGGCGACGCCGGAGATTCCGAGTGCTGGATCTGGTCGGCCCGCAGGAGGGTTCGGTTGATGCGCCGAACCAGCTCGGGCACGCTATTGACCGGGTAGAGGCTCTGGTCGGGATACATCTGGCCCGAGAGATTGGCGTCGGCGGCGACCTGCCAGCCGCTGACATAGATGGCCTGCAGCCCGGCTCTCACCTGTTGCAGGGCCTGATTTCCGGTCAGGGCGCCGAGAGCGTTGACGAAGGGCTCCTCGTGCAACGCCTTCCACAACCGCCGGGCTCCGAGATCGGCCAGCGTGTGCTGGACCTTCACCGAGCCTCGCAGGCGTTCGACGTCGAAGGGGGAGTAGGCGCGCTCGACATGGGCCCAGCGCGGGGAGTGGTTCCAGTCGAGATCCATGGCTTCCAGCTCGGATACGGCTTTCATCTCGCAAGCTCCTCTTGGTTCCGTGGTCAGTCCGGGGATTCGTGGTCGGGTCGTGGGCGATGTCACGCCGAGGTGCCGCTCTCGAGGAACGGGCGTAGATCGGTTTCGGTGAAGAGCGCTTCGGCTTCGTCGCGGGCGGCATCGAACGAGCGGCGTCGAGCGTCGAGCCGTTCGCCTTCGAGGCCGGAAGCCTTCAGGTCTTGGTGGATGCGTGACAGCTCCTGGTCGAAGACCTCGGTGATCAACCGGCGGTCGACCCGCGGGCCATCGTCGAGCACGAGGCCGTGGTGGAGCCATTGCCAGGTCTGGGCGCGGGAGATCTCGAGGGTGGCGAGGTCTTCCATCAGATCGTCCCAGGCGACACAGCCGAGGCCCCGGCTCCAGCCTTCGAGGTAGGCGATCCCCACTCGCAGATTGGTGCGCAGGCCTTCCAGGGTATGGGGCGGCGTCATCGTCGGCAGCAGATCCGGGTGCTCGTCGACCTCCTCGTGTTTCACCTGCAGCTGGTTCGGAACCGGAAAGGCGCGCAGGGCCGGGCCGATGAAATAGGGGTGGGACACCCAGCAACCATCGTGCCCGAGGGCAGCCTCCACCCGCTTGTCTTCCACCACTTTCCGGGTCTGCTCGCGTCGCGTGACCTCGTCGCGTCCGGGCGTGAAGGCGGCCATCCCGCCGATGGCATAGGCCCCCCGCCGATGGCAGATCTGCACCAGACGCCGTGCGTAGGCTCGCATCCAGGGCCGGTTGAGGCCGATGGTGGAACGGTCGGCGAGCAGGCGGTCCGGGTGGTTCTTCAAGACCTTGATATCGCTGAAGATCTTGTCCCAGCGGCCGACGTTGAGCCCTGCCGCGTGTGCGCGGATCTCGTAGAGGATCTCTTCGATCTGGAAAGCCGCGGGAAGGGTCTCGATCAGGAAGGTGGCGCGCAGGCTCCCCACGGGAAGCTCCAGGGCTTCCTGGGCGAGCTCGAAGAGTCGGTTCCACCACCGGGCCTCCAGGAAGTGCTCACACTTGGGCACGTAGAAGGTCGGCGTTCGGCCCTGTCGGAGCAGGGAAGCGGCGCCGTGGAAGAGGACGAGGACGAGATCGAAGAGGCCGGCGGCGACGGGTTGGCCGCCGATTTCCAGGTTCGGCTCTTCGAGGTGCAACCCGCGAACCCGCACCATCAGGGTTACGGGGTGGTCCTGCGGCAGGGAGTAGACCTTCGCCGGCCGGTCGCCGGTTGCGGGCCGGGTGTGGGTGAGAGTGCCGCGGATCGCCTCGCGCACGTTGTGGTGTCCAGTGATCACGTTGGCCCAGGTGGGCTTCATCGAGTCTTCGAAATCGAGCATCGCGGTATCGGCGCAGATCCCGTCGTCGTTGGGTCCGAGCATCTTGATGACCATCTTCGGGTCGTGCACCGGGCCGGTGATCTCGACCCGGCGCCTCCGCAGATCGGGAGGGATCTCGGCCACTCGCCAGTCGCCGGAGATGGCTTCGGTGTCTCTGGGCAGGTAGTCGGGCAGGTCTCCCGCGTCGTATTGCGCCTGGCGTTGCTCCCGGGCGGCCAGAAGGTTCCTGCGTTCGGGCTCGAGCTGCCGATGGAGAGCGGCCAGCAGGTCGAGGGCCGCGGGTGGCAGCAGCTCGGTCGAAAGAGGCAGGGGCTCGCCGAGGATCCGGGTTCCGTTCGGATCCCTGGTTCCTGGAGTGCCGGCCGTGGCTGACTCGGTGGAGCTCGATGCCGGGGTCGTCGGATGGAGCATGGAGGGTGTTTCTCCTTCTTGCCTTGGCCCTTGGCTCACTTCTTGGCCCTTGGCTCACTTCTTGGCCCTTGGTCACTTGGAAGGCGTGCCGTGTGTCGAGCCTGTTTCTTGTCGCAGCGGAAGTCTACGTTTAGTAGAAAAGATAAGTCAAGCGAAATTACGCTAGATAGCATTTTTCGCCATGGGCGATCGCGGGAGAGGCAGTGAAGACCACCCGTTCCGCGGATTCAGCGGATACAATGGAAAGGCATGCCGACCGACCCAACTCCTTCCGCCCGCCTCGGAAGACCCACGTCCCGGTTGCCGGAGCGAGACGAGCTCGGTGGCCGGACGAGTCTTGTTTCGAGGGATCGGTGGGCATGAGTCGAACGAGCTCGGACCCGCGGGATCCCCTGAGCCTCCGGCTGATTCTCGGCCTGAAGCTGCGAACGATTCGCCAGGCGCGAGGGCTGGGCCTCAAGCAGGTGGCCGACCGCACCGGGCTCTCGGTCTCGTATCTGAGCGAGATCGAAAAGGGACGCAAGTATCCGAAGCCCGAGAAGCTCCTGCAGCTCGCCGCGGGCCTCGAGGTTCCCTACGACGAGCTGGTCTCGGCCCAGGTGCCGGCCGAGCTGGAGGGGATGTCGGAGATCATCGAGTCCCCCTTCTTGCGAGAGTTTCCCTTCCACCTGTTCGGTATCGAGCTGGAGTCGATCTATGGCCTGGTCGGAAGCGTGCCGACCGAAGCCCGGGCCCTGGTGCGGGCGGCGTTCGAGATCGGGCGCCTCTATGGGTTCGAGGTCGAGCCGTTCCTGCTCGCGGCCCTGCGATCACTCCAGTACCTGCGGGGTAACTTCTTCGAAGAAGTCGAGATGCTGGCGCAGGAGCTACGCGTGCGAGAGCAATGGGAGCGCGCTACCGTGCCGTCTCTGGAGCAGTTGCGGAAGATTCTCGAGGTGGAATTCGGTGTCGGGGTCGAGGAGACCCGCTTCGACGACTCCGCGAGCCTGGCGAGTCTTCGCTCGGTGCTGGTGCCGGGAAAGAAACCACGGCTCTTTCTCAATGCGGGGCTTCTGCCGCCCCAACGCGCATTCATGGTGGGTCGGGAGCTCGGGTACCGGTTTCTGGAATCCCGGGAACGTTCGTGGTCCTCACCGCCCCTCGAGGTAGGTTCCTTCGAGCAGGTGATCCACGATTTCGAGGCCGCCTATTTTTCCGGTGCGGTGTTGCTCGACCAGGAAGCGGTCGAGGCCGAGCTGCGGCGGTTCTTTCGCCTCGAGAAGTGGTCGCCGGAAGCGTTTCTCGGGCTCCTTCAGCGCTTCGAGACCACTCCCGAGACGTTCCTCTACCGCCTCAGTCAGATCGTTCCACGACGCTTCGGCCTGGGCCGGCTCTTCTTCGTCCGCTTCACGGAGCGGCAGGACGGGCCGAGGCTCTCGAAGATCCTCAACCTGACGTCGCTGCCGATTCCCCATTCCGGGCTCGAGAACCATTGCCGCCGGTGGCCGGGGTTGCGAGCGCTGCAGGAGCCTGATTCCAAGGCCGGCGGGGATGGAGTCGAGGTCAAGGTCCAGCGCTCGCGATTCTTCGAGAGCCAGGAGGACTTCCTGGTGCTCACCCTGTCGCGGGCACTCTCCCTGGTGCCCGACGCCCGATCGAGCATCAGTCTCGGTCTCGCCATCGACGAAGACCTCCGCGATGCGGTGGCCTTTCTCGACGATCCCGACATTCCACGGCAAGACGTGCACCTGACCTGTGAACGGTGTCCGCTGGGTGTGGGCGAATGTGCCGAGCGGGCGGTGCCCCCAACTCTGGTCGACCGGGCACGAGCCAAAGAGAGGCAGGAAACCGAGCTCGAAGCCTGGATCGCTGGGATCCCGGAACGAGCTCTGCCTCCGGGTGCCGGCTGAGCCTCCGAGCTCCTCGAATCCTTACCAGGCTGGCTCACATATAGCTCAATACGCGACGGCGCCTCGGGGCGAAGCGGCATACGATCGACTTGCTCTATTCCTCGACTGCACCCTGGCGCAAAAGGACGACCTTCTTGTAAACCCTTTCGGCCAAAAACACGATGAGCAAGATCGCCAAACCCCAACCAATGCCATTGACTACCCAGTACGACAGAAGAGCCTCCCAAAAACCTTCGGCCAGGGAGTGAGAGTTCCCGAAATCTGTAGTACCAAGTGGGAGAATGTGCAGCTTGCTTTCTAACAATAATCCCGGCCATTGAATCCAAATTAGAAAATAGATAATAGTATCCTCGGTTCCGCTGATTGCGTTGTGCGAATACGCAAGCCTCAATATTGCCTCCGCCAACACCCCGAATGTTGAAATCATGAAGCCTAAACCTAGAGAAATCCGTAGACTCTTCATTCTATTGCCTGCTGTCATTCTTGCTCTATTTACAACTATTTACCGGATAGACAGAACAGTGACCTGTTCGGAATGTGGGAAACCGACTTAGAGCTCTATGAGCGTTCTCTGCCTTCATGGCCTGGGGTTTTGTATTACCCATAAAACCTGGTTGTCCATCTCGAAAATTTCCTGCAGCATGCCCAAGCTCGTGAACCAGAGCGGTTGGCAAGCTAACCGGAAGAGCCCCCCGAACTCCAGGCACAAGTACGCTCTCGATTTGTTTCGGATCTAATCCAATCTCAATTATTTTCTGTTTATCGAAAAATGTAGTGTCAGTGATACCGCCACCTGATCTCTTCTTTACAGGCCCGATTCTGACATCGATCTGCGTGTCGGAATTGATCGCTTGGCCAATCAGCCTTGCTGTTGGATTGTCCGACGCAGATAAGTCGATGCTCGACGTCAGATTCACGGAGCCATCCACTTCAGTAAGATCAAGGTGTTCGACGAGATCGCCCACTCCAACCTCCCGTAGAGCGTCTGCAAATACTCGAAACTCTGCAGACTCCTTGTCCAAATCATCGAGGCCGCTAAAAGAGATCGAAAAACCTGTCGGATCCACATATTTCACCGGATTGTTCCGCCCGTACGTATAGAGATTCCACCCGTCCCGGGCCGGATCCACACTCGCAAATCGCCGTAGCGGATAGAGGCACGTCCGCCCCATCATGTAGTCGCTGAAGC
>CAZMEL010000384.1:0-6241 GCA_964565225.1 uncultured Thermoanaerobaculia bacterium | reverse complement strand
CCCTGGCGGCGGTCGAGGAGCTCTTCGACGACGGGCCGACCCGGGGCCGGGAAGACTTCGTGCCGCCGCGCACCCCGGCCGAGAAGGGCCTGGCGCGGATCTGGTCGGAGGTGCTGGGAATCTCCCCGGTCAGCGCCCACGACGACTTCTTCGAGCTCGGCGGACACTCTCTGCTGGCCACCCAGGTGGCCTCGCGGATCCGCTCCACCTTTCGCGTCGAGATGCCCCTCGCCACCCTGTTCGAGACCCCGGTGCTGAGCGCCCTGGCCGAGCGCCTCACCGAGCGGCTCACCGAGATGCTGGCCGCCATGGACGAAGACGAGGCCCTCGCCCTGCTGACGGCCCTGGAGGGCTCGGAGGAGGCCACCCATGGCGTCTGAGCCCCCGTCCTCCGCCGGCCTCTCGAAAACCAAACGAGCCCTGCTGAACCGGCTGCTGCAGGGGGTGGGGAGCCGGACCGGAGCCTCCGAGGCGGGCGCTCCGGCCGCGGCCGGAGCCGCAGGAGCTCCGAGCACGGTGCCCCGCCGCGACGAGGCGGGCCCGGCGCGGCTGTCGTTCGCCCAGGAGCGGTTGTGGTTCCTCGATCAGTTCGAGCCCGAGGTGCCCTTCTACAACGTCACCGGCACCTTCCGTCTCCTGGGGCGGCTCGACTTCGCGGCCCTCGACGGCGCCCTGCGACGGATTCTGCGACGCCACGAGGTGCTGCGCAGCCGGATCGAGGCCAGCGCCGAGGGCCCCCGGCAGCGGGTGCTGCCGCTCGACTCCCTCGAGGGCGAGGGCGACGGCGGGCGCCCGGTTCTGCCCCGGGTCGACCTCTCGGCGCTTCCCCCGGAGACCCGGCGGCAAACCGTTCGCCACCTGGCCGCCCGTGAGGCCCGCAGACCCTTCGACCTCGGCGGCGACCGGCTGCTGCGGACCACCCTGGTCCACGAGGGGGCGGAGAGCTGCCTGCTGCTGCTCTCGCTCCACCACATCGCGGCCGACGGCTGGTCGGTGGGGGTGCTCTTCCGCGAGCTCGGCACCCTCTACCGCGATCTCGTCGAGGGTCGGGCGCCGTCTCTGCCGCCCCTGGCGGTGCAGTACGCGGATTTCGCCAAGTGGCAACGGCAGTGGCTCACCGGCGGCGAGCTGGAGCGCCAGCTCGACTGGTGGCGCCGGGCCCTCGACGGCGCGCCGACCGTGCTCGACCTCCCCACCGACCGGCCCCGGCCGGCGACCCAGAGCTTCCGCGGCCACACCGTGCGCGGCCGGCCCTTCGGCGCCGATCTCACCCGCGCCCTCGAGCGCCGGGCCGAAGCCTCCGGGGTCACCCTCTTCATGCTCCTGCTCGCCGCTTTCCAAACTCTGCTGTGGCGTTTCAGCGGCGCCACCGACCTGCTGGTGGGCTCACCGATCGCCAACCGCAACCGGCTGGAGATCGAGCCCCTGATCGGCTTCTTCGTCAACACCTTGGTGCTGCGCGGGCGCCCCGGCCCCACCAGGCCCCTGGGCGATCTCCTGGCCGAGGTGCGGCGCAACACCCTCGGCGCCTACGACCACCAGGATCTTCCCTTCGAAAAGCTGGTCGAAGCCCTGCAGCCGCCGCGCGATCTCTCCCGCTCACCTCTTTTCCAGGTGCTCCTGGTGCTGCAGAACGCACCCCTCGAGCCCCTCGAGCTGCCGCGGCTGACCCTCTCGATGGAGCAGCTCGACAACCAGACCGCCAAGTTCGACCTGCTGCTCTCCCTGGTGCGTGACGGCGATTCGCTGGTGCCCTGGGCCGAGGCCAGCAGCGACCTCTTCGATCGGTCGAGCACCGAGCGGATGCTGCGCAGCTGGCGCAACCTGCTGCGCTCCCTGGCGGCGGCCGGAGACGCCACGCCTCTCGGCAGCCTCGACCTGCTCGACGCCGCCGAACGCCATCAGCTGCTCGTAGAGCACGCCGTGCCCGATCCCGCGGGCTCCGAGGCGGGCTCGGCCGTCACGATCGTCCATCGTTTCCGCGCGATCGCCGCGAGGGTGCCCGACCGGGTGGCGGTGGAGCCTTCCGCCGATCCCGCCTCCGCCGGCCTGACCTACGGCGAGCTGCACCGCCGCGCTCGGTGGCTGGCCTCCCGGCTGCGTCGCCTGGGGGCCGGGCCCGACCGCCCGGTGGCCCTGTGCCTCGATCGCGGGCCGGAAGCCGCCATCGCCCTGCTCGCCACTCTCGAAGCCGGCAGCCCCTGCCTGCCCCTCGACCCCGCCTATCCCCTCGCCCGCCGCGAGCACATGTTGCAGGAAGCCCGGCCGGCGGCGCTGCTCAGCGACGACCCCGAGCTCGGCGTGGGGCTGGAAATCCCCCGGATCGACCTGCGGGACGGGTGCGATCTCGCGGGGCCGGCAGCGGACGAGCCGGCGGCAGGACCGGGGCCCGACCACCTCGCCTACGTGCTCTACACCTCCGGCTCCACCGGGCGGCCGAAGGGAGTGGCGATGCCCCACGATCCGTTCGCCCGGCTGATGGCCTGGCAGCTGGCCCGGAGCCGGGGCGAGCACACTCTGCAGCTCGCCCCCACGAGCTTCGATGTGGCGATGCAGGAGCTCTTCGCCACCTGGCTGGCCGGCGGCACCCTGGTGCTGGTGACCGAAGCCGTCCGGCGCGATCCCGAGGCCCTGTGGCGGCACCTGGCGCAGCACCGGGTGGAGCGGCTCTTCCTACCCTTCGTGGCCCTGCAGCAGCTGGCCGAGACCGCTCCTGCCACCCTGCCTCCCCTGCGCGCCGTGCTCACCGCCGGCGAGCAGCTGCGGGTGACCCCGGCCCTGCGCCAGCTCTTCCGGCGCCTGCCCGACGCCCGGCTGGAGAATCAATACGGCCCCACCGAGACCCACGTGGTCACCGCCGAGCCCCTGCCCGCCGACCCCTACCGCTGGCCCGCCCTGCCGGCGATCGGCCGCCCGGTGGCCGGCGCCGAGGTCTATGTGCTCGACGCCCGCCTGCAGCCGGTGCCCGCGGGGGTGCCCGGCGAGCTCTGCATCGGCGGCGCGGCCCCGGCCCGCGGGTATCTCGCCCAGCCCGCGGCCACCGCCGAACGTTTCGTGCCCGACCCCTTTGCCCGGAAAGCCGGCCGGCGGCTCTACAAGACCGGCGACCGGGTGCGCTCTCTCGGCGACGGCCGGCTCGAGTTCCTGGGCCGGTGGGACCACCAGGTGAAGGTGCGCGGCTTCCGGATCGAGCCCGGGGAGATCGAGGCGGCGCTCGGCGAGCACCCGGACGTGGCCGAAACCGTGGTGACCGTCGCCGGTTCCCCGGACGGAGACTCCCCGGACGACGGCCGGCATCTCCTGGTGGCAGGGATCGTGCCACGCCCGGCGAGCGACGGCCGCCCCGTCGCGGTGGACGGCGACGAGCTGCGGGACTTTCTCCGCCATCGCCTGCCCGCCCACATGGTGCCGGCCACGGTGCACAGCCTCGAATCCCTGCCCCTGACCCCCAGCGGCAAGGTCGACCGGCGCGCCGCGGCCCGGCGCCTGACCCGAGCCTCGACACCGGACGCGGGCTCGACCCCGCGAGCGGAGGCTCCCCGGAACGCCATCGAAGAGGCGTTGGCGGTGATCTGGGGCGAGCTGCTGGGGCGGGATCCCCACACCCTCGGCCGGCGGGAGGATTTCTTCGCCCTCGGCGGCCACTCCCTGCTCGCCACCCGGGTGATCTCTCGGATCCGGGAGCGCTTCGGGGTCGAGCTGGCGGTGCGCGCCCTCTTCGAGGCCCCCACCCTCGAGGGCCTGGCCCGGCGAATCGCCACCGCCGGACGGGCGGAGGCACCTTCTCTGGAGCCGGCCGGCGCGGGGGAGCACGAGCGGGAGAGAGCGGCCGGGGCTCCCCTCACCTTTGCCCAGGAGCGTCTCTGGTTCCTGGAGCAGCTCGCCCCCGGCGACGCCGCCTACCATGTGCCGGGCGCCCTCGACCTGACCGGTCCCCTCGATGTCGGCCGGCTGGTGTCGGCCTTCGACCGGCTGGTGCGCCGCCACCCGATCTGGTCGGTCACCTTCCGCGCCGAGGACGGCATTCCCCGCCAGCACCCCGGCAGCGCTCCGGTGGCCCGCCTGCGGGTGGTCGACCTGCGGGCCCTCCCGGGGGCAGACGGAGGCGACCGCGCCGAGGCCGACACCCGAACGGCGGCGGAGGCTCGCCGTCCCTTCGCGCTCGACCGCGGCCCCCTGGTGCGGGCGCGACTGCTGCTGCTGGCCGACGACCGGGCGCGGCTGGTCTTGGTCCAGCACCACATGGTCTCCGACGGCTGGTCCCTGGGGATCCTCCTGCGGGAGCTGGCGGCGCTCTACCGCGGCGAGGCTGCCGGCCTGCCCGCGGCGAGCGTTTCCTACTTCGACTTCGCCCGCTGGCAGCGCCGCTGGCTGCGCGGAGCCGCCCTGGAGACTCGGCTCGCCTGGTGGCGACAGCGCCTGGCACCGCCCCGGGCGCGGCTCGAGCTGCCCACCGATCGTCCGCGCACCGCGAGGCCCGGGGGCCGGCGAGGCGCACACCTCGAGCACACCCTCGCACCCGAGACCGGCACCGCGGTGCTGGCGTTCGGCCGGGAGATGGGAGCCACCCCGTTCATGGTGCTGCTCGCCGCCTTCGAAACCGTGCTCGCCCGCTGGAGCGGCGAGACGGACCTGCTGGTGGGCTGCCCGGTGGCGGGGCGCAACCAGCGCCGCACCGAAGACCTGGCGGGTTTTTTCGTCGACACCCTGGTGCTGCGCACCGACCTCTCCGGCGAGCCCGGATTCCGAGAAACGGTGGCGCGGGTGCGAGAGACCGCCCTCGGCGCCTTCGCCCACCAGGAGCTGCCCTTCGAGAAGCTGGTCGAAGCCCTGGAGCCCGAGCGGGACCTCGGCCGCACGCCCCTGTTCCAGGTCTTCTTCAACGTGCTCAACATCGACGAGATCCGCCTCGACCTGCCGGGAATCGAGGCGACCCCCGTGGCCACCGGCCGCCCCGAGGCCAAGTTCGATCTCACCCTCTACGCTCGGGAGCTCGAGGGCAGGCTGTGCTTCGATCTGATCTACGACCGCGACCTCTTCACGGCCACCCGCATGACCGCCCTGCTGACCCAGCTCGAACGTCTGCTGAAGCTCGCCACCGAGCACCCCGAGACCCCGACCGCGGCCTTCGACCTGCGCCCGGCGGACCCCGCTCCCCTGCCGGATCCCCACGTACCCCTGCCCGCCGCGGCGGCGCCGCCGCTCCACCTGCGGTTCCTGGACCGGGCGGCCGAGGCTCCCGATCGGCTGGCACTCGAATCCCGGGCCGGCGACCGCTGGACCTACGCCGATCTCGAGCGGCACAGCGCCCACGTCGCCCGGCAGCTGGTGGACCTGGTCGGTCCGGCGGTCGGCGATCCGGGGGTGCCGGTGATCGCCGTCGAGGCGCCGCGAATTCCGGCCCTGGCCGGAGCCCTGCTCGGCACCTGGCGGGCGGGAGCGGCGTTCCTGCTCCTCGATCCGAGCCATCCCCCGCGGCGCAAGGCCGAGATGCTGCGCCAGGCCCGCCCCGTCGCCTGGCTCGGCGTGGGCGAGCCGGCGCCGGAGGTTGCCGACCAGGTTCCCGCCTCGGGTCGGATTCGCCTGGCGGAGACGCCGCCGACGGAAACCGTGCATGGCCCCGTGGCCTCGCCGGGACCCGACACCCTCGCCTACCTCGCCTTCACCTCCGGCAGCAGCGGCCGCCCCAAGGGAATCCGCGGCAACCACCGCCCCCTCGGCCACTTTCTCGACACCTATGCCACCACCTTCGGGCTCGGCCCCCGCGACCGCTTCACCGCCCTCTCCGGTCTCGGACACGACCCCTTTCTGCGCGACCTCCTGGTGCCCCTGGCCCTCGGCGCCTCGGTGCTCCTGCCCGGCCTCGACCACCCCGCCACCGTCCTCCCCTGGCTCGCCGAGCGGGGCGCCACCGTCGCCCACCTCACCCCGTCCCTGGCGGCCTTCCTGGCCGACGCGGCGGAGGGGAGCGGGGCTCGTCTCGAGGATCTGCGGCTGGTCGGTTTCGGCGGCGAGCCCCTGCGGCACCGAGACACCGAGCGCCTCCGCGCCCTGGCTCCCCGGGCCGCCTGCTGGAATTTCTACGGCGCCACCGAGACGCCCCAGGTGGTGGCCTGGCAGGAGATCGACCCGGCTCCCCCGGGCGAAGATTCCGCCGCCGGGGCCTGGACCTGGCCGGTAGGCCGGGGGATCGACGGGGTGCAGCTGCTGGTTCTGCGGGGACGCTTCGGCGAGCCCCGAC
>CAZMEL010000383.1:0-6241 GCA_964565225.1 uncultured Thermoanaerobaculia bacterium | reverse complement strand
GCATGGTCTCGGAGCACGGCGTCCGGGTGCCGCCGGAGACCCTTCGCTTCGACCTCCCGGTCCTGGTCGGAGCGGCCCTGGCCTGTCTGCCGATCTTCTTCACCGGGCTCGTGATCGCGCGCTGGGAGGGAGGGCTGTTCCTCGCCTACTACCTCGCCTACGGCCTGCTCCTCGGGCTCGCCGCCAGCCACTCCCCGAGCCTTCTCACCTTCCAGACCGCCCTCCTGGGCTTCGCCGGACCGCTGACCCTGCTGACCCTCGGGATCCTGGCCCTGCGGAGCCGGAAACGAGGCTGACGAGGCCCCGGAGGTCCAGCGGCTCCACAACTCGGTGCCAGGCCTTCACGAATCCGAAGCAGGGGCCGGAAAATCGAGAGCTTCTCGCCGCAGCGCGGCTCGAGTCTCTTCTTCGCTCAGGCCCGACTCCAAGGAGTCGAAGCAGCTCTCGGTCGGGAAGCACCGTGGGCATCCGCGGTGGATACCGCCGGGGCCTGGCTCGTACTCCAGCGCCGCCACCGGCCAGCCGCAACCGACACACATCGCCTGGGTGCCCTGGCAAAGTCCGGGGCCCAGGGCGATACGCCGATCGAAGACGAAGCACTCGCCCTGCCACAGGCTCTGCTCCTCGGGCACGGACTCGAGGTATCGCAGGATTCCGCCATCGAGCTGGTAGACCTCTTCGAAACCGAGGGAGAGGAGGTGGGCGGTCGACTTCTCGCAGCGAATGCCACCGGTGCAGTACATGGCCACTCGGGGCCGTTGTGCCGGATCGAGAGAACGCTCGAGCCAACCCGGCATCTCCCGGAAGGAGCCGATCCGTGGGTCGACGGCCCCCTGAAACGTTCCGATGCTGGTCTCGTAGTCGTTGCGGCTGTCGATCACCAGCACCTCGGGATCGAGGAGCAGCTCGTTCCACGCCTCGGGATCGACCCGACGCCCCGTCTCGCGCCGCGGATCGATGCCCGGCAGCCCCATGGTCACGATCTCGCGTTTGCAGCGAATGTTCAGGTGATCGAAAGGTGGCGAGCTGGCCCAGGAGATCTTGGTCTGGAGATCGTCGAAACCCGGCACGTCGCGCAACCGGCGGATCACCTCTTCGAGCGACTCGGCCGTGCCGGCCAACGTTCCGTTCAAGCCTTCTTCGGCCAGCAGCACGGTACCGCTGATTCCCTTGCCTTCACACCAGCTCCGGAGCCGGATGCAGAGGGATCGGGGATCGGAGACTGTGACGAATCGGTACATCGCCCGGACCTGTAGCTTTGCCATGGGCCAATGATACTCACACCGACATCCGGGGGCCTTTCGGACTCAGGAAATCGCGGCTTCGTCGAGCTGGTGGACGAGCAAGACGAAGAACGGTTGAGCACCGAGGCCGGCCACCACGCGGTACTGGCTGAGCTCGATTCCCGCAGGCTCGTCTCCCATCAGGCGGGCCGGCCGCCATTCGTGCTCCGTCGCCTCGGCGGAAATCAGGGCCTCGCTCAACCCATCGCTGTCGAAGAGGTCGAACACGCTCGAAGAGACGAGTTGCTTCGCAGGTCGCCCGGCCATTCGCTCCAAGGTCGGGTTCACATATCGAACCTCTCCCCGGTGGTCACACACCGCAACTCCCAAGGCTCCCGACGACCGGAGCGGCGAGATTCCGAAAATCGGCAGGTCGAGCTCTCCGGTGTCCGGGGGCCACACCATGGCCTTGCCCAGCTCCGAGCCGGCCTTGCGCTGCAGAGTCCTCGCCACGAGCACCGAGGTGACATCGTTCTGGATCCCGAGGTAACGAACCAGCTGCCCGTCGGAGTCGAAGATCGGCCGCAGCTTCAGCTCGTTGAGGAAGACGGTCTGATCCCGGCGGTAGTTCCGTAGCACCACATGACAGGGCTCGGCTCGCTGCAAGGCTTTCCGCAAGCGTTCCACGGCTGCCGGCTCCGAGCCTTGTCCCTGGAGAAACCGGCAGTTGCGCCCCAGAACCTCCGCCGACGAGTATCCGGTGATGCGCTCGAACGTCTTGTTGACGAAGGTCAGAGGAAACCCTTCGACCGTGGCATCGGCAATGCTCACGCCGTTGCTGATCTCGTCGAGAAAGGGCTCGAGGTTCTCCAGCTCTTGTAGGTATCGCATCTCTCACACCTCACTCCGATTGGTCCGGCTCGGATACCGGCACCCGAAGTGGCGTCGGCAAGAGCCCGGATGCCTCCTGCTCTCGCAAGAACTCGGCATAATGCGTCACGAACCGCTCTTGAGCCGTATTCTGGATGTAGAAGCTCGACACTCGACGAACCCTGGCGACGGCGGCCTGTGCCGACTCTCCGAGCGATACCAGGGAGCAGGCGAGCATGGTGCCGGTTCGCCCCAGGCCCGCCTTGCAGTGCAGCAGCACGGGCTCTCGCCGGTCGAGATCGGCGAGAACCCTTCGACACAGATCGGCGGCGCGCCGTGGGGTCGGGATCCCCATGTCGAAGATCGGGAAATGGTGCACCTCGAACCCGGAGCCCGGCGGCAGCGGCACCACCTCTCGCGTCAGCGAAACGACGTGGTGAATACCTGCCGAACGCAGCCAGGCGAGATCCTCCGCGATCGGTGCGATCAGCCCGGGTCGCCCCGATCCGGCGAGTCGACCTTGCAGAATCCAGTTGAACGAATCGATGGCGGGCCTCCTTCAGCTTCCCAGACGCAGGAATTGCCGGGTGCGCGGCTGCTCGGGCTCGGCGAAGAATCGACGGCTGGAACCGGATTCGATCAGCCCTCCCTCTTCCATCAAGGCGGCGTGGTCGGCGATCCGGCGGGCGAACCCGAGGTTGTGGGTGACCACGAGCACCGTCGCGGTCTGCTTCAGATCCAGGAGTATCGATTCGAGCTCCTCGCCGAGATCTCCGGGCAGCTCGGCATCGGGCTCGTCGAAAATGTAGAGCGCTGCCTCGCGTTCTAGAGTGGCGAGAATCCGAGCCAGCCGAACCCTGGGGACGGAGAGGTCGGCTACGGGTCGGGGGAGAGCCGGAAGCAGCCAGTCCGAAATCCGCGGCAGACCTCGGGCGGCGAATCGGGCGAGACGTTCTCGAGCCTCCTCGAGCCGGGCTGTCACCGGGAGCCCGGGGCGCGACAGAAGATCCGCCAGCGTACCTAGCAGGGCCGGATTCTGTAGCTGTACCACGGCTCCCGGCAGCGGCACGTCGATCTCGCCCTTCCACCAGAAATCGGGCTGCTGGTGATCGACCAGGGCCCGAACCAGTGTCGATTTGCCGCTGCCACCGGGACCGACGATCACACTGAGGCCCGGCCCGGGCAAATCCAGCCGGAGCCCGTCGAGGATCGTCCTGCCGCCATAACCGGCGCGCAGATCGCGAATCGTCACACGCTTCGGAGGGATCGGCGACGCGCTCTGACCGATCGGGCGCGGAACCGCTCCCGACATCGCTCAGGTTCCGACGAGGCGCAGGTGCCCGGTCCTGGGATTCTTGGCTCCTGGCCGGGTCGGCTCGGGGCTCCGGGCTCGGGTTTCCTGGACGCCACGGCCCTCCGTCGCCGGCCTCAGGGCCCGCAAACGACCGTGCAGCTGGAGCAGCGAAGCGAGGATCTCGCCGCAGTTGCTGCCCTTCCGCAGCTGGCGGTCGAGAGAGGCATCGAGCCCGAAGAGAGAGTCGAGGTCGACCACCACGGAGCAGGACAGCGCTTCGTAGGGATCACCGTGTTTGAGCTGGTCGATCGCCTTTTCCAGCACCTCCAGGTCGTGGTCGATCAGGCCTCGATCCCGCACCATCGGTTGCAGGAGCTCGACGAACACCTGCACCTCGTGCAAGATCTGTAGCCCCTCGCGTTTCTGGCACCCGTCTCGGAGCCAGGTGATGATCTGTTGCTGCAGGTGCCGGGCCACCAGGCGTTCCTCGGTCCGCAGGCTGTAGAAGTCTTCGTGGCCCTTCAGCCAGGCCAGGGCGCCCCCTACCCGGCGCAAGCTCGACTCCAGATCGGATTCGGCGCTTCCCAGGTCGGGAAGTCGGGACAGCAGCTTGCCGGTGATGCGGCGAGCGACGAGCGCCTCGCGAATCAGGTCGATGTGGTGGGTGCGAGACGCATACCCGAGCAGGGTGCTCAGCCGGTTCTCGAGCACGCAGAGCCCGTTGACGATCTTGTTTCGTGCCCTCTCCACCGCGACCAGGATGCCGAAGGGCTCTTGCGCGATTTCGGTCAGGCGACCGAGCTGCTGGCCGCAGGCCCGCAGCTCGGAATACAACACGAAACAGAGATCGGCGAAGTCTTCGATCTGGCGTGGGGTCGCGAGGGAGTGCAGGTCGGAGTCGGCGTCGAGCTTCGCCAGATCGTCGAGCAGCTGGCAGCATTGCAACACCAGCCTCGCCAACTCGGGAACCAGAACTTCGACGTCGAGAGGCTTACCACGCTCGTAGGCTTCCAGGTCGAGGCTCCGAGCTTCGGCGATCCGCTCGACGACCTCTTCCAACCGACCGTCCAGATCCAGCTGTAGAGCCTTGGCTTCGCGCACACCCATCTCCCACTACCTCTCGTGGCTCAGATCGTTGCCTTCTGGATCATTTGACGTGCCTTCATCACCAACATACCGAGATTCACATCCCCACGACAGACGATGGCGAGCACCACGGAGTTCATGCTCTTCAAGCGACCGAAGTAATGCCAGAGATTGGTCGACGAGATCAGGAATTCCTGGAAATAGCGCTCATCGCTCTCGACCCCGCGAGCTCGCTTGAAGAGGTTCTCGATCTGCTGGACCATGTCGCCCTCGAACATCTCCTTCGTGGCTGGGGCCAGAAGATCGAGAACCGCCTGGGGATGACTGTCCACGGTCTTCATCGCCAGCATCATGCCGCTTCCCATGTCGACCAGGCCAGCGGCTACGGCCTTCGGCACCTCTTGCATTGCATCGCGAATCGTCTCTTCTGCGCTCATCTCACGCCTCCATCGCTGCTACCGTTCCACGCGTTCTTCCGGAAAAAATCCTTGCTCCACCCCCTCCTCGACCGAACGAGCGTAGCAGTGGCACCTGACATTCTACCTAACGGTCGGAAGAAAACAAAGGTACTTTTGTTCAACCTTTCCTTCTACAAGGACATCGACGTATATCATTGAGCATATCAAAACCTCCCGGTAGCCGGACGATGGGTGCTCGGCCGAAGGAAAACAAGAGAAAATGTCTGCCCAGATTCTTCTTTCCTTTCCAGCCTTGTAGTACGCTTCCTACACTTCTTGGGCCTCGATTCCGCTCTTTCTCGAAACGTCCCCATTTTCGCGAAGAGCGAAACCTTTTGCATGATTTCTTCTTTCTTCTCGATGGATTGTGAGGGTAGAGCATGGCCGAGCTACGAAGAAAGCCCTACGACGAACAGATCTTCCGGGAGGCTCTCGACTTGCCGACCGTCCTCCTGCAAGAAGCCCGGTCGGGCAAGACCGGGCGCCTGAGGATCATGGGGCCCTATGAGCAACACGTCGATCTCTATTTCGAAACAGGGAGGGTCTTCCAGGTGGCGTACAACGGCCGTCCGGCAAGACACGCCGAGGAGGTTCTCGCGGCCATGCTGCGCTGGGCCCACTGGTCACCGTGGTTCTCGGCCGGCCTCCAGCCGCCTCTGTCCCTCGTGGACCGGCGATACCGGTCGATGAGGGGATTGCTCCAACGCGCTGCGAAGAACGGCTGATCCCGACCGCGGGCCGAGGCAGGCGATTCGCCGTCCTCAGCTCACCTGCCGCCGGATCGAGAGAATGATGCCGACGTGAACTCCTTCGTGGAAGTGGTCGAAGGCGGCGGCATCGGCGGCGTCTTGGATCTCGACGCCGGTGGAGGTGGTGAAGGCGTTGTAGGTCTGAAAACGGCCGGCCTCGACGTCGCGGACGAAGTGGTCGGCCGTTTCGCGCAGGAGACGCAGGATCTCGGGTAGGTCGACGGGCTCGGTCCAGTCGCTCGGCGAGGTGTCCTTGCCGAAATGAGAGGAGTAGTGCTCGGGAATGTACATGGGTAGTGACGAGAGGCCGTAGACCAGCCTCTGCTGCACGGTGAGGATATGCCCGAGATTCCAGGCGATGTTGTTGGAGCGCCCCGCGGGAATCTCGAGGAGCTGTTCCGGGCTCAGGCCGTGGGCGGAACGCAGCACGAGCTGCCGGTAGGCACGAAAGACGGATGCTTGCATGGAGACCTCTTGGAAGAGCCCGCTGGTCGGCACCGACCGGCGGAAGATCGAAAGAATCGCCGACAGGCTCAGTACCGCTCGAGCAGAGACGCCTGC
>CAZMEL010000382.1:0-6245 GCA_964565225.1 uncultured Thermoanaerobaculia bacterium | reverse complement strand
ACACGGATGGCCTGGCGACACCGCACGAGGTGTCGTTTCCGCTGGATGCAGGGAGTGTGGCGTTCGGGATCGACTTCGCCTACATCGGCCCGGCTACCTTGTTCGGCCGAGTGTGGGAAGACGTGTCGGGAGATGGTCTGCGGTCCGCAGAGGAAGCTGCCCTGCAGGTGACGATCTCGTTGCTGGACGACCAGGGGGCGACCATCGAAAGCCAGGTCACCGACCTGGAAGGGACTTTCGACTTCACGGGTCTCTTGCCGGGTGACTATCGCCTGGTGGTCGACGTCGCGTCTCTGCCGGTGGCCTACGTGCCGACCTACGACTCCGATGGTCTCACCACTCCCGACGAGATCGCCATCTCCCTGGCCGGTGGAGACACCATCTACGCCCAGGACTTCAGCTATGGCCCCAGAGCCCTGGTGGAGGGGCCGGCCGCCCACTGGACCTTCGACGAAGGCATTGGTGACACAGCCTTCGATCGTGCCGGAAACGATCACACCGCGGTCTTCATGGGAGCTCCGACCTGGAAGGATGGCCTGCTCCACGGCGCTCTGACTCTCGATGGGCAGGACGACAGCCTGCTGGTGGCTCCGTCGACCTGGCTCGATGCTCCGGCGGCCTTCTCGATCGCCGCCTGGGTGCAGCACGGTGCGGCGGGTGGCTGGCGGTCGATCGTCGACAAGCGAGACGCAGGCGCCGACGGCTACGACCTCTATCTCGAGCCGTCGGGCAGCCTGTTCATGCGGGTCGACTCCGAGACCTTGCCCGGGAGCTCGCTGGTGGCCGACGGCCTCTGGCACCACGTGGCGGGGATCTACGACGGCAGCGAGATCGTGCTCTACGTCGATGGCGCCCAGGACGCAGCAGTGGCGGCCCCGGGGCTGTCGCCGAACCCTGTGGCAGATCTCCTGATCGGCGAGAACTACGCCGGGAACAACAGTTTCTTCGCGGGTTCCCTCGACGATCTGCGGATCTACGACCGGGCCCTCACGGCGGCGGAGATCGTGCAGCTCTTCGAATGGAGCGGCGACCCCGACGACACGCCACCGGTTCGTGCCGAGGGCGCTCCGGAGGGTGTGCTGCCGATCGGAACCGCGTCGGTGGAAATCTCGTTGCGTACGGGAGAAGCGGCCGATTGCCGCCATGACACCGAGGCCGGCAAACCCTTCGGTCTCATGGCCGGGGTCTTCACCAGCCAGGACCAGCGGCTCCATTCCGACACCGTATCCGGCCTCCTCGACGGGCAGATCTACCGCTACTTCGTGCGGTGCCGAGACCTGGCGGGGAATACGAACGACGACGATTTCTTGATCGAGCTCGAGGTCGACGAGCCGATCGATCTCACCGTCGGCCTGGTGGGCTACTGGGCCCTCGACGACGGGGCGGGTGCCGTGGCATCCGATGGCTCGGCCAGCGGCTACCAGGGCACGGTCTTCGGCGGTGCGGCGTGGGGGCCGGGTCGGGTCGGTGGCGGCCTGACCTTCGACGGGATCGACGACTCGGTGCAGGTCTCGGCCGCCACCGCCCTCGATGGACCGTCCGCCTTCACCCTGGCGGCGTGGATCCACCATCCCGCTGCGAGCGGCTGGCACTCCATTGTCGACAAGAGAGATAGCGGTGCCGACGGGTACGACCTCTACATCAACGGCACCTCCCGGCTCTTCTTCCGGGTGAACCAGCGGACCCTGAACGGATCCACGGTGGTGGCCGACGGCAGCTGGCACCACGTGCTGGCCGTGTACGACGGCTCGGCCATGCGGCTCTATGTCGACGGGGCAGCGGACGGCTCACCTCTCACGGTGGGTACCCTGACCCTGGACACCGCCGCGAGCCTGCTGCTCGGTGAGAACTACGCCCTCGGCAATAGCTACTTTGCCGGCACCCTCGACGAGGTGAGGGCCTACGACCGGGCCCTGTCCGAGGACGAGATCCAGGCCCTGTTCGATTTCGGAACCACGCCCTAGATCCTGCGAGCCTCAGAGCCTCCTCCGGAGGTCGTCGGGACGAGAGCTGCTCCGGCTCTCGTCCCTATTTTTTCTCGGAGAAGACTCGCGAGTGGGCCGCCCGGAGCCCAAAGAAAAAGGCCCCGGTCCTGAAGGAACCGGGGCCTCGAGCTCACGAGGAGCCGTGCGGGATCTACTGCTGGGCGGCCAGAGTCTGGACCATGGCCTCGAGAGCGGCCAGGCGGTCCGTCAGAGCGGCATTTTGCTCTTCCAGGTCGGAGATCTGCGAGTCCTTCTTCACGAGCTCCTCGTTGAGCCCCTGGATCGCCACCAGGGCGACGCCGGCCAGGTTGCGCGGCGCGATGCCCTGATCGGTGCCACCGAGGCCGAAGGCGGCGTAGAAGTCCTGGGCCATGGGGCCGAGGTGGCGGATCTCGTCGCTGTTGTCGCGGTAGTTCCAGGTGGTGACCGGCAGGTCGAGCACCTTGGCGAGCACCTGCTGAGCGTCGACCCGGGAGAAGTTCTCCTTGGCGTTGACGTCGGAGTTCTCGGTCAGGGTGCCGAGAATGGTCAGATCACCGGCGCTGTTGAGCACGAACTCTGCGGCATCGGAAGCCTCGAGGATCACGAAGGAATTCCCCGCGCCGCCACCGGCGTTCCAGTTGTTGCCATCGTCGAAACGAATCCGGGCTCCATTGTCGTTGGGCGACTCGATCTCCATCAGCTCCGCCGGAGTCTGGCCGCTGTCGGACTCGGCCACCATCAGGCTGCCGATCACGTGCAGGTCGGAGTCCGGAGACGAGGTGCCGACTCCGGTGTCGCCATCGACATCGATGAAGACCGAGCTGGTCGGCGCGCCGGGGCGAATGCGGAAGGGCAGGGTCGAGCCGTTGCTGGCATCGCGAACGAAGAAGTTGGTCTCGTTGCCGGCCACGTCCCAGGTCTGGGGCGCGAAGCCGCTGGAGCCGTTCTGCTCGAGGCGCAGGGTGGGCGTATCGCCATCGACCACGTGCAGGTCCGCCACCGGAGTCGAGGTACCGAATCCGACCCGGCCGCCGTCGTCGACATAGAGGGAGTGGCTCGGAGCATTGGCCTCGACAGTGAAAGGTGTGCGGCCGCCGCTGATGTCGTCGATGGAGAACTTGGAGGCACCACCGTTGGCGGAGTCGTTGGCGGTGAGCTGCCAGTCGGTGCGCGGGAAGCTCGCGGCGACACTGGTGTCGTCGAACTTGATCCGCAGGTTGTTCTCCTTCAGGCGGATGGTGTCGAAGCCGAAGCTCTCACCGTTGACACAGTCGAAGCCGATGCAGGCGCTACCGTCGACGATCAGGTCGTCGAGGATCAAGAAATCCTTGTTCGGCAGCACATCGTCGGCCGCCTTGAAGTTCTCTTCCTGCTCCCGCACGTCGACGAATTTCCCTTCGAGGATGATGATGTAGCCGGTCTGGGAGCGGCCCTCGGGCAGCAACCCTTCCCGCTTCAGCTCGATCGGCAGCTGGGTGTCGTTGTACTTGCGGGACTTGTGGAGGAGCTCGGCGATCTCGGGATCCACCACGGGACGCGACTGCAGCTCCCAGGTGTAGGCACCGTCGTGCAGGGGTTTGCCCTCGCTGTCGTAGGCGTAGAGCACGGGGGTCTCGCCGCGGTCGAACTTCCAGGAGAGGACTTCACACTCGTCTCCGAAGGAGAGGGAGAAGCCCTCGTTCTCGATCAAGGGCTCGAAGACGATCTTGTCGGGACCGACGTACACTTCGGCAACTTCGTCGCCCGCGAAGGCGACCATCGGGGTGATCAGGAAGAGGGTGAGGAAGATGAAGGGCTTTCGCAATGAGGACGGACAGTTTTCTCGCATGAGGGTCTCCTCGGCGGCCAGGCCGCGGGGTAAAAAAAAGGGAGTTCGCCATCTGCCCGGAGAACCGGGGAAGGTGCTGCACGCACGCTACATATCAATAAACGTAGATAAGTCTAACGCAGGGCCATCCAATTTGGGGTACGTCAGAGGAATAGGGGAATCCCTTAGGACGAATCCCCCGCGGGAGGACTGCCGATCACCTCTAAGTGCAAGCAAGAGAAGGCCTTTTCTTCCTCCCGATTTGTACTGGGTAGAGGATTCCACGGTTCGTCGGGAAGAGTTCTCGGCATGGGCGAATTCTGCCGATGGGCTCGAAGATCCGGGAAAATCGACTCCGGCGTCGAAATCCCGGAAGAGCCGGTGGAGCCAGGGGAACGGAGCGAAGAAAAAGTTGAGAAGATTTCATCTCCGGGTATATCAAACGCCGCCTCGGCGCACCCTACTTGAGTATTCAGGAGAGCTGTGTCTCCAGACACGTCTATCGCGGAGCCTTACGGGCTCCCAATGGAACCAAGGAGAAGTCCCCATGAAGAAGCTCGTTCTCACGACGACCGTTCTCGCCCTTTGTTGGACCGCGGCTGCCTTCGCTGCCGGTCCGGCCACATCCGCCGGTGCCGTGCAGCAGGATGTGCACTTTCTCGATGCCGATGGCGACCTCGTACGCGGCCAGCGCTGCGCCGCACCGGCCCTCACGGACGCCCAGCGGGCCGAGGTCCGCGCCAGCATGGCCGAGTACCTGGAAGGCCATGGCCGGGTGCCGAATCCATTGACCTCGATCCCGGTGGCTTTCCACGTGATCTACAGCGAGCGCCGCGGAAACCAGACCGGCAACATCCCGGACAGCTGGATCAACGCCCAGATCAATGTGCTCAACTCCGCATTCAGCGGCACCGGCTTTTCCTTCTTCCTGTCCAGCGTCGATCGCACCAAGAACAACAAGTGGTACACCCGCTGTGCCACCAGCAGCCAGGAAAGCCGGATGAAGCAGGCTCTGGCGATCGACCCCGCCAACCACCTGAACATCTACACCTGCTCGCCGAATGGTGGCATTCTCGGCTACGCCTACCTGCCCTCGACCTTCCCCGAGGACAACTTCCTGCACGGCGTGGTGCTGCTCGACGAGTCCCTGCCCGGTGGCTCCGCCGCTCCCTACAACCTGGGTGACACCGGCACCCACGAGGTCGGCCACTACCTCGGTCTCGAGCACACCTTCGAGGGTGGCTGCAACGCTCCCGGTGACGGTGTGGCCGACACCCCCTACGAGGCGAGCCCCGCGTTCGGCTGCCCGGTGGGCCGCGACACCTGCTCCAGCGCCGGTCTCGACCCGATCTTCAACTTCATGGACTACACCGACGACGCCTGCATGGACGAGTTCAGCAATGGCCAGGTGCAGCGCATGCAGGACATGGTGGCGATCTACAAGCCCAGCCTCTGAGGGTAGAGATCGTTCCGCGGGCCGCTCGGCGGCCGAATCGAGGAGGTGCTCCGGCACCTCTTTTTTCGTGTGGTGTGGGAAGGGGAGGAGCGGGGTAAGATCCACCTTCCCCGGGGCTGCCCCGGCCTGCGACCGAGGAGAACCTGGTGAAACCCGAAGAATTCCGCCGCCACGCCCACGAGCTCGTCGACTGGATGGCCGACTTCCTGGAGAAGGTGGAGACCCTGCCCGTCCGCTCCCGGTCGGCTCCGGGAGAGATCGCCGCGCGCCTGCCGGCCGGCCCGCCGACCCAAGGGGAGGCCATGGAGGAGATCTTCGCCGACTTCGAGCGCGACATCCTGCCCGGGGTGACCCACTGGCAACATCCGCGTTTCTTCGCCTATTTTCCGGCCAACTCCAGCCCGCCGTCGGTATTGGCGGAGATGCTCACCGCCACCCTCGGAGCCCAGTGCATGTTGTGGCAGACCTCGCCGGCCGCAAGCGAGATGGAAGACCGTATGTTGGACTGGCTGCGGCAGATGATCGGCCTGCCCCAGGGGTTCGTAGGAGTGATCCAGGACTCCGCGACCAGTGCCACCCTGGTGGCACTGCTGTGTGCCCGGGAGCGGGCCACCGGCTGGCGAGCCAACCAGGAAGGGCTGGGGTCCCTGGGTGCCGCCGGCACGGCTCTCACGGTGTACGTGTCGGAGGAAGCCCATTCCTCGATCGAAAAAGGCCTGAAGGTGGCGGGGTACGGCCGCGAGGCGCTGCGCAAGATCGCCGCCGACGAAGAGTTCACAATGATCGCCTCCGAGCTCGAATCGGCGATCGAGGAGGACCTCGCCGCCGGGCGTACCCCGGCCTGTGTGGTGGCCTCCCTCGGCGGCACCGGGGTAGGAGCCGTGGATTCCCTCGTCGAGATCGGCGAGATCTGCCTGTCGCCGCTTGGCCTGGCGCTGACGACCAAGCTGGCACCGCGCCGGCTCGGCGGCTATGCCATGGGCGTGTGGTTCTATGCCACCGCCGCCGCCAATTT
>CAZMEL010000381.1:0-6260 GCA_964565225.1 uncultured Thermoanaerobaculia bacterium | reverse complement strand
TCTCGAAAGGTGGGGTCGACGGCCGCCGGCTCCGCGCCGCTTGCGGTGGTGGTGGAGGCTCCGGGCGCTCCCGCCGAGCCCTCGAGGAACGCGGCGAAGGCGCGGATCGTGGGGTGGTGGAAGAGCTCGACCATGGGTACCTCGCGGGCGAAAGTTTCCTGGATCCGGCCGTGCAGGCGGGCGAGCAGCAGGGAGTGGCCGCCGAGGTCGAAGAAGCTGTCGTCGATGCCGAGCTGCTCGACACCCAAGACCTCCCGCCACAGCTCGGCGAGCTGCGACTCCGTGGGGTTGCGGGGTGGAGTGGCGTCGGCGGCGGTGTGGCTCGCGGCCGGTGGGGGCCGCCGGGCCAGGGCCTTGCGGTCGGCCTTGCCATTGGCGTTCAGCGGCAGGCCGCCCGCCAGGAGCTCGAAGTGTGCGGGCACCATGTAGGCCGGCAGCCGCGGCTCGAGAAAGGCCCGCAGATCGTCGGCCGACGGCGCCTCGGCTCCGGCTGCCTCCTCGGATTTCAGGTAGGCCACCAGGCGGACGTCTCCCGGGGTGTCCTCCCGCGCCAGCACCACCGCGGCGGCCACGGCGGGGTGGGTGGTGAGGGCGGCCTCGATCTCTCCCAGCTCGACCCGGAAGCCCCGCAGCTGGACCTGATGGTCGATCCGGCCCTGGTACTCGAGGTCGCCGTCGCCGCGGTAGCGCACCAGGTCGCCGCTGCGGTAGAGGCGCTCGCCCGGTACCCGGGGCGTGGGGTGGGGTAGGAAACGCCGGGCGGTGAGGGCCGGCCGCCCGAGGTAACCGCGGCCGAGCCCCGGGCCGCCCACCAGCAGCTCGCCCCAGGTGCCCAGGGGCACGGGACGACCACGGGGATCGACGACCCGGAGCTCGAGGTCGGGCATGGCCCGGCCGATGTAGCTCCCGGGAGGGCCCGCGAGATCCTGGCGCCGGACCTCTCGGAAGGTGAGGAACACGGTGGTCTCGGTGATGCCGTAACCGTTGACCAGCCGGGGCCCGTGGCTCGTTTCCCGGTCTTGCTGCGGGTCGCTCCCCCGGCCGGTTTCGTGGCCATCCCCGTGGCGCTCGATCCAGCTCTTCAGGCTGGCGAAGTCCAGGGCCTCGCCGCCGAAGATCACCAGCCGCAGCCGCAGCTCGCCGTCGGTCTCGGGCCGGGCCGCGCGGTCGGCCTCTTCCAGCTGGCGAAAGGCGGAGGGGGTCTGGTTGACCACCGTCGCTCCCTCGGCGGCCAGCAGCCGACGGAAGTCCCGTGGCGAGCGGCTGGCGAGATAGGGCACGGCCACCAGCCGGCCGCCGAAGAGAAACGCGCTCCACAGCTCCCACACCGAGAAATCGAAGGCCGGCGAGTGGAAGAGGGGAATCACGTCGTCGGGGCCGAAGCGGAAACGCTCGGCGGTGGCGGCGAAGAGGCGCAGGGCGTTGTGATGGGTGATGCCGGTTCCCTTGGGCCGGCCGGTGGAGCCCGAGGTGTAGATGATGTAGGCGAGATGCTCGGGCCCGGCGGCCGGCGGCGGAGCCGGTTGCGGGTGGCTCTCCGGGGCAGTGGCGTCGAGGGCCACCACGGCGCGGCCGGTGAGGGCCCGTTCGACCCTCGGGTCGAGATCCCGCAGGCGCCGGGAGCTGGTGACGAGCACCGGCGCGCCGCTGTCCTCCAGCAGGAAGGCGAGACGCTCGGCGGGGTAGATCGGGTCCATGGGCAGGTAGGCACCCCCGGCCAGCAGCGCTCCCAGCAGGGCCACCACCAGGTCGGCGTCGCGGTCGAGGTAGAGAGCCACCGGCACCTCGGGCCCGACCCCGAGCCCGCGCAGGTGCCAGGCGAGGTGGCCGGCGCGGTCGAGGAGCTCCCGGTAGGTGAGGGTCCGGCCATCGGCGGTGAGGGCCGGGGCGTCGGGCCGGGCCGTGGCCATGGCGGTGAAATGCTCTCCCAGGGTGGCGCCCCCGGTGAGGGGCAGGCCAGGTAGTTGGCCGGGTGGGCGGGCCGGGCTCCGGGCCGCCAGGGTGCCACCCGGATTCCACTCCACCGTGAGCTGGTGGCGCTCGGCCTCGGTGAGCAACGGCAGCTCCCCGAGGGGGCGCCACGGCTCGTGGACCAGGCCGCGCAGCAGGTGGTGGAAGCCGCGGGCCAGGCGTTCGGCAGTGCTGTCGTCGAAGAGATCGCGGGCGAAGTCGAGGCTGCCACCGATCGCGCCGTCCGGGTGGTTGCCGCCGTCGTCGAGGGCGAGCTGCAGGTCGAACTTGGCGAGCCCGATCTCGGCGGTGAGGGCCCGCAGCCGGAGATCGCCGAGCGCGGCCTCGGCCGGCGGGGTGTTCTGCAGCACCAGCAGCACCTGGAAGAGGGGGTTGTGGGTCATGCCGCGGTGCGGGTCGAGCTCTTCCACCAGGCGCTCGAAAGGGATGTCCTGGTGATCGTGGGCGCCGAGGGTGACCTCCCGCGCCCGACCCAGCAGCTCGTGGCCGGTGGCCGTTGCCGCGGGAGCCATTCGCAGCACCAGGCTGTTGACGAAGAGGCCGATCAGACCTTCGCTCTCGGCGCGATGGCGGCCCGACACGGCGCTACCCACCGCCAGATCCTCCACCAGGGTCACCCGATGGAGCAGGGCGGCGAGGGCGGCGAGGAAGACCATGGAGCGGGTCGCTCCGGCCTTCCGTGCCAGCTGGTCCACGGCGCTCACCAGCCCGGGCCCGAGCCGGATCGGTCGGCGGCCACCGCGGTAGGAAGCGGTCCGCGGACGGGGACGATCGGTCGGCAGCTCGAGCAGGGGAGGCAGGCCGGCCAGGCGCTCTCTCCAGTAGGCGAGCTGGGTTTCCATGCCGCCGCCCTCCAGCCAGCGGCGCTGGGCGGCAGCATGGTCGACATAGGTGATCTCCGGCGCCTCCGGCTCGGGGCCCCGGGCGGTGAAGTGTCCGTAGAGCTGGCCCAGATCCCGCACGAAGAGACCGAGAGACCAGCCGTCGGCCGCCAGGTGGTGGAAGGTCACCTGCAGCACGTGGCGGCGCTCCTCCAGTCGCAAGAGGGTGGTGCGCCAGGGCGGGCCGGACTCGAGGGCGAAGGGGCGCCGGGCCTCGGGGTCGAGGTAGAGGCGGGCCAGCTCGTTGTCGTCGGCCGCGGCGGCCTCCGGCAGGTCTCTGCGCTCGAGGTGCCGGCCCTCGGCCAACACCTGGCGAGGACCGCCGGCCGTGGCCGGAAAGCGACGGCGGAGCACGTCGTGGTGCTGCTCGATGGCGGAGAGGGCCCGCTCCAGGGCTGCGATGTCGAGGGCTCCGGTGATCTCGAGGGCGAGGGGAATGTTGTACACCGCCAGCCCGGGCTCCAGCCGGTGCAGGAACCACAGGCGCTCCTGGGCGAAGGAAAGGGGAGCGTCGCGCCGCTCCTCGGGGGGCAGAGGAGCGCAGACCCAGGCCTCCGGGCTCACCTCGGGGCCGCGCCGGCCGGCGGCGATCTCGGCGGCCAGGGCCGCGACCGTGGGCCGCTCGAACATCGTGCGCAGGGAGAGCTCGGCTCCCAGCCGGCGGCGCAGGGCGGCGAGCACCCGGGTGGCGGAGAGAGAGTGGCCGCCGAGCTCGAAGAAGCTCTGGTGACGCCCGACCCGGGGAAGACCGAGCACCGAACACCACACCGCCGCCACCCGCTCCTCGTCGGGCCCGGCGGGAGGCTCGGCCGAGTCTTCCTCCGGGGCCTCGGGCAAGGGCAGGGCCGGGCGGTCGAGCTTGCCGTTGTTGGTGGTCGGAAAGGCTTCGATGGGCACGATCGCCGCCGGCAGCATGTACTCGGGAAGGTGCTGGCGCAGGTGGTCGCGCAGCGCCCCGAGGTCGAGGGCCGCGCCGGGGACGGCCGGCACCACCCAGCACAACAGGCGGGCATCGTCGGCCACCTCGCGCACCCCGGCGGCGGCATGGCGCACCGCGGAATGGCGGCCGAGCACCGCTTCGATCTCTCCCAGCTCCACCCGGTGGCCGCGCAGCTTGACCTGGTGATCCCGGCGGCCCCGGAACTCGAGGTTGCCATCGGCCAGGTAGCGGGCGCGGTCGCCGGTGCGGTAGAGGCGGCCGCCGCCGCCGGTTCCGGCGCCACCGGCCCCGGAGACGAAGGGGTCGGGGAGGAAACGCTCGGCGGTGAGCCCGGCGCCGACGTAGCCGTCGGCCAGGCAGCTGCCACCGATGTAGAGGTCGCCTTCCACCAGGGTCGGACAGGGTGCGAGGTGGCGGTCGAGCACGTGGTACCGGGCGCCGCGGATGGGGCGGCCGTAGGGAATGCTCGGCCACTCCGGATCCACCTCCCCGACCGGAAATATGTTCGACCACACCACGGCCTCGGTGGCACCTCCCAGGGCGATCACCCGGGCGCCGGGAAAGGCGGCCCGAACCTGGTCGGGCAGGGTGACCGGGATCCAGTCGCCCGAGAGGAAGACGGTGCGCAGAGCGTGGGCTCGCACGCCGTGAGGGAAGAAGGGCACCAGCCGTGCCAGGGCCGGAGGCGCCGAATCCCAGAAGGTGATGCCCTCGGTTTCGAGCAGGTGCACCAGGGCCTCGGGATCGCGACGCTCGGCCTCGCGAGTCACCCGCACGCTGCCGCCCACGGCGAGCAGACCGAAGAGGTCGAAGATCGAGAGATCGAAGCTCGCCGACGCCACCCACGCCACCCGGTCCCGCGGGCCGAGGTCGAAGCGGCGCCGGGCCCACTGGATCAGCTCGAGCACCGGCCGGTGGCGCACCGCCACCCCCTTGGGCCGACCGGTGGAGCCGGAGGTGAAGACGATGTAGGCCGGGTCGTCGGGGCCGGGAGCCGAAGGCTCGTCGGTCCGCTCCGCCGCGGCTGCCGGGGCGGGCTCGGGAACGGCTCCGGGCGTTGCGGGCACCAGCACCTCGCAGGCCGGCGGTGCCTCGGCCCAGGCCTCGCTCCGGCGCAGCTCGCGGCCCCGTTCCGCGTCCGCCACCAGCACCGGGGCCCCCAGCCGGCGCAGAATCCACACCACCCGGCGATCGGGAAAGGCGAGGTCCAGGGGCACGAACACACCGCCCGCGGCGAGCACCGCCAGCAGGGCCACCGCCAGCTCGTTGTCCCGCGGCAGGAGCACCGCCACCGGCCGGTCGCGGCCCACCCCCCGGCGCCGCAGCCGCTCCGCCAGGGTCCGCACCCGCCGCGCGGCGGTGGCGTAGGTCAGGGTGTTGGCACCGTCGAGCAGGGCCACCGCGTCGCTCCGGTGTCGGGCCTGCTCGAAGAAGGCCCGGGCCAGGTGGTTGTCCGCGCCGGGATGCTCGCCCAGCTCCTCGCCCGGGCCGCGACGGGTGTCGTTCCACTCCGCGAGCAGCTGGTGGCGCTCGCCGCGGCCGAGCCAGGGCAGGCGGTCGACCGGTTGTCGTGGCTCGGCGACCGCGGCGGCGAGCAGCCGGCGGTAGCTGCGGGCGAAGCGGTGCACGGTGGCAGGGTCGAAGAGGTCGCGCCGATACTCGATCCAGCCGTCGATCCCGTCCGCCGTCCGACCGTCTTCGATCAGGTGCAACACGAGGTCGAACTTGGCGGCTCCGGTGTCGATCGCCACCGGCTCGCCGGTCGTGCCCGGCAGCTCGAAACGGGCGGGCTCCTGATTCTGCAACACGAACATGGCCTGGAAGATCGGGTTGCGGTCGAGGCGGCGCTCGGGAGCCAGGGCTTCCACCAGCGTCTCGAAGGGCAGCTCGCGGTGGGCGTGGGCCTCGAGCGCCCGTTCCCGGGTCCGGGCCAGAACCTCGGTGAAGCCGGGACCGTCTCCGAAGCTCAGGCGCATCGGCAGGGTGTTGACGAAGAGGCCCACCAGGGGCTCGATCTCCGGCCGCTCGCGGCCCGCCACCGCCGTGCCCACCACCACGTCGTCCTGGCCCGCGAGGCGACCGAGGAGGATCTGGAAGGCCGCCAGCCAGCCCATGTAGGGGGTCGCCCCCGCGGCCTCGCACGCCGCCTCCAGGCGCGAGACCAGATCCGCCGGGAGGTGGAACGCCAGGCGTCCACCGCCACGGACCGGCCCCGCCGAGCGGCGGCGGTCGGTGGGTAGCTCGAGGGTCGGGGCACCGGCCAGGCGTCGCTGCATCACCGCCAGGCTGGCGGCCAGGTCGGAGCTCGTCTCCAGGCGCCGACGCTGCCAGCGGGCGACGTCGGTCACCTGGACCGCCAGGACCGGCAGATCCTCGGCCGTGCCACCGCTGGCCAGGTGCTGGAGCTCGGCTAGCAGCCGGGCGAACGACCAGGCGTCGGCGGCGATGTGGTGGGCGGTGAGCAGCAG
>CAZMEL010000380.1:0-6271 GCA_964565225.1 uncultured Thermoanaerobaculia bacterium | reverse complement strand
GTAGAGAATCAGGTCGGCCTCGGAGAGAGTGCGGACGTCACTCTCCGTCGCCTTGTAGAGGTGGGGGTCGATCCCGGGTCCCATCAACGATCGTACGGCCACCAGGTCTCCACCGATCCGGGAGGCCATGTCGCCGATCATGCCGGTGGTGGCGACCACCCGCAACGGCTCGTCTTGCCGGGGCGCGGACGGCTCCTGGGAGCCGCAGGCCACGGTCAGGAGCGGAAGACATGCCGAGAGCAGAGCCGTCACGACACGAGACCGAGCGGGGCCGCGGTGGACGTCGCCTGCGAAGGTTCGGTGGGCACAGGAGCGGGGGTCGACTTGGCTTTTTGGCATATCAAAATCTTAATCTTGGCTCGGTGAAAAGTCAAGCTGTTATGATTCCGCCCCCTTGCACGAATCCCGGAATTCCAGGAGAGATTCATGTCGGTCTACAGAACCTTCGGCTGGCTCACCTTTGTCCTCCTCGCCCATGGCTCCGCGACGTTGGTCGCGGCAGAAGAGAATCCCGCGAGTCTGCGGGCGGAGCTTCCTCCCGCGATCCCCTGGGACGGGGCGAGCCAGCGTCTGGCCTTACCAGCGGACAGCGACCATCCCTGGCTGACTCCGGCCGAACGAGAGCATCTCCTGGCCACGCCGAGCTACGACGAAACCGTCGCCTGGTTGCGCAGGCTCTGCAACGACTCGGATCGTTTTTCCCTGCGGTCCATCGGCAAGAGTGGAGAAGGGCGAGACCTCTGGCTGGTGGTCGCGAGCACTTCCGACTCGATCACACCGGAGGCGCTCTCCCGCTCCGGTCAACCGATCGTCTGGGTGCAGGCGGGGATCCATTCCGGAGAGATCGATGGCAAGGACGCCGGCCTGATGCTGCTGCGCGACCTGCGGGCCGACGGTCGGATCGGGCAGCTCCTCGAAGACGTCCACCTTCTCTTCCTGCCCATCTTCAATGTCGACGGGCACGAGCGCCGCACCGCCTTCGGCCGCATCAACCAGCGCGGCCCGGCCGAGATGGGTTGGCGGACCAATTCCCGCAACCTGAATCTCAACCGGGACTACGCCAAGGCCGATACCCCGGAAATGCAGGCCCTGCTGCGGGCCCTGGGCCACTGGAATCCGCACCTCTACGTGGACCTGCACGTGACCGACGGCATCGACTACCAATACGACATCACCTGGGGGTATGGCGGCGAGCAGAGCTACTCGCCAGCGATCAGCCGGTGGCTGGAGTCGCGGCTCGATCCGGCCCTGACCCGGGCCCTGGAGGAGGAAGGGCACGTCCCGGGTTACCTGGTCTTCGGTCTCGACGGCCAGAACCCCGACCAGGGACTCTTCAAGTGGTCGGCCGCTTCACCCCGGTTCTCCGACGGCTACGGCAATGCCCGGCATCTCCCGAGCCTGCTGGTGGAGAACCATTCCCTGAAGCCCTATCCCCAACGAGTCCTGGGAACCTACGTCTTCCTCGCCGCGTTGCTGGAAACCCTCGGTCGCGAAGGACCGAGCCTGGAACGAGCCATCGCCAGCGATCGGGCGCGCCGGCCAAAGGAGATTCCCCTCACCTTCGAGGTCCCTGCGGACCGGGCCCCCGAGGTCATCGAGTTCCTGGGGGTCGAGTGGGAGCGAAACCCCTCGCGGGCGTCGGGGGCCGAGCAGCTCGCCTGGCTGGGGCGTCCGGTCACCAAACAATTGCCGCGGATCGAGCCCACCGAGCCCGGCCTCACCGTGCGTCGGCCTCGGGCCTACTGGGTGCCGGTCGCCTGGCCGGAGGTCATCGAGCGGCTGGCCCTGCACGGAATCGAGATGGAGATCCTCGAGGAGGCGACCGAGGTAGCGGTCGAGATGTATCGCCTCGAAGGGGCAAGTCTGGCCGCGGAGCCCTTCGAAGGGCACGGACGGGTGGAGCTGGAGCAGCCGCCGACCGTGGAGCGCCGGACCGAGCGATATGCTGCCGGCTCGGCCCGGGTCTCGATGGATCAACCCCTCGGGGACCTCGCGGCGCTGCTGCTGGAGCCACAATCGCCCGACTCCTTCCTGCAGTGGGGATTCTTCCTCGAGATCCTGAGCCGCACGGAATATGTGGAGGCGTATGTAATGGCTCCGCTCGGTGATCGCATGCTGAAAGAAGACCCGGAGCTGCGAGCCCGTTTCGAGGCGGCTCTGGCGGCCGATCCCGAGCTGGCGGAGAATCCCCGCGAGCGGCTGCAGTGGCTGTACCGGGAAACACCCTACTTCGACGACCGATGGCGTCTCTATCCGGTCGGGCGCGAGCCCGTGGATCCGCCTCCCGAGCCGGATCCTGCTAAGCTTGGAGAGTGATGAGAAGAGGTGAGATACGCCGTTCCTTCGCCCGCCTGATCCAGGGATCCTCGACCGACCTGGATCTCGGTCGGGCCGCCCTGCTGTTCGCCAGCGAGGAGTATCCGGAGCTCGAGATCGAAGCCCACGTCGCGACGCTGGATCAGCTCGCTGCCCGGGCTGCCGAGCGACTCGCGGGCGAGGCCGGTGATTTCGCGCGCCTCGACGCCATCAACCGGGTGCTCTTCGAGGAGCACGGCCTGCGCGGCAATCGGGAGAGCTACTACGATCCCCGCAACAGCTTCCTCAACGAGGTTCTCGAGCGGCGACTCGGTATTCCGATCACCCTGGCGATCGTGATGCTCGAGGTAGGCCGTCGCCTCGGGGTACCGCTCGAGGGAGTGAACTTCCCGGGTCACTTCCTGGTGCGGCACGGGGCCCAGCGCGAGCTCCTCCTCGATCCTTTCGACAGCGGCGTGGTGCTCACACAGATGGAGTGTGCCGCCATGCTCTACCGGGCCAGCGAAGGGCAGATTCCCTTCCACGCCGATCTTCTGCGGCCGGCGACCCCGATCCAGATCCTCCAGCGCATGTTGAACAACCTGCGCAATCTCTACCTGCAGATCAACGATCTCGAACGAGCCCTGCGAGTGCTGCGATACCTCGCCCTCCTGGAGCCCGAGAACCAGGAGATCCGCAGAGAAATCGGATTGTTGCTCGTGAAGTGGGGCGACGTGGAGGCGGGAATCGAGGAGCTGGAGTTCTATCTCTCCACCGCTTCGGAGTCCGAAGACCGGCAGAAGGTCGAAGAGCTCCTGGACCAGGCCCGCCGCAACCTCCTGCCGATCCAGTAGGGTCGGTCCGCGGAAACGAAGAAGGCCGGCGCCCCAACGGGTTGCCGGCCTTCGTGCTCTCCGTTCGAGTCCGTGGCGGGGTCAGGGTGCCGTCGACGTCCAGTTGCTGGTGTCGCCGGATTCGAAGCCGTCGGCGAAGAAGCCGGGGCCGGCGTGGGTGGCGATGAAGATCCGGCTGCCGTCGCAGGTGGCGATCCACAGGTCGAGCACGCCGTCGTTGTTGATGTGCATGGCCTCGATGTCGAAGACCCCATCGGGCAGCCAGGGCCGGGACACGCCGTTGAGCGGATCACTGTAGGTCACGTTGGGTTTTGGGCCCTGGCCCTGGAGCAGTGTCAGGGTGCGGTCGCAACCCGGAATGTCGGTGTCGACGTCGGAAACCAGGACATCGAGGATGTCGTCGCCGTCGAGGTCGGCGAATTTCACGTTGCCGCCGAAACCCTCGGTGTTCGGGCTGTTGGTGACTTCCTGGATGTTCCAGATCACGTGGTCGTTCCCGTCGTTGCCGTTGTTGATCAAGAAGGCGTCCTGGCCGTCGTCCACGGCGAAGAGGTCGATCCGGCCGTCACCGGTGAAGTCCGCGGGCTCGACCATGTACGGAGCCTCGGTGTACACGAAATCGAGGAAGTCGAAGTTGCCGGTCCCATCGTTGTAGAGCACCCGCACCGAAGGCTCGGTGCTGCCCGGGGGCGGAGCGCTGCCGCTGGCCGAGTTCTTGACGATATCGGGCCAGAGGTCGCCGTTGACGTCGACGATGTGGCCATCGGTTCCGAAAACCGACTCCGACATCTCCGGGGTCATGCGCAGGTCGGTCTCGTCGGTGAAGAAGCCGCTGCCGTTGTTGATCAGCAGGCGGTCTTCGAGGTTGTTGTCGTAGTCGACGAAGAAGAGATCCTGGGCTCCGTCGCGGTTGACGTCTCCCCAGTTCACGGCGCAGAACTTGGGCGCCGGGGAGAAGGGGGGGATCCGCACGTCTCCCGGATCCCACTCGAAGCCGAGCCAGTTGCCTTCCTTGTCCTCACCCAGATTCATGTGCACCCGGGGCTGCTCGGAGAAGGTGGTGGCGGTCACCAGATCGGGCCAGGTGTCGCCGTCCACGTCCACCAACGTGGCGTCGCGATCGTCGGTGGATTCCAGGAAATCGGGGGCGAGGGTGGCGGTGCGGTCGGTCATCACGCCGTTCTCGTTGAGAAAGAGAACGTTCGGCCGTCCGCCCGGAGTGGAGAAGGGGCGTTTTCGCACGATGATCATGTCGGCGTCGCCGTCCTTGTCCACGTCGCCGACGGTGAGATCCTTCTCCTCGGAGTCGGCCGAGCCGACCGAGGCATCCGAAACGAGCCGGGTGCTGGTTTCATCGACATAGGTGACCCAGTCGCCAGCCAGGGTCGGAGCCGGGGCTGCGGCGGAGCTCACCACCAGCAGCAAGGCGGTGCCGGCGGCGCGGAGCGTGGGGGGGGTGCGTTCCCATTCGAGCAAGATCTCTTCTCCTCTTCCGTTGGCCAGATCGAGCTTCGAGGGCTGCGGGCCGCCGGCTCCGGCCGAGTCACGGACGCCCGATCCTCTTGCTCTTGGTTTCGTCTGGTGCGAGTTGACGGATTCCATCCATATAGACATGCGGATTTCTTGGCGAGACTCGATACTCCTCTTCAAAGGATTCTGGACCTCGGCCCGGCTCCTGGGAGATACTCCCGATCTGTCGGTATCCCGAGGATCTCGAAAGCCATGATCTCTGCAAACTCATCGACCGAGCCGTTGCGCATCCTCCTGGTCGAGGACGACGAGTTCGACGTGGCCGTGTTTCACCGCGCGTTTCGCCGCAGTGGAATTCCCTGCGAGATCCTGCGCTGCAGCCGGGCCGAGGAGGCCCTGGAAGCGCTGCGGGAAGCGGAGATCGAGCTGGATCTGCTGGTGGCGGATCACCACTTGCCGGGAATCACCGGTCTCGAGCTCTGCCGATCGTTGCTCGAGAAGGAGGCGCCATTCGCTCTGGCTCTCTTGACCGGAGGTGGCTCCGAGAAGATCGCCATCAAGGCACTGAAGGCCGGCGTGCAGGAGTATATCGTCAAGGACTCCCATCCCGAGTTTCTCGAGATCCTGCCTCTGATCCTCCGCCAGGTCGCCTGGCGGCACCGCGATCAGCTCGCCCGACAGCTGGCCGAAGAAGAGGCTCGCCACTACCGGAACCGCGCGGTGGATTTTCTGTACCAGCACCTGCAGGAGGTGGTGGAAGGAGAGCTCGGAAATGCCCTTCGCGACCTGGAGAGCAGCCTCGATCAGCTCTCCGGAGAGCCGTCGCCGTCCCCCTCGGCCCGTGAGACCACGGCGAGCCTGCGACGAGCCCTCACCGACCTGCAGCGAGGAGTCCGTGAGCTGCCCGGGCGAATGCGCAAGGCGGCCGCGGGCCTGCCGAGCCTGGAAGTGGCGGGCCCCGCCACGGAGACGCCCTCGGGCGACCCCGAGCAGGAGCCGTCGCTGCCGAATGCGCAAGAAACCGAGGCCGGAGTCCAGGTATTGATCGTCCAGGACAATCCGGTGGTGGCGGCGCTCACGGCGGCCTACGTCGAGAGCCTGGGCCTGCGATACGTTCCCGTGGGTGACGGGCGCCAGGCTCTGGAGGCTCTGGAGCGGGAACCCTTCGACCTGGTGCTCCTGGACATCCACCTGCCCGATCTCGGTGGTTTCGAGACCTGCCGCCGGCTGCGCGAGCGAGAAGCCCGGATGGGCGAGGAAAGGCTGCGGGTGTTGGGAGTTCCGGCCGACGAGGAGAATCGCGAAGGGCAGGGCTGCCTGGACGCGGGCATGGACGGCTTCGTGACCCGCCCGATGACCTTCGAGAAGCTGCGCCACGAGATCCGGCGCCTGATGCCGGAGCGGCAGCTCGAATCCTCCGGCTCTGGGGACCAGCTTCCGGGCCAGGCCAGCCGCTGAGTGGTGTTTTGGTCGGGTGCGCCTCGTCGAGTCATGAGCAAGAATGGTAGCTGGACTCACCGGCTGGTTCTGTGGGGTTGGGTCCTCTTCTCGTGGGCCGGCGTTGCCGCGGGTAACTCCATCACCGACCCTCCCCGACTCTGGGTCGCCGACGCGACCGCCGTCCACCGTCTCCATCCCGATGATCCCGGCCG
>CAZMEL010000379.1:0-6288 GCA_964565225.1 uncultured Thermoanaerobaculia bacterium | reverse complement strand
GGGCGAAGAGTGAGCTGATCGCCCGAAAGTCGATCTCTCCGAGAATGCCCCTTGGACTCGAGGACGTTGGTGATTAAGATCTGTCATCGAGCGAGCCGGCCGGCCCGGTCCACCGCCGGCTCCACGTTCTTCTCCGGCCGGAACCCGGTCCGGGGCCTGCTCGCAATCGTCGTGTGTTTGTGTTTCTCCCCGGTGGTGTCACCCATCGTGGCGGCCGGGGAAGAGAGCAGCGGAACAGAGCCCAGTCGAGGAAACAAGCCGGGACAAGTGGAACAGCTGGTCGTCAAAGTATTGGCCGTGTATCCCCACGACCCCACTGCCTTCACTCAGGGGTTGGTGTGGGACGGCGGTCTGCTCTATGAGAGCACCGGGCTCTACGGCCGGTCGTCGCTGCGGCGGGTCGATCCCATGACCGGCGAGGTGCTCGACCGCACGGTGCTCGATCCGTCGTTCTTCGGCGAAGGGTTGGCCCTGGTCGAGGATCGGTTGATCCAGCTCACCTGGAAGGCCGGGGTCGCCTTCGTCTACGACATCGCCACCCTACAGGTGGTCGACGAGTTCGGCTACAACGGCGAAGGCTGGGGCCTGGCCTATGATCGCGGCCGGTTGGTGATGTGTGACGGCTCCTACCGCATGACCTACCGAGACCTCGAGGATTTCCGCTGGCGATCGACCCTGGAGGTCATGCAGGGAGACCAGCGGATCAGCGATCTCAACGAGCTGGAGTTCGCCGAGGGCCAGCTCTACGCCAACATCTGGGGCCAGGACCGGATCGTCCGCATCGATCCGGAGACGGGCAACGTGAGCGCCACGATCGACGCCTCCGGACTCTTGACCCCGCAGGAGAAGTCGATGGTCGATGTGCTGAACGGCATCGCCTACGACCCCGTCTCCAAGACCTTCTGGCTCACCGGCAAGTTCTGGCCCAAGATCTTCCAGGTCCAGTTCGTGCCGGCGGAGTAGCCGCTGCCGTCCGCCGGCTCTGCGGCCCCGGCTTCTGTCCTCAGCCTTCCTTCAGACCCTCGATCGCCGCCTGGATTCGTCCCTGCTGGTTCTCCGGAGCCATGGAAAGGGCCTTGGAGTAGTTGTCGATCGCCTGACGGGTCATTCCCTTCTGCGCCTGGGCCTCCGCGAGGCTGTCGTACACATTCCACGATTCCGGATAGTCGCGCACATTCTTCTCGAAGATCTCGAGGGCGGTTTCGACGTTTCCGGCCTGTAGGTACTGGTAGCCGAGGGCGTTGGTCTGGATTTCGTTGGCGAGCTCGAGAGACTTCTCGGCCAGCTGATCGGCCTCGTCGGTACGGCCGACCTGGCGCAGGAGCTGGCTCTTGACCTGGTAGTTCCGGAAGTTCTCTTCCAGGCCGAGAGCTCGATCGATCCAGGTCAGGGCCTCCTCGTGGTTGATGTCGTTCTGGGCGCAGTAGACTGCGGCGCTGCTCCAGCCCATCCAGGAAAATCCCGGCAGGGAGCGCAGGTCACGGCGGATCTTGGCCAGGGTCAGGGAGTGGGTGTCGACCTCGATCTTCACCGGAACCCGGAGCTCCTCCCAGTGCAGGGAGAGCACCCCGCTGCGGGTGGTGAGGTCGTCGAATCGGTAGGTGAGCTCTTCCTGGAAGGGTGCCTTGCGCGGGCTCACGGTGACACGGAGGGCATCTTCGCTCTCGTCGTAGGAGAAGCTGCCCCAGGAGGTGGAGTTCTCGCTGAAGATCACCTGCCAGCGGCTCTCTCCCGGAATCATGTGCAGGCCGTAGGTGCCGGCGGCGAGCGCTTGTCCCTCGATGGTCACCGGGTCGCTGAAGGTGATCGTGGTGTTCTCGTTGGCACCCGCCCTCCAAACCTGGTCGTAGGGCACGAGAGCGCCCCAGATCTGACGATCGTTCACCAGCGGGCGGTGATAACGAACCGTCACTTCGCTGATTCCGAGAGTCTGGGTCACGGCCTGTTGCTGGCTCGCCCGGGGTAGGCCCGTGAGGTTCTGCTGCGCCGCGGCCGGCAGAGCGGCGAGCAGGAGACCGAAGAGGAGCACGAAGCTCGTGAGCATGGCTTGTCGTGTACGCAAGGAGGTCGAGCGCATGGAATCCTCCGAAGGAGTGTTCGGTAGTGGTTGGGCACGGAGACGCGAAAGGCTCGCAAGCTCCGGTCGACGCGGACTCACCGACTGGCTACGCGCGGAGAATCCTCAAAGTTGCACGGGAGGCATGGCCGCAGGGGCGAGACGAAGGTTTCCGCAGACCGGACGTTCAACCTTCGGGACGTTCGGCCGCGGCTTCGGGGGGATGCCAGAGCGGGCTCTGTCCGCTGCGTTCGATCGCGGCCGCGCCCGCCGCGGTGAGGCGGAGGCCTCGCGAACCGTCTTCGAGCCAGCCGCGACGGGCGAGGCGGTCGACGGTCTTGGCCAGGTAGCGCGGGCTCCAGGAGAATCGCAGACCGAGCCGATCGAGGGCGATGCCGCCGCCCCGTTCCAGGTGCAGGAGCAACAACTGTTCCGACATCGCCCAGCGCAAACGGCGGTGGCGCAGAAGGCGGGCGAGCAGGCCGTGCCGTGGTGAGACCAGGAAGGCGAGAAGGAAGAAAGCACCCGAGACCGTGGCCATGGAGCCGGCGATGGAAGCGTCGAGCAGGCGGGCGAGGCCATACCCCCCGAAGGCGGAGGCGATGCCGATGCCGACGCTCCAGGTGAGCATCCGGCTCAGGCGCTCGGTGAGCAGATAGGCGGTGGCGGGCGGAACCACCAGCATGGCGACCACCAGGATCGCCCCCACCGACTCGAAGGCGCCCACCACGGTGAGGGACACCAGGCTCATCAGCAGGTAGTGGATCAGGGTCGGGGCGAAACCGAGAGCCGCCGCCAGCTGGGTGTCGAAGGTGGAGAGCTTGAGCTCTTTGTAGAATACGAGCACCGCCAGGAGGTCGATGGCGAGGATGACACCGTTGATCCACAAGGCCTTGGGGCCGATCGGCCGATCGTTCCAGTACAGGATGTCGAGGGGGGTGTAGGCGATCTCGCCGTAGAGCACGCAGTCGAGATCGAGATCGACCTGGCCGGCATAGCGGCTCACAAGGATGACACCGATGGCGAAGAGAGCCGGGAAGACCACGCCGATCGAGGCATCTTCCTTGAGGCGCTGCGTACGGGTCGAGACTTCGACCAGGAACACCGTCAGCACGCCCAGGGCGCCGGCACCGAGCACCATCGGCAGGGTGCTGCGCCCGCCACTGAGGAGAAAGGCGATGGCGATGCCCGGGAGCACCGCGTGGCTGATGGCATCGCCGAGCAGCGCCATCTTGCGCAGCACCAGGAACGTGCCCACCAGAGCGCAGGACGCCGCCACGGCGCTACCGGTAGCGAGGATGATCCAGGTGGCTTCGCTCACGACAGGCTCCGGGCAGGGGGAATGGGCTGTCCGTGGGGATCGTGGGTGGGGGAGCCCAGAACCTTGTCGATGGCCGCCAGAGAGGCGTCGTCGAGGGTGTGCTCCATGGCGTCGGCGTCGCGGTGCACGTGATCCGAGGCCAGGTCGAGGCGGCGGGTGAGATAGAGCTCCCAGAGCCGGTGTTTGCGCACGATCTCCCGGGCCGCCGAGAGCCCTTCTTCGGTGAAGGCGGCGCCCGCGGACCCGGCCGCCAGCAGACCATCGTTCTCCAGTCGCCGCGCGAGCTTCGAGACCTTGCCTCCGCTCTGACCGCGCAGGCCCATCAAGAGGGGCCAGGGCACCGGCTTCTGCCAGGTCTCCTCGCCTCGCTCGGTGAGCACGTAGAGGTCTTTGAGAAAGTTCTCGCGCTGGATCCGGCGAACCAGGCGACGATGCTCGAGGGCAGCCCAGAGCAGTCCCCGCTCGGGAGCCAGGATCAGGGAGGCGACGAGCACCGCGCTCGAGCAGAGGACGATCACCGGCCCGGTGGGCAAGCGGGGAATCGACGCGCTGAGCAGGGCTCCCACCGCGCCGGAGGCTCCGCCGATGGTCGCTGCGAGGAGCAACATGACCCCGAGCCGCTCGGTCCACTGGCGGGCGGCGGCGGCCGGCGTCACCAGGGTCGCCACCATCAGCACCACGCCGACCGTCTGCAGGCCGACCACCACCACCACCACGAGCAGCAGGGTCAGGAGGATCTCGAGGCGCTGCATCGGGAAGCCCAGGCTGGCGCCGTACTCGCGGTCGAAGGTGAGGATCTTGAGCTCTTTGTAGAACAGCCCCACCGCCACCAGCACCACCGTGCCGAGGACGGTCATCAACACCAGGTCCCGGGGCATCAGGGTGGCGGCCTGGCCGAAGAGGTATTTGTCGAGGCCGCTCTGGTTGCCGTAGGGCAGCTTCTGGATGTACGTGAGCAGAACGATGCCCACGGCGAAGAAGACCGAGAGCACGATACCGATGGCGGAGTCCTGCTTGACCCGGCTGTAGCGCACCACGCCGAGGATCAGCAGCGAGCCGAGGACTCCGGCCACCAAGGCACCGAAGAAGAGAGGGCCCGGGCTCTTCGTGCGGGTGAGCAGGTAGGCGATACACACTCCGGGCAGAGCCGCGTGGGCCAGGGCGTCGCCGAGAAGGCTCTGGCGCCGCAGCAGGGCGAAGCTGCCCAGGACACCCCCTACCACTCCGAGCAGGGTCGCTCCCATCAGCACATTGCGAGCGGTGAAGGTGAGCTCCATCAGGGGCTCCGGGTCTCCTGTAGACCGGGATCACTGGCCCGGGCCCGGAGCAGGGTCTCCGCCGCCTGGGTCAACACGGTCAGGCGGCCGCCGTAGGTGCGCTGGAGATTCTCCGTGGTAAAGGTGGTCTCCACCGGTCCGGCCGCCACCAGGCGCATGTTCAGGAGCACCACGTGGTCGAAGTACTCGGCCACCGTCTGCAAGTCGTGGTGCACTGCGACGACGGTCTTGCCGGTGGACCGGAGCTCCTGGAGCAGGCCGAGAATCGCCCGCTCGGTGGTAGCGTCGACTCCGGCGAAGGGCTCGTCCATGAGATAGAGCCGAGCTTCCTGGGCCAGGGCCCGGGCGAGGAAGACCCGCTGCTGCTGGCCGCCGGAGAGCTGGCTGATCTGGCGCTGCGCGAGGTCGCGGATGCCGACCTTGTCGAGGCATTCGAGGGCCTGCTCCCGGTGACTCTTGCCGGGCCTGCGAAACCAGCCGAGGCTGCCGTAGAGTCCCATGGTCACGACGTCGAGAGCGTTGGTCGGGAAGTCCCAGTCGACACTCTCGCGCTGGGGGACGTAGCCGACCCAGGAGCGCCGCTGACGGTACGGCGCGCCACAGATCTTGACCCAGCCGGTGATCGGCCGGATCAGACCGAGAACGGCCTTCAAGAGGGTGCTCTTGCCGGCACCGTTGGGGCCGACAATGGCGATGAGCTGCCCCTCCGGCAGCTGCAGGTCGACGTCCCAGAGAACCGGCTGGGTATCGTAGGCGACGGTGAGATCGTGCACCTCGATCGCCGGCTCGCGGCCCTCTTCCGTGCCCGAGATGGGAGAGGATGCCTGGCTCGCCTCACGGGCGTCGAGGCTCGACTGCAGGAAGGGCTCTCGGGTGTCGGGTGCGATGCTCTGGCTCATGATCCCTTCAGGGCCTCCACGATGGTGTCGACATTGTGGCGGACCATGCCCGAAAAGGTACCTTCGGGGGTTCCGGGAGCTCCCATGGCGTCGCTGAACAGCTCACCGCCGATCCGCACCTGGTGGCCACGGTTGCGGCAGGCCGCCTGCACCGCCTCGATCGACCGTCGAGGAACGCTGGACTCCACGAACAGGGCCGGAATCTTGCGCTCGACGACCAGGTCCACCACCCGATCCACGTCCTGCAGGCCGGCCTCCGAAAGGGTGCTGATGCCCTGGAGGCCGACGACCTCGATACCGTAGCGCTGGCCGAAATAGCCGAAGGCGTCGTGGGCCGTTACCAGGACCCTCTGTCCTTCGGGGATCTCGGCGATCCGGCGCTCGACCCAGGCATCGAGCTCGAGAAGCTCGTCTGTAAGGGACTGCCGGCGCGCCCGAAGCTCCTCGGCGGCGTCGGGCCGCAGCTCTACCAGTGCTTCGGTGATCGGTTCCAGGGTCTGGCTCCAGAGGCGCACGTCGAACCAGAGATGGGGATCGTAGTTGCCGGCAAGCTCCGGCGGCTCGCGCCGCTGGCTCTCGGGCACGGCTTCGGAGACCGCGACCACCGGACGCACCCGGGCGAGCTTGACCAGGATGTCGCCCATCTTCCCCTCGATGTAGAGACCGTTGTAGAGAAACAGCTCGGCCTCGGAGAGAGTGCGGACGTCACTCTCCGTCGCCTTGTAGAGGTGGGGG
>CAZMEL010000378.1:0-6344 GCA_964565225.1 uncultured Thermoanaerobaculia bacterium | reverse complement strand
GCGCTCCGCTCGAGGACGTGTTGCGCTCGCTCACCGGCGATCCGATCTGGGGCTCTCTCGGCCCCCTCCGCCTCGAAATCCCCACCGAGCTCGCAGCCGACGTCCGGGTCCCGGTGTCGGCAAAGGTCGAAGCCGCGCCCTGGCCCGAGCTCCTCGCCGCGCTCTGCAATCCCGCGGGCCTGGTGTGTGGCGTTCGCTACGGCGACCCCGGCGTGCTCGAGGTCGGGCCGGCGCCTGGGGCGAAGGAAGCTCCGCGAGCCGGCATCGAGCCCACCCCGCCATCGACGACCGGCGCCTCCCTCGGCCTGCGCTGGTCTCGGGGTGGCCGGCTCCTCGCCGCCGAGCCGGTCACTCTCGACTGGGAGCATCCCGCGGCCGAGCTCACCGACGGAGAGGGAGGACGGCTCCGAGTGGTGTGGATCCCCTTCGAGCCCGGCCACCAGGAGTTGTTGCCGATCGCCTACCGTTGCGACCGTGCCGAGCTCACCCTCCTGCCGCTCCTGGCGCTTCCTCCAGGACCGGCGTCGAGGAGCGCCGGAGGCTCCCACGAGCTGCGGCTCGAAGCAGTGGAAGAGCTTCCCGAAACCGCCTCGAGCCGGCGCACCCCCGACGCCTGTAGCTCTGGCGACGGCACCCCTCTGAAGGTGGCTCTCGCGTCCCGCTCCACCAGCGAGCTGCCGCCGCCGAGCCCCGAGCTCTCCCTCGAAGCCCGGGTGGGCGCCCTCCTGCTGCTGGTCTCGGCCGAGGGGCGAAACCCCGCTGCTGCCCTGGTCTCCCTCGGCGACGACTCTCTGGGCTGGCGCCGGCTGGCCCTGCTCCACCCCGGAGCTTCCGGCGACAGCCCGTCCACCACCCGGCTCGAGCAGCTGGCCATCGCCCCTCGGTCCACCCTCGAAATCCTGCTCGAATCGACCGACGACGTGCTCGTCCTCACCCTGCCCGCACCTCGAGCCCGCGAGTGAAGGCGAGCAACCGGCCGAACCGACCGAAGGGAATCCACCCGGGAAAATCGTTCGACCATCGACTTCTTCTTCGATCTACCCTTCGGCTCTGCTCCTTTTTCCCCCACCTCCCGAACGGCGACCACAACGACTCGGCCACTAGAGTTTTTTTCGGATCGGATCGGACCGCGAAATTCCTCGATTCTCGGCTCCCGGCGCTGCCTTTATCCTCGTCGCAAGTTATTGACTCATAGCATCTTCCCGACCACACCCCTTTATCTTGGGGTCAGCTTGACAGCACCAACTACATCTTGTACTGTGCTTGAGCCTTCACTAAGGTATAGCTTGGATTGAATATTTCGGGAACGAAATTCTCGGCATCACGATCTGGAAGGTATGCGCCCCCGAATCTCAACCTGTTGTCGAGCAGACGGTCCTGTCCCCCGGCCGCCCCTCTCGGGCGCCGGAGCGGCGCTGTGACCCAGAGCGGGGACTCGAGAGGGACCGGATCCTTCTCCGCGATGGCCCGAGCCCGATCTTGGTCTTGGACCCGATAGTTGTTTTGAGCCCGATGGTTGTCTTGGACCCGATGTCTGTTTTGGACCCGATGTCTGTTTTGGACCCGATGATCGTCTCGAGGAGCTGAAATGCTGGATTTGCGCGTCGTCAAGCGGAATGGTGAGGTAGTGGAGTTCGATCCGGCGAGGATCCGCAATGCAGTCTCCAAAGCGGTCCTGGCCTCGGGCCATCCACTATCCGATGGTGAGCTCCGGGACCTCTCCGACGAGATTCGCCACGAGATCGAGAACCGCTTCTTCGACTTCTACCCCAACGTAGAGAACATCCAGGACATCGTCGAGAAACACCTCGTCAAGGGTCAGCACTACGAGATCGCCAAGGCCTACATCCTCTACCGCGCCGAGCGGCAACAGAATCGCGAGAGCGCTCGGGAGCAGGCGATCGAGAAGGCCAAGCTCGGCAAGCTGACGGTCCAGAAGCGCGACGGGCGCACGCAGCTGCTCAACATCAAGAAGATCGAAGACGCCATCCACCGCGCCTCCCGCGGTCTCGGCGACGGCCTGATGCTCGACGAGATCGTGCGCGAGGTGATCAAGAACATCTTCGACGGCGTCGAGACCCCGAATCTCGAGAAGGCGATGGTCCTCGCCGCGGCCGCCTTCATCGAGCACGACCCCGATCACTCCTATCTCGCCGCGCGATTGCTCCTGCAGCGCCTCTACAAAGAGGTCATGGGCCTCTCGATCCGCGACGACGACCTCGACGACGCCTACCGGCGCACCTTCGTGGCCAGCATCAAGAGCCAGCTCGAGAACGGCACCCTCGACAGCCGCCTGAGCCGCTTCGACCTCGAGCGCCTGTCCCAGGCCCTGCGACCCGAGCGCGACCTGCTCTTCCAGTACCTCGGTCTGCAAACCCTCTTCGAGCGATATTTCCTGAAGAACGGTGATCGCTGCATCGAGCTACCCCAGGTGTTCTGGATGCGGGTTGCCATGGGCCTGGCGATCGAAGAAGAGCAACCCGACGACTGGGCGATCGAGTTCTACGAGCTGGTCTCCCAGCTCTACTACGTGCCGTCGACCCCGACTCTCTTCCACTCCGGCACGCCCCATCCCCAGCTGTCGTCCTGTTACCTCACCACCATCGAGGACGACCTGCGCCACATCTTCAAGAGCCTGGGAGACAACTCGCAGCTCTCCAAGTGGTCCGGCGGCATCGGCAACGACTGGTCGAACATCCGTGCCACCGGGGCCGCGATCAAGAGCACCAAGGTCGAGAGCCAGGGCGTGGTGCCGTTCCTCAAGATCGCCAACGACGTCACCAACGCCATCAACCGCTCCGGCAAGCGGCGCGGCGCGACCTGCGCCTACCTCGAGACCTGGCATTACGACATCGAGGACTTCCTCGACCTGCGCAAGAACACCGGCGACGAGCGCCGCCGCACCCACGACATGAACACCGCCAACTGGATTCCCGATCTGTTCATGAAACGGGTGATCGAGGACGAGGAGTGGACCCTCTTCTCTCCCGACGAGGTGCCCGACCTGCACCACCTCTTCGGCCGCCGCTTCGAGGAACGCTACCGCGAGTACGAGCGCCAGGCCCGGCGCGGCGAGATGGAGCTGTGGAAGGCGGTTCCCGCCAAGGTGCTGTGGCGCAAGATGCTCACCATGCTCTTCGAGACCGGGCATCCGTGGATCACCTTCAAGGATGCCTGCAACATCCGTTCGCCCCAAGACCACGTGGGGGTGATCCACAGCTCGAACCTGTGCACCGAGATCACCCTCAACACCTCGGCCGAGGAAACCGCGGTCTGCAACCTCGGCTCGATCAACCTGGCCCGCCATGTCGGCGAGGGTGAGATCGACAGCGAGCGCCTGGCGCGCACGGTGAAGACCGCCATCCGCATGCTCGACAACGTGATCGACATCAATTTCTACCCCACGGAGGAAGCGCGGAGATCCAATCTCGCCCACCGGCCCATCGGCCTCGGCCTGATGGGTTTCCAGGACGCCCTGCTGCAGCTCGGTCTGCCCTTCGAGTCCGAGGACGCCCTGGATCTCGCCGATTCCACTCACGAGGCGATCTCCTACCACGCGATTCTCGCCTCCTCGCAGCTGGCGGCGGAGCGCGACTCCTATCCGTCGTTCCCGGGCTCGAAGTGGGATCGGGGCATCTTCCCCCTCGACACGATCGACATGCTGGAGCTCCAGCGCGGCGTGCCGGTGGAAGTCTCCCGGACCAGCCGTCTCGACTGGCGTCCGGTGCGGGAGCACGTGGCGGCCCATGGCATGCGCAACTCCAACACCATGGCCATCGCCCCCACCGCCACGATTTCGAACATCTCCGGCTGTTTCCCCTGCATCGAGCCGCTCTACAAGAACATCTACGTGAAGGCCAACATCTCCGGCGAATTCACCATCGTGAACCACTACCTGGTGGAAGACCTCAAGTCCCTCGGTCTGTGGGGTCCCGAGATGCTCGACAAGCTGAAGTACTTCGACGGCAAGGTCTCGAACATCGAAGAGATTCCCGCGGAGATGCGTGCGAAGTACCGGGAGGCCTTCGAGGTCGACCCCGTCTGGGCTCTCAAGCTCACCGCCGCTCGCGGCAAGTGGATCGACCAGAGCCAGTCCCACAACGTCTTCATGCAGGGAGTCTCCGGCAAGAAGCTTTCGGAGATCTATACCACCGCCTGGCGCATGGGCCTCAAGACCACCTACTATCTGCGGACCCTGGCCGCGACCCAGATCGAGAAGTCGACTCTCGACGCCTCCAAGTTCGGCTACACCCAGAAACGCGAGTACCTACCGATCGCCGCGGCGCCCGGAGACCCCGCATCCGCCGCACCGAGCGCCGAGGCCAACGGAGGCCATGGCGCCGGGACCTACCTCGCGTCCCCCGAAGAGCCCGAGCTCTGCCGGATCGACGACCCCGACTGCGAAGCCTGTCAGTAACCCGAGGGATTTCGGAGAGAGATATGCCGATCATCAACAGCAAGAAGACCGACCCCAACAAGATCCTGCCCATGAAGTACCAATGGGCGCGGCAGCACTACAAAGACGGCGTGAACAACAACTGGACACCGGAAGAGATCTCGATGCAGAAAGACGTCGAGCAGTGGAAGTCCAACAAGGTGTTGACTGAAACCGAGCGCCGGTTGATTCTCTGGAACCTGGGTTTCTTCTCCACCGCCGAGTCGCTCACCGCCAACAACATCGTGCTGGCGGTCTACAACCACGTGACCAACCCGGAGTCGCGCCAGTACCTGCTGCGGCAGGCCTATGAAGAGGCGGTGCATACCGATACCTTCATCTACTGCTGCGACTCCCTCGGGCTCGACCCCGACTACATCTTCACCATGTACGAGACCATTCCTTCCATCCAGGAAAAGGACGCCTTCGTGGTGGAGCTCACCCAGTCGGTGCTCGATCCCGGCTTCTCCACCGAAGGCACCGAGAACATCCAGCGCTTCCTGCGCGATCTGGTGGGTTTCTACGTGATCATGGAGGGAGTCTTCTTCTACGCCGGCTTCGCCATGATGCTGGCTCTGAAGCGCCAGAACAAGATGGTCGGCATCGGTGAGCAGTTCGAGTACATCATGCGCGACGAGTCGATCCACCTCGCCTTCGGTTGCGACCTGATCAACACCATCAAGGCCGAGTTCCCCGATGTCTGGACCACGGAGTTCCAGCAGGAGATCGGGGAGCTGGTCGACAAGGCGGTGGCCCTCGAGCAGCGCTACGCCTACGACGCCTGCCCCGAGGGCCTGCTCGGCATCAATGCCGACCAGTTCGCCACCTACGTGGAGCATGTGGCCGACCGGCGCCTGGAGCGCCTGGGCCTGGCCAAGCGGTACCACCGCGACAATCCCTTCCCGTGGATGTCGCAGTCCACCGACCTCTCCAAGGAGAAGAACTTCTTCGAGACTCGGGTCACCGAATACCAGATCGGCGCAAGTCTCGAGTGGGATTGACCGCCCTCGCGTTCACGATCGCGGCTCTCACGGCCCTCGGCTTCTGGCTCGAGGGCCGTTTTCACTGGGCTCGCCGGATCGGCGTCTCCCTGCTGGTGATCGCCTTCGGCGCCCTGCTCTCCAACCTCGGCCTGGTCCCTCTCCGCTCCCCCGTCTACGACACCATCACCGGTCCCGTCACCTCTCTGGCCATCGTCTGGTTACTGCTGGCGGTGAACCTCGAAGACCTCCGCGCCGCCGGGCCACGCATGCTGCTGGCCTTCGCCCTGGCGGTCGTGGGCACCTGCGCGGGAGCCCTGGTCGCCGCTCTCACCGTGGGTGCCTACCTGCCCGACTCCGGCTGGAAGCTCGCCGGCGTCTTGACCGGAACCTATGCCGGCGGGAGCCTCAACTTCGTCGCCGTGGCCCGGGCGGTGGAGCTCGAGGACCATCTCTTCACCGCCACCATGGCCGCCGACAACGTGCTCACCGCGGTGTGGATCGGGGCTACTCTGCTGCTGCCGCAGCTGCTCGGCCGCTGGTACCCGCCGCGGCGGACCGTTCCGGAAGGCCGAGACGAGGCCGAATCCCGTGCCTTCAGCCTTTCCGGCCCCGACTCGTCGGGCCTGGGCCCCGCCGTGCTCGAGCCCTTCGACCTGCTCGCTCTGCTGAGCCTTGGCCTCGGCTGTTTGCTGGCCGCCGAGCAGGCCGCCGCCCGGGTCGCTGCCGTGCCCGAGGTTCTGTGGCTCACCACCTTCGCTCTGCTGGTCGCTCAGATTCCGGCCGTCCAACGCCTGCGCGGCGCCTTTCCCCTCGGATTGGTGGCCCTGCATCTCTTCTTCGTGGTGATCGGTATCGGCTCCCGGGTATCGGAGATCCTGCGCGAAGGCCCGGCCCTCTTCGCCTTCACCGGGGTGGTGGTGCTGGTT
>CAZMEL010000377.1:0-6361 GCA_964565225.1 uncultured Thermoanaerobaculia bacterium | reverse complement strand
ACGGAGAAGGCTGCCGCCATCCGGGAGGCACCCCGAACCAGGAGCTCGGCGCCAGCGAGCAGGAGCACGAACCCTCCTGCGAGCAATAGCGCGGTCAAGGCAGAGGCACCGTGGAAGCCCGTCGTCGTCGCCCTGTGGCCTTCATGGATCCTCTCCCGGGGGTGGTAGGGCGAGAGCGGTCGCCAGGGCCGAATCGCGATCGTAGACATCCGTCCGAAACTGCACCACGCCCTCGGCGTCGGCCGTGGCCGTCCAGTACTGGAGATGCACGGGAATCCGCTCCGGCAGGGGCACGGTCCGGGTCTCGCCGCTGTCGAGCACCTGCTGGATGGTGGCGAGGCTCCATCCCGGCGCTCCTCGCAGCAAGTACTCCGTGAGCTCCAGGGGTTTCTCGACTCGAATGCAGCCGGAGCTGGCGGCCCGTTCGGGGCGGTTGAAGTGGCTCTTCGTCGGGGTGTCGTGGAGATATACCTGGAAAGGATTGGGAAACATGAACTTCACGGTTCCCAGGGCGTTGAGTGGTCCCGGTGCCTGGCGAAGCCGATAGGGAAACGACTTGGGGCCGAGCGCCTGCCAGTCGATGGTGGCGGGATCGATCTCTTTCTCGTCGCGTCCCCAGCCGGAGAAGACCTGGATTCCCTGGGCCGCGAGGTAGCCGGGATCCTTGCGGATCGCCGGTAGCTTGTCCTGGACCGCGAGCCGCGGCGGGATCTCCCAGGCCGGATTGAGCACGAGATAACGGATGAGGTCGCTCATCACGGGAGTGCGGCGGTAGGCACGACCGACGACGACCCGCATCCGGAGCACTTCCGAGCTGCCTTCTACGACCTGCAGCGAAAAGGCCGGGATGTCGACCAGCACGTGGCGCGGCCCGAGCTCCCTGGGTAGCCACCGCCAGCGTTCGAGATTGAGGCGAATCTGTTGCACCCGTTTCGAGAGCGGAACGTTGAGGGCCTCGAGCGTCCTGGAGCCCACCACGCCGTCGTCCCCCAGGCCGTGCCGCCTCTGGAAGGCTCGGATCGCCCGGTCCAGCTCGGGGTCCAGGTCGAGCGAGCTCTCCTCCATGGCACGGGGCCCGGAGACCGGCGCCGCCAGGTCTCCGCTGGCCCGGAGGCGCAGCCGCAGAGCGGAGACTCGCGGATCGCCGCTCTCGAGAGGTATGGGCTCGGCGGGAATGAGATCCCAGGGATCGAGCTCTCGGTACCGGGCGAGGCCCTGGCGGAGCTTCGTGTAGCCGGGATTCGTGGGTAGTAGCTCCTGAAGAGCATCGCGCGGGCGCCGTTCGTCGATGGCCCGGCGTAGGGCGGCCACCAGGTCGACCTCTCGGCGGGCCGCGGCCCATTCCGGGTCGAAGGTGGCCGGATCGACCCGGCCCGATACGAGATGGGCTCCGAAGATCAGGAAAGCATCCGTCAACAGGAGCTCGAGATCGCCGAGGAGCTGATGAGGAACGGGTGTCGTGCGCCGCATTTCTTCGAGCAGTGATTTCAGAGCCTGCAAATGATAGTGCTCTGGCCGCAGACCCTCTCGTTCGCTCTCTTCCAGGGCGCGCACGAGGTCGCGTGCGAGCGGCAGGTGGGGCCCGTCGATCCAGGCGGGCTGGTACAGGCGCTCTTCGTAGAACCGTGGCAGCTCCTGCAGAGAATAGATCGTCTGGCCTGCGACCTGCCAGTGATCGGAGCGCAACACTTCCAGCCGGACCCTCAGCTCATGAGCCACCGCCGCCTTCGTCTCGTCGAAGGTCTGGGCCCGCCCGCTCGTGGGCCAGAGAGCCAGCAGGATCGTGGCAAGGAGAGAAGGCGAGCATCTCATCCGCAAGTCTCCAGGTCGTGGACCGTAACCGTGGAACCGTTGGTGAGCCGAGAGCCCGTCGTGGCCGGCAAGGCCCGCCGACCCAGGGATCGGGGCTCTTTCGAGGAGGCGCAACGCCACCGGGCGCGGCGGGAGCCGCTCGGGCGTTGGCAGATCAAGAGCTACAGTCCGGTAGATTCTCCAGAGAACCTATGGAATCGTGGAGAACAATGCAAGCGAATTCGCGAGCGGGCGGCTGGCATGGTTGCCGGCTTCGAAGCCCGGCTCGATTCCACCGGATGATCTCCCGAATCCAGTAGAGTACGGCTTCCCATGGAACCCTTGACCCGAGCCGAAGTCACCAGCCTGCTCGAGCAGATCGGCAGTGGCGATACCGAGGCCGAGGCCCAGCTCACGCCGACGATCTACGGCGAGCTGCGCAGCCTGGCCGGGAGCTATCTACGACGAGAGCGCCAGGGGCATACCCTGCAGCCCACCGATCTGGTGCACGAGGCCTATATGCGGCTGGTGGGCAGCGGGCCGGCCACCGACCGGAACCATTTTTACGCCCTCACCGCGCGGACCATGCGCAATGTCCTCGTGGACCATGCAAGACGCAAACAGGCGGCCAAACGAGGATCCCCGAAGGACCAGATCACCCTCTCCACGGCGCTCTTCGCCGTCGACCAGCCGGAGGTCGAGGTGCTCGATCTCGACCGTGCGCTGACCCGGCTCGTCCAGATCAACGAGCGGGCGGCCAAGCTGGTGGAGCTGCGGTACTTCGGCGGGCTCACCTGCGAGGAGGCCGCGGAGGTCTTGAAGATTTCCCTCACCTCGGCGGAGCGCAGCTGGCGGACGGCCCGGGCCTGGCTGCGCCGGGAGCTGGCGAAGTGACGGAGACGGCCGGCGAGCCCCAGGATTCGGAGATCGATCTCGACCTGGAGATCGACGTCGGCGGCATCACCGATCTCGAACGGGAGCAGAGAGTCTTCGACCTGCTGGCCGAGGCCGGGGACCTGGAAGGGGAGGCCCGCGAAGGGCTCTTCGCACGCCATGAGCCTTCGGTCGTGGCCGAGGTGCGGGGGATGCTCGAGGAGGACGAGAAGGATCCGGGCTTCTTGCCCACGACCGAGCTCGCCGGCCCTTCGACGTTGCAGGGGCGCAGGGACGACGGCTCTTCCCTCGAGGCAGGGGCGGAGATAGGCCCTTATCGCATCGTCGAGCTCCTCGGGGCCGGAGGAATGGGGCGGGTCTACCTGGCCGAACAGACAGAGAGCCGGCGCCGGGTGGCGCTCAAGTTTCTCGATCTCAGCCTCGATTTTCCTCATGCCCGCAAGCGATTCGAGACCGAGTGCCGGGCTCTGGCGAGGCTCGATCATCCCAACGTGAGCCGGTTTCTCGACGCCGGGAGCAGCGACCGCGGCGCTCCGTTCCTGGTGATGGAATTCATCGACGGCCAGCCCATCACCTCCTATTGTGACCACCGATCCCTTCCGATTTCCGAACGGCTGGCCCTGTTCGCCGAGGTCTGCCATGGGGCCGAGCACGCACACCGGCACGCTCTGCTGCACCGCGACATCAAACCCGGGAATGTCTTGGTCGCCGAAGCGGGCGGCAGGGCCCGGCCGAAGCTGATCGATTTCGGCATCGTCAAGATGCTCGATGCCTCGCAGATGGTGAGCCTCACCGGTCCCTTCCTGATCGGCACTCCGGCCTACATGAGCCCCGAGGCCCTCTCCCAGGAGCGCCAGCTCGACCCGCGCAGCGATGTCTACTCCCTCGGAGTGGTTCTCTACGAGCTCCTCACCGGTACCTTGCCGCATCCGAATGTCGGCGGCTCGATCGTCGCCGTGCACCTCCAGCGAATGCAGCAGGGACCGCCCGAGGCCCCCGGAGCCCGGCTCGCCGGCCTGTCCCCGGCGGAGCGGGAAACCACGGCCCGCCGCCGCGGAACGACCGCCTCGTCCCTGATCACGCGACTCGCAGGTGGGCTCGACCGAGTCGCCCTGCGGGCCATCGCCGAGATTCCCGACCAGCGCTTCGGCTCGGCCGCCGAGCTGGCGGCAGCGGTCGAGCGTTACTCGTCGACGAATGAGAGCTGACCGGACCGCGGGCGTTGCAGGATCCGGAGACCGTGCCGGGTCTTCAGCCTGCCGAGGAGCCTTTTCGAGATCGTACGTTTCCTACCTCGTGGCCAGGCGGTTCTCTCTCCGGCTCGAGAGAACAGGGCGCAGCCTTTCGCTCGCGCGGGGTCATGGCGGAGCCAGTAGGAGATGCCCTCGGCCCCTGCTTCATGGAGTCGTTGCGCCCAGGTTTGGGGCAGGCGGTAGGGGGTGAGAATCCCGATCTCGGCTGTGATGCCGAAAAAGGAAGCGGTGTGAGCCCGCGTATTCGCTACCTCGACCCTTCGTGGTACGAAGAATCGGTAGATCCGGCGAGCCTCGACGAATTCGGGCGTCACGGGCCCGTTTCCCAGAACCTCGAGAATCGCCGAGAGGTCGTCGTGTGCCAGATAGCAGGTGCCAAACGGCTCGGGGAGATCGAATCTGCCTCTCATCGTGCTTCCGAACCACCACGGAAGGCGCTCTCCTCGGACCACGCGAAACAGAGGCTCCTCGCACTCGATCTTCTTGCGAGGGAAGCGCCGGAGCTTCTCGGGCGGAAGCCTCAGGCTGACGGCAGGAGGGCTCATTGATCGAAGCGAAAGGCGGTGTCTCGGGCAAGATCCGTGATTCGGCTCAGTGCGACCTCGTTCCGTAGGGCTTCCACGACCGTGTAGCCATCGAGCTCTTTGTGTTGCGTGACGAACCAGCCTCCCAGAGTCCAGCTATCGACCGGTACGTTGCGAAAGCAGCGTAGAGTTTCCGGGAAACCCGCCAGAACCTCGTTTCCACGGTTGATTTGAAAGGACGGGTAGACGACGACTCCATCCTCCGTTCGCATCCCCAGCAGAGATCGCCGCCGCCGCCGGCTGTTGATCGCTCCTCTGGAGATACCGAGTAGAGCGCCGAGTTGTCGAGATCTGTAGAAAGGGGAGGGGCGCTCTCTCGGCTCATGATGAGTTGGCCTGGCTCGTCATCCTTGTTTCCTCGCCTCGAGGGACTCGGTCTGGAGCAGGTTACAAGGTTGACCCACCGTTGGCAATGGATGAAGAGAGCCCTTGGGGTAGGCTCGCTCCCGGCCGTGAGCTCGCCGTCAGAAGCCGAAGATCGGCTCGTCTCGCCGGCTGGACTCTACCCGCAGTTGTGCGAGGGGAGCCGGCAGCAGGGCGACGGCTTCCTTGCCGATCTGGAGCATTAGCAGCTCGAGCTGGTGGCGCCACTCGATCTCGTCGCTCGAGAAGATGTCCTGCAGCCGAGCCTGGCCGTCGAAGCGGTCGTAGAAGGCACGGGCGGTGCTCGACATGCGCTGCCGCTCCTCGGCGCCGGGTGGGCGAATCCAGATGGGGACGTAGCGCTCGAGGTCTCCCAAGGTCGCCAGGTGGTGGCGCTCGGCGGCCTGCTCTTTCGACGCCTGCTCCCACAGGAGGTCGTCGAGGCCGGTGTCCTTGCGCCGGGGATGGAGCGTACGGCCGAGGTGGGAGACGCCGATCAGGCCTTTCTCGAGGAGCTCGTGGGTGGCGACCAGGAAGCGATAGAACGAGCCGTGCACGGCTCCGTACAAGGCTTCGAGCCGCCGGACGCCATCGACCTCGCCCAGGATCCGGCGCTGCCTCGGCTCGAGATCGCCGTCGGTCGGCTCCTCGGCCCGGCGTTCGAGCACGAGGTGATCGCTGGGTAGATCCTTGCGGATGCGGCGCACCTCGTCGACCCAGTGGCTGCCTTCGAGTGCCAGCCCCAGGGTGGCGATGGGCTCGGCCAGGAGCTCTTCGGCGGGGGTTTCCTCGGAGCGGAAGAAGAACACCCCGTGGTCCCAGAGGAAGATGTCGCAGATCACGTCTTCGAGGTGGAAACGCAGAGTCCGGCGGATATCCGCCACGTCCATGAGCCCCTCCGAACGCAGCACCTCGCCCAGGCGCTGGCCTCGCTCCTTGTACAGAGAGAGGCAGTGGTAGAGCTCGTCCTGGTCGAGGTAGCCGTTGAGCAGCAGGAACTGCCCGTAGAACTCGGAGGGGTCGTCGGTCAGGCAGTTGACGATCTGGCCGTTGCGGAAGTAGATCCGCTTCTCGCGGCCCGCGGCCCGTACCACCAGCGAGCCGGTGCGCTGGTCGTTGTGCGACCACTGCAGGATCTCGGCGATGGGGAACGAGGTGAGGCGTCCGGAAAGCTCCATGGGGGCGGATCCTATCGAATCTCTCCTCGGTGTGGATCGGATCCGCGGGGAGTCTCCGAAGGCGTGGTGTCGTCCGTGGTCCTGGCCGAGAGCTCGGACGCCCGAAGAATCCCGAAGGCTCGTTCGAGGTCGGCGATCAGGTCGGCCGGCTCTTCCAGGCCGATCGACAGGCGGATGTCGCCGAGGGCGATGCCCATGCGGGCGAAGGCCTCGGGCGTCTGCTCCTTGAGGTAACTGATGGCCGGCGCGTAGACCAGGCTCTCGTGCCCGCCCCAGCTGACACCGATCTGGAAGATCC
>CAZMEL010000376.1:0-6423 GCA_964565225.1 uncultured Thermoanaerobaculia bacterium | reverse complement strand
CTGCTGCTCCTGATCCGCGGCACCCGCGCCGTGCAGGTTCTGCTCGGGATCATGATCCTCGTCGCGTTCTACTACTCGGCGCGCACCTTCGACCTTCCGGCGCTCGAAACCACCCTGGAGAGCTTCTTCTTCATCCTCCCGGTGGCGATCATCGTGCTCTTCCAGCACGAGATCCGTCGCGCCCTGGCCAACTTCGGCCGTACGCCCTTGTGGGGCTTCGCCAACCAGCAGAAATCGGCGACCACGTTCAACGACATCGTGGTGGCATCGACCACCCTCGCCGACCGCAAGATTGGTGCCCTGCTGGTGATCGAACGGTCCCAGGGCCTGCGCAACTACATCGAGAACGGCATCCAGCTCGACGCCCTGGTCTCCATCGATCTCCTGATCAGCCTCTTCACCCCGGAGACCCCGACCCACGACGGAGCGGTGATCGTCCAGAGCGACCGGATCGCCGCGGCCACCTGCTTCTTACCCTTGACTCGCAGCTCCGAGGTCTCCAATAAATTCGGCACCCGGCACCGGGCGGCGATCGGTATCAGCGAGGAGACGGATGCCCTGGCGGTGGTCGTTTCCGAGGAGAAGGGCCAGATCTCCATTGCCCTGGGCGGTGAGATGATCGGCCCTGTCGACTCCAACGACCTCAGAAATCTCCTCTATCAAAACCTGCTGACCAACTCTCAGGACCCCAGATGAGCCACTCGGGATCCATGGGCTCCAACCTGCCCCTCCTGTTTCTGGCCTTCGTCATCGCCCTGATGATCAAGCTCGCGGTCCAAGAAGACGAGCAGATCAGCGAACGGGTGGTGGAAGCCCAGGTGACCTACAACCACCCCGCCGGAAGCAATGTCGTCTCCTACGAGAAAGTGGAGACTGTAAAGGTCAATATCCGCGGGAAAGCCTCCGAGATCATCCAGCTCTCGACCTTCACCGTCGAGGTGGTAGCCTCCCTGCCCTTGGGTATGTTCGGGGCCGTCGACATCACCCTCGATCCTACGAGCGTCCGTTTCCGGGCCCTCGGCGATTTCGAGGTCACTTCCATCGAGCCCAACCACTTCACCGTGCAGGTGGAGCCGAGGCGAACCGCCACCGTTCCCGTGCGTGCCGAGCTGGTGGGAGAGCCGGCGGCCGGCGCCCAGGCCAGCGAGCCCACGGTCCGCCCCGCCTGGGTGGAGATCAGCGGCCCCGAGTCGAAGGTCGCCAAGGTCTCCCAGCTCTACGCCGAGGTCAGCCTCGACGGTCATGCCAGGACCTTCGAAGAATCGGTCGCGGTCGTCGCGCCCGAGCCCCTGATTCGAGTTCAACCAGGCCGAGTTCTGGTCAACGTCCCCATGCAGGAGCCCGAGCTGAGCATCGATCTCCAGGACGAAACAGCCACCAACGGACCGTGATCAACAGAACATCCACCACATCCAGACCTCGACTCTTCGGCACCGACGGCATCCGCGCCACCTTCGGTCAGCCGCCCCTCGACGAACCCACCGTTCGACGAATCGCCCGCGCTCTCGCCAAGACCCTGCTCACGGGTCACGAGAGCCCTCGTGTGATGATCGGCGGCGACACCCGAGCCAGCACCTCGCTCCTCGAGGGCTGGTTGGCGGGAGAGCTGCTGGTGGCCGGCGCAAAGGTGACCTACCTCGGAATCGTTCCGACCCCCGCCGTGGCCGACCGGACTCGGGTTCTCGGAGGCGCCTGCGGTATCGCCATCTCCGCAAGCCACAATCCCTTTACCGACAACGGCATCAAGCTGATCGACGGCCAGGGGTTCAAGTGGTCGCCTCGGGCCGAGATGGCCCTCGAAGCACGGATCGATGACGAGCCCGAAGAGGTCGAGCCAGCGGCCCTGCCCGATCTCTCGGTCGACACCGCGGCAGTGCAGGGCTACCTCGACCACCTGCTCTCCGACACCGGCAACGCCGTCCCCCTCGACGGGGCGACCATCGCCCTCGATGCGGGCAACGGCGCGGCTTCGGCCTTTGCTCGTCCTCTCTTCGAACGCCTCGGAGCCCGCGTGCATCTGGTGGCGGCCGCACCCGATGGCCGGAACATCAACGCCGGCTGTGGCTCGACCCACCCGCAAGTCCTCGCCGATCTCGTTCGCGCCACCGGTAGCGATTTCGGTTTCTCGTTCGACGGAGACGCGGATCGGGTGGTCCTGGCCGACGAACGGGGTGAGGACCGCGATGGTGACGCCATTCTCTACCTCTGGGCAAAGTACCTGGCCCAGCGCGACCAGCTGCCCCGGCGCCGTCTGGTGGCCACTTCGATGAGCAATCTGGGCCTCGAGGAAGCCCTGCGGACCGAAGGCATCGGTGTCGTGCGCTGCGACGTCGGCGACCGCGAGGTCGTGACCACCATGCGCCGCGACGGCCTGGTGCTCGGCGGAGAGCAGAGCGGCCATGTGATCCATCTCGGCCTGGCGACCACCGGCGACGGTTTGTTGACCGCCCTCCAGCTGGCGCGCCTGATCCGTGAAGACGGCCGGCCGGTGTCCGAGCAGCTCGCGGGTTTCTCGCGCTTCCCCCAGCTGCTCGAGAACGTCGAGGTGCGCCACAAGCCCCCCTGGACGCCGCGAATCACCGAGGCTCGCGACGCCGTGTCGAAGCGCCTCGGCGACCGCGGCCGGATCGTGCTTCGCTACAGCGGTACCGAGCCCCTGGCGCGGATCATGATCGAAGGGCCCGACCGCTCGTTGATCGAGTCCATGGCCAATGACCTGGCGGCGGTCATCGCCGAGGAGCTGAGCTGAGATGGGAGCTTCGAGCCGACCATGACCCACTCCCTTGCTCTCTCGGTCAATATCGATCATGTCGCTACCCTGCGCCAGGCTCGCGGCACGGCGTATCCCGATCCGGTCGAAGCGGCGGCGATCGCCGAGGGAGCGGGCGCCGAGGGCATCACCGTGCACCTGCGCAGCGACCGGCGCCACATCCAGGATCACGATGTCCGGCGCCTGCGCGAGGTGGTGCGAGGCAAGCTCAACCTGGAAATCGCAGCGACGCCCGAGATGCTCGGTCTCGCCACCGAGCTTCGCCCTCACCAGGTAACCCTGGTACCGGAGCGCCCCGAGGAGCTGACCACGGAAGGGGGCCTCGACCTGATCTCACGACGCGACGAGATCCTCCGCGCCGCCGAGCGGCTGACCACCGAGGGTATCCAGGTCTCCCTCTTCCTCGATCCCGACATCTCGCAGCTGCGGGCCCTGGAAGAGATCGGCCGGAGCCGGGTCCCGGGTTTCGAGATCAACACCGACGCCTACACCGCGGCCACCTCCGCCGAGGCGTCGCAGAGCCGGCTCGAGGAGATCCGCGCCGTGGCCCGAGCCGGCTCGGATCTCGGATTCGAGGTCTTCGCCGGCCATGGCCTGACTTCCTCCAACGTGGTGGCGATCGCTGCCATCTCTCAGATCGAGGAGCTCAACATCGGCCACTGGCTGGTGAGCCGCGGCGCCCTGATCGGCCTGGCCGACAGCGTGCGCGAGATGCTCGGCGCAATGCGAGAAGGGCGCGAGAGGTGTGCGGGCTGAGCCGGCACCAGCTGCGCCTGGCCGTCCCCGGCCTGCTGCTCTTGCTGGCCGCCGGATGCTCGGCACAGCGCTTCGACCGACCCCAGGGCGGCTCGGTGCAACAGGGCATCGCCTCCTGGTACGGCGAGCCGTTCCACGGCCGCCAGACCGCGAGCGGCGAGGTCTACGACATGCACGGGCTCTCGGCCGCCCACCGCGACCTGCCTCTCGGCACCCGCGTGGAGGTGACCAATCTCGAAAACGGACGCCGGGTGGAGCTCGTGATCAACGACCGGGGCCCGTTCGTTCGAGGCCGGGTGCTCGACCTCTCCTACGGAGCCGCCGAGAGGCTGGGTACGGTGCGGGCAGGCCTGGCTCGAGTCGAGATCCGCGTTCTGGAGATGGGCGGCGGCCGGCCCGGCCCTTCTCTGGCGTCCGCCTATACGGTCCAGGTGGGCGCCTTCCGCGAGCGCCGAAAGGCCGAAGAGCTGGAAGAGCGCCTGCGCCGGGACCGGGATTCCGTGAGAGTCGAAGAAACAGACGGCTGGTACCGTGTCCGCATCGGCAGTTTCTCCTCCGACTCGGAGGCCCGGGAGCTGCAGAAACGCCTGCGGGCTCAGGGGTTCCAGGCTCTGGTCATCCCCCTGCGATGAGCACGTTTCCCGCACCGGAGCCACCGTTCGAAGGGCTCTCCCGGCCCCGCCTGCCATGAGCCGCACGGTCTCGGGGGCGAGCTGCCTTCGGGAGCTCCGAGGGTCGGACTAGAATAGATCCGTCAGGTATCGCCTGTTCTTGGGAGATCCAGTTGATGAGCCTTCGAATGCAGCTCCTGTCCTTGCTCGCCTGGAGCCTGCTCGCGGCCAGTGCCGGGGCCCGGCCACCCGACGCCGATTTCTTCGATTCGGGGAGTGTCCAGGAAGTAGAGCTCGAGGTGTTCGTCACCGATCGGCAGAGCCAGCCGGTGCTCGATCTCGACGCCGCAGACTTCGAGGTCCTCGCCGAAGGGGAAGCCGTAGAGCTCTCACATTTCGCGCGGGTTTCCCGAGACGACGCGGCCGGAGCCGAGCAGGGCTTCCTACACCTCGTTCTCTTCTTCGATCTTCCGTCGATTCCCAGCAGCCACCTCGGCACGACCCTCGACACCCTACGCGCCTCTCCCTGGCTGCGGCAGAAGTCGAAGGATCGGGTGATGGTGGTGAGCCATGTCGGTGGTGGCGCGTTGGAGATCGCACAGCCCCTGACCTCCAACCCTCGAGCTCTCGGTCGCGCTCTCGACCGGGTTGCTATCGCGCCTGCCGCCTCCGACAGCGTGACTCCCGGCTACTTCGAGCTGGTGCGGGGCATCCTCACCCTCGACGGCCGGGGGACCCCGGAAACGACGCCCGAAGAAGAGCTGCAAACAGTTTCCGACGCGCTCACTCGCCAGCTGGACGTCGAGGAAGAGGAGCTCAGCGCTTCTCTAGAGAGTCTTCGAGATCTCGTCGATGCCCTGGCGGGACTGCCGGGCCCCAAGGCTCTGATCTATGTGACCGGAGGGCTGCTCGAAAGCCCCGGCAAGATTCTCGCCGAGGCCTTTCGTGATCGGCTCCGCGGCTCGGCCAAGGGTCTGGAGCTCGAGCGACTGACCCAGGACGACTCGTTTCGCGGGCAGTGGCGGGATCTCGTGGAGCAGACGAAGGCCAACGGAGTCGCCTTCTATCCGCTGCTGACCGGTGGAGGGCGCGAACGCTCGCTGGCGGCCAGCTCCACCGAGCCCGACCAACGAACCTCGCGAAATCTGCTCTGGCACCAGCGGGTCGCGGCCCTTCTCGACGCCACCCTCGAAGGTCAGGTCGGCCAGCTCGCCGAGGCCAGCGGTGGTTTCACGATGAAGGTCTCGAGAGGGGATTCCAACCCGCTGGATCGTCTCTACCGAGAGACCGGAAGTCACTATCTCCTGCGGTTCCAGGCGCCCCGACGGTCCGATGGCAGCCGTCACGAGCTCTCCGTACAGCTGCAGCGGCGGAACCTGACGGCCCGGCATCGGCTGGGATATTGCGACAAGACCCCGGATCGGAGCCTGCACGATCTCACGGTCTCGGCTCTGCTCTTCGATCTCGACAACAACGAGCTCGATATCAAGGTAGAAGCCGGCCGTGGCGTGCGCCAGGGTGGCCATATCCTGGTGCCGGTCACGGTGCGATTTCCCTACGATCGCCTCCTCTTGCTGCCGGAAGACACCTACCACATGGGCCAGGTGACCATCTACGTCGGCGCCCGCGACGCCACGGGCCGCACGACACCCATGCGACGAGTGCCCGCCCACCCCATCCGGATCGCCAACGACAAGCTGCTCAGCGCCATGGCGGGAGAGGCGATCTTCCACCTCGACCTGCCCCTGCCCGCGGGCGAGCATTCCCTCGTCGTCGGTGTGCGCGACGAGCTCGCCGCCGTGGAATCGACCACCCGGGTCGACCTCGATCCGGCACTCTGAAGCTCCATCAGCATCCGAGAGCGAGGCATCGGGGCTCAGCTCCCCGGAGCACCTCCATTCCCTTCGAGACTAACCGTCACCGGGCTCCCCGGCGCGTCGTGCTCCAGCTTCCACTCTGCTCGCAGCGGAGATCGCCGAAGAAGCTCCGCTCCGTCGTGTAGCGGGAGAGCTTCATCTGCATCAGCGGATAGAGGAAGCCGAGCGTCAGGTAGGTCAGGAAGCTCCACCAGAGCGAGCGCAGGGCGTATCCCCAGGCCCCCGGCGCCATTCCGAAGCGGATCCCCCGCCAGCGGGTCCGCGCGAGGATGTAGCGCCGCGCGCGATAGCGCGCCCAGGGGATGAACGGGATCAGCGCGAGGAGCGGAAGCTGCAGCGCCAGCGGATTGCCCTGAAAATACGACAGCCCGACGAAGGTCAGCCCGAGATTCACCACCATCAGATAGGC
>CAZMEL010000375.1:0-6446 GCA_964565225.1 uncultured Thermoanaerobaculia bacterium | reverse complement strand
ATCAAGTTTCGATTCCTCGAGCAGCGAGACCGGCAGCGGATCTTCAAGCTGGTGAGCCAGCACATCAAGGATCGCCTCGCCAATCGGCCGTCCATGACCGCCTCGCCGGAGGCTCCGAACCCAGCCGTTCGCCCGGGCATGGTGTTCCAGCCACCGGAGGGGGGGGCACCCTCGGTCGCCGATCTGGCGGCACCCTCCTCGGCTCTGCCGGTGGCTCCTGGGCCTTCGAAGCCCAAACCCCCTTCTTCGCCCCTTCCTGCCGCCGTGCCCGGGCCACCGGCGGCGGCGGAGCGACCGGTGGCGCGGGGCAACCTCGCGGCCCCGCCCGCCTCTTCGTTGCCTCCGAGCCCGCTCCGGGTGCCCGCGGAGTCCGAGCTCCGGGATCGTCCCGCCGCCAGTGTGGCGCCCGACGCTTCGGACCTCCCCGTGGTGCCTCCGCCCGCCGCGCCGCCCGCTGCGGGCCCGGCTGGCGCGGAAGAGGTAACCGAGTCGGTGCTGGAAGCACTGCCTCCACTCGAGCCCGTCGAGCCCCAGGGGCCCGGAGACGAGATCTGGGCAGAGCCCCCGCCGGCCGGCCGAAGAATCTCCGCACCCCCCGACGACGAGCCCACCCTGTCGAGCTGGAACCTCGAAGATGCCTCCCTCGATCCGCCGGCTCCGGGCTCGGTCCTGGCCGAAGCGGACTCGGTGATCGGTCGGGATCCGGCCCTGCTCGGCGAGCTCGACTCCGTGTCCGATGCCCCTTTGCAGGAACCCGGCGGCGAGGCGTCCATTCCGCCGCCGAGCCTGAGCTTCGATGCCACCTACCCCGGCGACGAGCCATTGGATGAAGAGGAGCCGGATCTCGGGCGGAAGCCCGCGGCATCCAAGAGGCCTGCCTGGCTCCTGCCGGCGCTGGGGATTGCCGGCTTGCTCGCCCTCGGTATCGGTTTTTTCTGGGAGAGCCGGAGCTCTGAGGCGCCGGGCACCTCGCCGCCGCCCGCGACGGTGCCAATGTCGGGCGCAGGAATCACGTCACCCGAAGGCTCCGACCCCCTGGTGGCCGGCGCCGAGGAAGCGTCCGGCCAAACGCCGGAGGAGCTCGAAGCCGCTCCCGCGGTGGATCGGGAGCCCGCGACACCTCCCCGAAACGCCGAGGCGCCGCCGCCAGCTCCGCGGCAGAGCCCGCCGCCACCGGCTGCGTCGACGCGACCGTCTTCACCTCCTCCGACCTCGACCGCAGGTTTCCGTCGCCTCCTGGGCATCGACTGGGAAACCGCGCCCGGTGGTCTCTTGCTCTCGTTCTCGCTCGACGGAGAGATCACGGCCGACCGGTACCGGCATTTCCGCCTCGGTGGCGATCCCGCACGAGAGGTGATCCAGTTTCGGGGCATCGAGCAGCGCTTCGCCCGCAACCAGATGGCGGTCGGCGGGCCCGGGGTCGAGCAGCTACGGATCGGTTTCCATCGCAAGAGCCGTGGCGACGAGATCCACGTGGTCCTCGATATGCAGGACGCCCAAGCGCGGGTGAGCGACATCACCGCCGCGGGCTCGCAGCTCCTGGTACGAATTTCTACAGATTCTTGATCGAACGGACGGGCCGGCGTCGGGCCGGAAGGGGAAGGGGATCCCGGAGGGGAAACCAGCGGGGCGCCTCGGCGAGGCGCCCCTCAGGAGAAGATCTCAGCCCGCGGTCACCGCGGCTTCGGCGGCCTGCAGCGTGTCCTCGGGATCTTCGGCCGCGAGGGTCGTTTCCAGGATCTCCAGCGCCCAGTCGAGGTCTTCGCGGGAGATCGTCAGTGGAGGCGCCAGGCGAATGGTGTGCTCGTGGGTTTCCTTGCACAGGATGCCCCGCTTCTGGAGCACCTCGCAGAAGCGGCGAGCGCCACCCGCGGCGGCGTGGAGCTCGATACCGATCCACAGTCCCCGGCCCCGTACTTCTTTGATGTGCGCCGAGTCCAGGTCCCGCAGACGCTTCACGGCGTGCTCGCCGAGCTCGGCGGAGTTCTGGATCAACCCCTCTTCCACCAGCACCTCGAGCGCCGCCACCGCCACTCGAGCGGCCACCGGATTGCCACCGTAGGTCGAGCCGTGGTCACCGGGGTGGAAGACATTCATCACCGGGTCGTCGGCGAGGATCGCGGACACCGGGTAGAGGCCCCCGGAGAGAGCCTTGCCGATGATCACGATGTCGGGGCGAATGCCCTCGTGCTCGTAGGCGAAGAGCTTGCCGGTGCGGCCCAGGCCGGCCTGGATCTCGTCGGAGATGAGCAGAGCATTGTGCTCCTGGGTGATCTCGCGCAGCTGGCGCAGGAATCCATCCTCGGGGACGATGATTCCGCCTTCGCCCTGGATCGGCTCTACCAGGATGCCGGCCACGTTTTTGTGCATGGCGGCGCGCACGGCGTCGGCATCTCCGTAGGGCAGCACCTTGAATCCCGGGGTAAAAGGTCCGAAGCCCGAGCGGCTCTGTTCATCGGTGGAGAAACCCACGATGGTGGTGGTGCGGCCGTGGAAGTTGCCGTCGAAGACCAGGATCTCGGCCTGGTCGGCGGGGACGCCCTTGACCGTGTAGGCCCATTTCCGGGTGGCCTTGATCGCGGTCTCCACGGCCTCTGCGCCGGTGTTCATGGGCAGCACCTTGTCGAAGCCGGTGAGCTTGGTCAGGTACTCGTAGAATCCGGCCAGTCGGTTGTTGCGAAATGCCCTCGATGTGAGGCTGAGCTGCTCGGCCTGGTCGAGCAGCGCTTGGACGATCTTCGGATGGCAATGCCCCTGGTTCACCGCCCCATAGGCGGCGAGACAGTCGAGAAATCGATTCCCCTCGACATCCCAGACCCAGACTCCTTCGCCGCGCTCGATCACGACATCGAGAGGGTGGTAGTTGTGGGCTCCGAACTTGTCTTCGAGGACGATGAATTCTTCCGTCTTCATGATGTAGCTCCTGATTTACGCCGTTGCACGAGCACGTCGACGGCATCCGTCGAAGGAATCGGAATGGAGACCACCGCCGGTTTCGTGACACCCGCGAGCCAGCATCCATCCGCCTGATGGCTGTATACCACCTACAACCGGAAGAAGAAAGATGCTCCCCGGCAGAAACCCGAATCCCCGGACATCCGGGGTGCTTCCGGTGGCGAATCTTCCGGAGTCGCCCGCGAAACCCAACGACCGCGAGGCCACCCTTCTTCTCTCGACCCCATCGACCCCTTCGCCACCTACAACCGAGACCTATCGATGCATTTTTTCAACACTCCTGAATTTCTGGCGCTCTCGACGGCCGGCCTGGCCCTCTTCGTCGCCCTGACCCTGCTCTGGCTCGTCAGCCTCTGGCGCCGGGACGCCAGCTTGATCGACATCTTCTGGGGCCCGGGGTTTCTGCTCTGCGCCGGGATTTACCGTTCCTATGGACCGGAGGCGAGCCCGCGTCAGCTCCTGGTGCTGGCCTTGGTCGCTCTCTGGAGCCTGCGCCTGGCCGGGCACATCGGCTGGCGCCACAGCGGCGAGGATCGCCGCTACCGGAAGATGCGCGAGGAGCAGGGCGATCGGTTCTGGTGGTGGAGCTATTTCTGTGTCTTCGGCCTCCAGGGTGGCTTGATCCTGTTCATCTCGGCACCCCACCTGGTCCTCCAGATCGGCCCCGACGATCCCACGTGGCGATGGACCGACGCGGTGGGCCTCTTCCTCTTCGCCGTGGGTTTCTTCTTCGAGGCGGTCGGGGACTGGCAGCTGGCCCGCTTCAAGTCCGACCCCGACAACAGTGGCGAAGTGCTCGACTCGGGCCTCTGGAGCCTGACCCGGCACCCGAATTATTTCGGCGATGCGACCCTGTGGTGGGGCTTCTACTTCTTCTCTCTCGGGGCGCCGAACGGGATCTGGACCCTGCCGTCGGTGGTGGTGATGACCCTTCTCCTGCTCAAGTTTTCGGGGGTCGCACTCCTGGAGAAGACCATCACCGAGCGCCGCCCGGCGTACCGGGAGTACGTCGAGAACACTCCGGCCTTCTTTCCGCGCTGGCCGGGATCGCGAAAGGACGGCTAGGAGGTGCCTCGTTGATCGCGGTCGTAGGTGGTGGGGTTTCGGGCCTGGTGGCCGCCTACCTGCTCGCCCGCCGCCACGAGGTGGTTCTCCTGGAGGCGGCCCCGCGGCTGGGCGGACACACCTACACCGTGGAGGTGGAGGAGGAGGGCCGGAGATTCCCGGTGGACATGGGATTCATCGTCCACAACGAGCGCAACTATCCGTTGTTGCTGAAGCTCTTCGCCGAGCTCGGGGTCGAGACCGCCGACTCGGAGATGAGCTTCAGCGTCTCCTGCGAGAGCACGGGCCTCGAGTGGAACGGCTCGTCGTTGCCTCAGCTCTTCGCTCGCCGCAGCAATCTCCTGCGGCCCGCGTTCTACGGTTTCCTGCTGGAGATCCTGCGTTTCCATCGCCGGGCGCCCCATATGCTCGCCGCGGCAGGTGAGTCCACCCTGGGGGAGGTTCTGGAGGCCGAGGGATTTCGCGGTCGCTTCGTCGACCACTACCTGGTCCCCATGGCCGCGGCCATCTGGTCGACCGACTCGCGACACATGCTCGCGACCCCGGCGGCGGCGATTCTCTCGTTCCTCGATCGTCACGGCATGTTGCAGGTGGAGGGGCGCCCCCGGTGGCGCTACATTCCGGGCGGCTCTCGGCGTTATGTCGACGCGCTGGCGGAAGAGCTGGGCTCCCGCCTGCGCACCGACGCACCGGTCGACACCGTGTTTCGCGCCGACGACGGGGTCGAGATCGCTCTGCGTTCGGGAGAGCGGATCCGCGCCGACCACGTGGTCTTCGCCACGCATAGCGACCAGGCCCTCGACCTGCTGGCGGAGCCTTCGGTGGCGGAGAAGCAGGTGCTCGGGGCCATTCCGTATCAAGACAACGAGGTCGTGCTGCACACGGATCGCTCGTTCCTGCCGCGGCGCCCACGGGCCTGGGCGAGCTGGAATGCCCACCTCGGCACCCGCTCTCCGGAAGGAGTGCAAGTGACCTACTACATGAACCGCCTGCAGCGTCTCGATGTCTCGCGAGACTACTGCGTCACGCTCAATCGGACCCGGGAGATCGACCCCGAGAAGATTCTGCACGTCGCCTCCATGGCCCATCCACTCTTCGATGGAGCCGCGGTCCGGGCTCGGGAGCGGTGGGCGGAGATCAGCCACGGCCGCACCCATTTCTGCGGGGCCTACTGGGGCGATGGCTTTCACGAGGACGGAGTGCGGAGCGCCGTGCGGGTGGCCGAGGCCCTGGGGGTCGACTGGTGAGCGCCGCGGCTCCGAAGAGCTCGGCTCTGTACCTGGGGACTCTGCGTCACCGCCGCCGTGGTCCGCACCGCAGGGAGTTTCGCTACCCCCTATTCCTCGCCTATCTCGATCTCGACGAGCTGCCGCGCCTCTTCGAGCGCCGCTGGTTGTGGTCGTACCGGCGGCCGAATGTGGTGTTCTTTCGCCGCCGCGACTACCTGGGAGATGCCGAGCGTCCGCTGGCCGAGGAGGTGCGCCGGCTGGTCGAGCAGCGGTCGGGAGTCCGCCCGGAGGGGCCGATCCGGCTGTTGACCCACCTGCGGACCTTCGGCTTCCAGATGAATCCGGCCAGCTTCTACTACTGCTTCGACCCCGAGGGCCGAGCTCTCGAGCACCTGGTGGTGGAGATCACCAACACACCCTGGGGCGAGCGGTATTGCTACGTGCTCTCCGAGCCGGAAGCCCACGGCCGGGAGCGGATCCACACCGCGTCGTGCTCCAAAGTGTTCCACGTCTCCCCCTTCCTGCCCCTCGAGCAGGAGTACCGCTGGAGATACTCCCTGCCGGGGGAGCGTCTCTTCCTGCACGTCGAGAACCTGGAAGGGGAGCGCAGCGTGTTCGACGCCACCCTCGATCTGCAGCGGCGTCCGTTGGAGGGCAAGGCCATGGCGCGGGTGCTCGCGGGTTTCCCCTGGATGACCGCCAAGGTCGCGTTCTGGATCTACTGGCAGGCGCTGCAGCTGTGGCTCACCCGCACCCCGTTCTTTCCCCACCCCAAGCTACGATCCGGCGCCGAGACTCCTCCGGGCCCGGAACCCCTGGGAGGCTTCGAGCATGAACGAATCGATCGCTGACACCGGAAACCTGGGCCGCGGCACCCGGCTCGGGGCCTCCGTCCTGCGGCGCTGGACCCGCCGCCTGGTGCGCCGCCAGCTGGAGGGAATGCGTTGGGGACACCTGCGCTGGGTCGAGAGTGGGGAGGTGACCACCTTCGGCACCGGGGCCAGCGCCGCGGGAGAAGAGCCGATTGCGGCCGATATCCGGGTCGAAGACGATCGGTTCTACTCCAAGGTGGCCTTCGGCGGCAGTGTGGGAGCGGCCGAGGCCTACATGGCCGGGTTCTGGTCGACCCCCGATCTCACCGCCGTGTTGCGCCTGATCCTCCGCCATCGGGATCTCCTCGACGGCATGGAGACCGGC
>CAZMEL010000374.1:0-6498 GCA_964565225.1 uncultured Thermoanaerobaculia bacterium | reverse complement strand
GGGTACCTCCGGTTCTCGCTGATGAGCGCAGCGAGAACCGGAGGTACCCGTCGACGTGCGGTGAGCCAGCCCACCACCGCGGCCTCCAGGATCGGCACCGGCAAGACCGCCAGACCCCCCGAGAAGAATAGCCGCCCACTGGCGATGGCCGCCGCGAGCGCTCCGGGCAACGGGCCGGCGCCGATGGCGAGGAAGAGGTAGAAGGCGCCACCGAGCCACATTCGCCCGTCCCCCAACACGGGAACGGGCCAGGAGTTGATCAACCAGCCGGCAAGACCCAGGAAAAGGGCCGCACGCAACGGCTCTCGGGGCCCATTGGAGCCCACCGAGACCGGTGGCCGGCCATCGGAGTGTCCCTGTTCGGGAACGGTAGACTGCTTCAAGACCCACAGATCTTATCCGACGCAAAGCGCCGTAGAAACCCGCTGCCGAAACCATGCCCACGCCGCTGCCAGGTCCGAGGAGCTCGAGTCTCGCGGCGGAGCCAGGCCCTTCTGGTTTGCGCATTCCTCTCGTGATAGAACATGAGCATGTCTAGGAAACCAACTTCGCTTCCCGCCGCGAAGCACGGCTCCGCCGAGTCGCCGAGCGCCGGAGCCCTTTCCCCGAAGCTCTCATGAAGACCTCCGAATACGCCGAGATCTTCACCGCTGGAGCCGAAGCCTGGAACCGCTGGAGAGAGAGCACGGGACCACGAGACTGCTGGGAACGCGACGAAGAGCTGCTGGCGGTCGACCTCACCGAGGCGGTGCTCGGCGGCATCGACTTCTCCGGCGTCGACCTGGAAGGAGTGACCTTTCGCGGCGCCTTCCTCTCCCGTGCCCTGTTCCGAGGTGCCGTCCTCCGCGGCTCCGATCTCAGTGAGGCCTACCTCAAGAAAGCCGACCTGCGGGAAGCCGACCTCTCGGGTTCCTGCCTCGACGAGGCCTACCTGGGCCGAGCCCTGCTCTACTCGGTACAGCTTCGCGGCGCCTCCCTCAAGGACGCCAACCTGCGGGTCGCCGATCTTCGGCACGCCGACTGCCGAGACGCCAATTTCGAGGGAGCCTTCCTCAAGGAAGCCGACCTACGCCACGCCCAGCTCGACGACGCGAGCCTGCACGGAGCCAAGCTGGCCCACGCGCGGCTGGGAGGTGCCGTGGCCCACCGCTCCGATTTCAGCCACGCCGATTTCCGGCGGGCGGACCTGGCCGACGTGGATCTCCGTTCCTGCAACCTCCGCAATGCCGACCTGCGCGGTGCCCGGCTCGACGGCGCCAACCTGGAAGGGGCGGATCTACGGCAGGCTCATCTCGAGACCGCCATCCTGAACAAGGTGCAGACCGCGGGAGCTCGCTGGACCTGAAGGGCTCCGAGAGACCTCGAGCCGCTCTCAACCCCGCGCACGACTGCGGGCCAGGGCCCACAGGCTGATCACCAGCCAGGCCAGCTCGATCATCGCTGCCGAGAGGTTGAAGTCGAAGGCGAGGGAAAAGAGAATGCCCGCCGCCCCGGCGGCATTGAGCATCGAGTAGCGCGCTTCCTCCTGGCGCCAACGTCCGGTCTGCAAGAGCACATAGGCCCCGAGCACACCGGCCACTCCGAGCAGACCGACGACATCGGGAATCCAGCTCCAGAGCGCTGTCATCTCTCTGTAATCTTCCATTCGATACGGTTCCCCGGAGTCTGATAGCGCACTCTGATTTCTGGTCTCCGAAGATGGCTCCGGCTGCGAGGCATCGTACCGGCCCTCGTGCAGGAACCGGCACCCGCTCTACGGGCCAGAAAGGCAGCAGCATGGAGGATCCGATCGTGAGCTCTCGATTCCGTACCCTGTGTTCTCTGTTCCTGGTGCTCTCGGGGGGCCTCCTGGCCGCGCCGAGCCCGTCCACCGCTCAATGCCAACGCACCCTTCGTGCGGACGTCATCGCCTTCGACCAGGTCTTCTACTGGAACCGGATGGGGGCCTTCCATCCCCAGGGGATGATGTACGCCCTCTCCCACGACGTCTTTCCGACCAGTGTCGACCCGAACGACGAGAAGATCTCCAACAGCTGTGCGGGAGGCGCTTGCAGCGCCGGCGGCGTGCGACTGCGAAGCGACAAGAGACCTCGGCCCCTGGTGCTGCGAATGAATGTGGGCGACTGCCTGCAGATTCATTTTCGAAATCTCCTCGATCCCGTACGACGCGACAACCAGCAGGTCGCCACACGCGACGCCTCGTTCCACGCCATCGGCATGCAGGTGGTCGAATCCATTCGCGACGACGGCTCCAACGTGGGCGAGAACGGCAACGCCGGCAACGGGGTCGTCCCGACCGGCGGGTCGGCCGAGTACGTCCTCTACGCCGAGCGCGAGGGGCAACACGCGGTCTACAGCACCGGCGCCTCCACCACGGGTGAGGGCGACGGTGGGCAGATGAACGCCGGGCTCTTCGGTGCCATCGTCGTCGAGCCGCGTGGCTCGAAATGGTACCGCAGCCAGATCACCGGGAAAGAGATGGAGCGGATCTCGAGTGGTGATCCCAGGATCATCGACTACGATGCCACCTTCCCCCTGAACCATTCGCGTGCGGGATTGCCGGTGCTCGAAATGCTCCTCGGCAACCGGATCGTGCACTCCGACCTCACCGCGATCATCGGCGGAGAGTTTCTCGACGGCTACCCCGACAACCCGGTCTACCCCAAGCGAGAGCAGCCCTTCCGGGAGTTCGTGATCATCTACCACGACGAGATCGGCGCCCGGCAGGCCTTCGAGAAGATCTTCGACGACCGCGAGCTACACCATACCCTGCACAGCGTGCGCGACGCCTTCGCCATCAACTACGGCACCGGCGGCATCGGCGCCGAGATCCTGGCCAATCGCCTCGGCGTGGGCCCGATGCTCGACTGTCCGGAGTGTAAATACGAGGAGTTCTTCCTCAGTGCCTGGACCGTCGGCGATCCCGCCATGGTGGTGGATCTGCCCGCGGACCAGTCCAATCCCAAGGAGGGCAAGCGGGCCACCCAGGCCTTCTACCCCGATGATCCCTCGAACGTCTACCACAGCTATCTGATGGATCATCTGAAGTTCCGGATCCTGCACGGCGGCTCCAAGGAGCACCACGTGCACCACCAGCACACCCACCAGTGGCTCTACGCTCCGGACAGCGACGAATCCGCCTACCTCGACAGCCAGGCGATCGGCCCCGGCGCCTCTTTCACCCTGGAGATGGTCCACAACGGCAGCGGCAACCGCAACCAGGCGGTGGGCGACTCCATCTTCCACTGCCATTTCTACCCCCACTTCGCCCAGGGCATGTGGGCGATGTGGCGCGTGCACGATGTTTTCGAAAACGGCTTCCGCCGCCTGCCCGACGGTGAGATCCTCGCCGGCACCCCGACCCCGGGAGTGGTCCCCCTGCCCGGTCTGGCCATGGCGCCGATGCCCGGAGCCCAGGTCACCATCGCACCCGATCCACTGCTGCCCACCCTCGGTGGCCAGGTGAAGATCAACGGCAAGTTCGTCCGCGAGCTGGCCGACGGCGATGTCGATGGCAATCCGGGATATCCATATTGGGTACCGGGAATCGCCGGCCGCCGTCCGCCTCATCCTCCCCTCGACACCATCGACGATGGCGGCCTCGCCCGCCACGTGGTGCTGAAGGGGGAGTCGATCCACGTGGAGACCCGACTCGACTTCACCAAGGAAATCGAGGAGATGCTCGCTCTCGAGCTCGACGAGCAGGGCGAGCCGATCGAGAAGGTGGCGATGAAGTTCCACGAGCAGCGTCGCCATGAGTCGACGACTCCCGAGGGATCTCCCGCCTTCTTCACCACCAACGGATCCAGCCGCGCGCCCGGCGCTCCCTTCGCCGATCCCTGCATCGACGACGCGGGCAACCCGGTGGGTGGCCCGATCAACGAGAAGGGATATGCCGATCCCGCCCGTACCTACAAGGCCGCCGACATCCAGCTCGACGTGATCTTCAACAAGGCCGGCTGGCATTTTCCCCAGCAGCGGATCCTCACCCTGTGGAACGACGTGGAGAAGACCTTCTCCGGGGAACGAGCGCCCGAGCCCCTCTTTTTCCGGGCCAACAGCCGGGAGTGCCTCGAGTACCAGCTGACCAACCTGGTGCCCAACATCTACGAGCTCGACGACTTCCAGGTGCGTACGCCGACCGACATCCTCGGCCAGCACATCCACCTGGTGAAATTCGACGTCCTCGCCTCCGACGGTGCCGCCAACGGCTTCAACTACGAAGACGGCTCCTTCAGCCCCGACGAGGTGGCCGAACGCGCCCACGCCCTGCGGGCCTACAACAACTGCATCGGCGACGAGGTCAACGGCGGCGACCCGCGGGACGGCACCATCGAGTGTCCGGTGCTCGAGGCGCACCCCTTCTTCGGCGCCGGCCCCGGCGGCCGGTTCCTCGGCGCCCAGACCACGGTGCAGCGCTGGTATGCCGACGAGGTCTTGAACCTCACCGGTGACGACAGGACTCTGCGCACGGTCTTCACCCACGACCACTTCGGACCGTCCACCCACCAGCAGACGGGCCTCTACGCCGGCCTGGTGATCGAGCCCGACGGCTCCACCTGGCGTGATCCCGACTCGGGCGCCATCTTCGGCAACCGGGACGACGGCGGTCCCACCAGCTGGCGGGCCGATATCCTGACCGAGAACGACAGAGACTCCTACCGGGAGTTCCTGGTGGAGTTCGCCGACTTCCAGCTCGCCTACGAGGCCGGAAGCCATCCGGACCTGCCCTCGGGGCGTGGTCCGACCTTCCAGCTCCCGTGGCACGGAGTGGCGCGACAACCCGGCGAGGGATACGACGTGCCCGAGAAGGCGATCAATCCCCCCGGCAAGAAAGAAGTGGGCCTGCCCTTCCTGCTCGCCAAGCCCGACGATTGCCCGGTGCTGGAAGACGACGAAACCGGCCCGGCGGACGTCGGGCCACCGGTTCCCTGCCCAGAGGCCGTGTCGGCCGACGACCCCGGAACCATGGTGGCCAACTACCGCAACGAGCCCGTGGCCCTGCGGGTCTATGATCCGTCCAACCAGCGGCAGGCGCCGGGAAACGCCGGAGACCTGAGCCTCGCCTTCTCCACCCGGCCGACTCGCGCCGATCCGGATCTGAACATCCAACCCGGCTTCTACCCGCCCCTGACCCCGAACCTGCACCCCCGGGATCCCTACACACCCATGATGCAGGCCTTCGAGCACGACAAGGTGCAGATCCGGGTCCTGGTGGGAGCCCACGAAGAGGGACACAACTTCAGCGTCAACGGCATGAAGTGGCTCTTCGAGCCGTCCTGGGGTGATTCCGGGTACCGCAACTCCCAGATGATGGGCATCTCCGAGCACTTCGAGCTCGAGATTCCCCAGCTGGTGAAGAATCCCCTGCTCAGCACCCAGGACTACCTGTGGGCCGCCGGCTCCGCCACCGACGACCTGTGGAATGGTCTCTGGGGTCTCTTCCGGGTCTTCCGCGGCAGCAGCGCCGAGATCCTCAAGCTGCCCAACAACCCCGCCGGTGGAAAACCCACCGCCCCCGGCGAGGAAGCCAACTTCGATGGAGTGTGCCCGCGCAACGCTCCGGTGCGCTCGTTCGAGGTGGTGGCGGTCGCCGCCTCGACGGCCCTGCCCGGCGGGGAGCTGGTCTACAACTCCCGCACCGGCCCCAACGGCCACGGACCGCTCACCGATCCGACCGCGATCCTCTACGTGCGAGCCAGCGATCTCGACAACAACGATCGGCTCCGGCCCGGGGTCCCGATCGAGCCCTTGATCCTGCGGGCCAACGCCGGCGACTGCATCGAGCTCGAGCTGCGCAACGGCCTGTCCGATCTCGCAGAGGTCAATGATCGATGGGGCTTCAACACCCTGCCGATGTTGATCGAAGACTTCAACAACAACCAGATCCGGCCGTCGATGAAAGTGGGTCTGCACTCCCAGCTGGTGTTCACCGATGTCAGCCGCTACGACGGCAACAACGTGGGGCTGAACCAGATCCGAACCGCGAATGTCGGTCAGACGGTGAAGTATCAATGGTACGCCGGCGACATCTTCATCAACGATGCAGGCATCGTGGAGGCGACTCCGATCGAGTTCGGCGCCACCAACCTGATTCCCGCCGACCGGATCAAACATCCGAGCAAGGGTGCGATCGGCGCCCTGATCATCGAGCCCAAAGGTGCGGTGTGGGTCGAGGACTCCGACCTCGCCACGTGTGGCGCGCCCGGGCTGGCGCGCTGCTCGCGGGCGGGGGCCACCGTGTCCCCCGGAGATTTCAGCGAGTTCTTCGAGCCCTTCCGGGAGTTCGTGGTGATCTTCCAGGACGACGTCAACATGCGCTGCGACGGCTGTGGCAGCGACCCCCTGGACACCGACGCGGTGCCCAACCTGGCGGAGTCGGACGATCCCGAGGACTCCGGGCAGAAGGCCCTCAACTACCGCACCGAGCCCATGTGGTTCCGCTACGGCTACGATCCGGACGCCGATCTCGGCTTCACCGGCGACCTGGTGATCACC
>CAZMEL010000373.1:0-6500 GCA_964565225.1 uncultured Thermoanaerobaculia bacterium | reverse complement strand
CACCCTGCTCTACTTCCTGATGCGCGCGGGTCTTCTCGGTAGCCGGAACGACTGAGCTCGATTTTCGCTCCTGTCAGTCGGCGGGCTCGCCGATCAGGCCACAGAGCTCGGTCATCTTCTGGTCGAGCAGCTCCTGGGTCTCGGCCTCGGCCACCAACCGCAAGTAGGGCTCGGTGTTCGACGGGCGTACGTTGAACCACCAGCTCGGATATTGCACGGTGATGCCATCGAGGTCGTCGATCTCGCCGTCGGCATAGCGGTCCGCGAGCTCGGCGATCTTGCCCTGCTTGTCCTCGACCTGGAAGTTGGTCTCCTCGCTCTTGGCGTACCGTTGGAGGGGGGAGACCAGCTCGGAGAGGGGTTTGCCCGTCTTCCACAGGAGATTGAAGGTCTCGAACACCGCGAGGAGGGAGTTGTCGGCGGTGTAGGTGTCGCGAAAGTAGTAGTGTCCGGCCAGCTCGCCGCCGAAGATTCCGTCTTCCTTGCGCAGGGTGGCCTTGATGAACGTATGGCCGACCCGCTCTCGGATGGGGCGCCCGCCTTTCTCTTCGATGTATTCGGCCACCGCCCGCGACGAGCGCAGATCGTAGACCACGGCCTTGCCCGGGTCGCGCTGCAGGAGCTCGCCGGCGATCAGCGCGGTGGTCAGGTCGCTGCCGACCGGCTGCCCCTTTTCGTCCACTAGGGCGGAGCGGTCGCCGTCGCCGTCGAAAGAGACTCCGAGGTCGGCCTCGGTCTCTCGCACCTTGTCTGCGAGAACGCGCAGATTCTCCAGCTTCAGTGGATTGGCTTCGTGATTCGGAAAAGTGCCATCGAGCTCGAAGTAGAGAGGGATCAGCTCGATCCCGGCCTGCTCGAGGAGGGGTTGGTAGAGAGTGCCCATGCCATTGGCTGCGTCGGCCACCACCCGCAGCCTGCGTGCACCTTCCGGCTGGCGCAGGCGGCTGAGCAGGAAGTTGGCGTAGATCTCGAAGATGTTTTCCTTCCGCAGCTGACCGCGGGACCCGGCCGGGGCGAGGTCGTTCGACTCCACGAGCCTCTCGAGCTTGGGAATCCCCTCGGGACCAGCCATGGGACGCGCTTCGTGGCGGCTGAGCTTGAAGCCGTTGTACTGGGCCGGGTTGTGGCTCGCGGTGACCTGGATGCCGCCCGCGGATTCGAGATATCCGACCGCGAAGTAATTCATGGGGGTGGTGGCCAGGCCGATATCGATCACATCGAGGCCGCCGTCGAGCAGACCTTCGATCAGGGAACGGGAGAGTGGCTCGCTGTGGGAGCGCATGTCCCGACTGACCACCACCCGGTGGCCGCGGGAGAAGTCGTCTTCGTCGAGAACGTGCCGGGTGGCCAGGCCGATCCGGTAGGCGATGTCCTCGTTCAGCTGTGACGGGTAGAGCCCACGAACATCGTAGGCCTTGAAGATTCCAGCCATGCGGATGACTCCTCGCCCCGCGACCCCGCGAATCCTGTGATCGGCGGCGTGGCCCGAGGCTCTTCTCTTCGTAGCAGAGTGTTTGGTTTCGCTCTCGTCGACTCCGAGAGGGTGGAGTCCACGATTCTTCGGGTCTGGTGTCTCAGCGGCTCAGCTCGGAGAGAAACGGCTCCAGCTGGCGACAGAAGGCTTCGGGGTGCTCCCGGTGGGGCATCATACCGCTGTGCTCGAAGACTTCGAAATCGGCTGCGGAAATTCTTCGCAGCCAGAGATCGGCGGTCTCCACCGGTGGGCTGGCGGTGTGGCGTCCCCAGGCGAGCCAGACCGGCTGCCCGATCCGGCCGAGGGCCTCTCGCACGCCGTGGTTCAGGTAGCCGCTCAGATACGCGGCGAGAGCGGAATGGGCGCCCGGCAGGTGGGCGAGGCGATAGTGCTCTTCCACGAGCGAACGGGCGACCTGGGGATCGGCAAAAACCTCCCGTTCCAGGTATCCACTGATTCCCGAGCGGCTGGTGAAGACATTGAGGGCCGAGGTTCCGATCACCGGTAACCGCAGCAGCCGATGAACCGCCGCATCCTTGAAGTCTGGCTCGTCGCCGTTCTGCCCCAGCCCGAGCGGGACGACCAGCCCGAGCCCGCGGATGATCTCCGGATGGTCGGCCGCGAGCTGTACCGCGTAGGCGGCGGGCAATCCGGCGGCGAGCACGACGGCACGGCGTGCCACTGCCCGCTGCAGGAAATCGGCGATCAGACGCAGGTAGAGCTCACTGTCGTAGGAAGCCACGGGTGCGGTGGTCGCCGAGGTCCCCCAGCCGAGCAGATCGGGAACGAAGACCTGGTGGCGTTCGGCCAGGGTCTCGGCCACCCGGCACCATTCGAGCCCGCTGTGGCCGGGGCCGAAGCCGTGCAGTAGGACCACCGCCAGGGTGCTTTCCGGATCCCCCAGCTGGCGGTAGGCAACCGGGTGCCCGTGCCACTCGAACGAGCAATCCGCCTCCCAGGATCCTGTGGGAAGGCGTTTTGCGCGCCGCGAGACGAGGGAGTTGAAAAGGGCGGGAATTCCCACTGCCGCGCCGCCCATGAGCAAACCCTGGGTCAAACGCTTGCGCCGCTTTCGACGTTGTTCTTCTTCTCTCGATTCGGCCATCGGATGAAAGAGAATACCACGACGAGTCGCGAGAGCTCGGGCCGTCCGACACCATTGGCCGCGACACCTGTCTCCACGGCGCGTAATAGAATCATCCAGAGGAGGTTCCCATGCCGATTCGTCCCATCGTTCGCCTCGGCCACCCGGCCCTGCGGACGCCAGCGCAGCCGGTCGAGCCCGAGACCTTGCAGACACCGGAGATCCAGGCTCTGATCGACGACATGATCGAGACCATGGACGATGCCGGCGGCGTGGGGCTAGCGGCCCCGCAGGTCGGTCTCGAGATCCAGCTCTTCGTGTACCTGGCCATCGATGATCGTGACGGGCCGGACGACGAGGAACCCGAGACGCGAGTGCTGGTGAATCCGGCGATCGAGCCGGAGCCGGGAGATCTCCTGGACGACTGGGAGGGTTGCCTGTCGATTCCCGACCTCCGCGGGCTGGTGCCGCGCCATCCGGCCATTCGGGTGCACGGGCGCGACCGCGACGGGGAAGCGGTCGAGTACCGGGCCGAGGGATTCGAAGCGAGGATCATCCAGCACGAGTACGATCACCTCAACGGCGTCATTTTTCTCGATCGGATGCGGGATCTCCGCTCCCTGGCCTACGGCGAGGAATGGGAAGAGTACATGACGACCGACGACGAAGAAGATCCCTCGGTCGGTTGATGGCGAGACGTTTGTTGATTCTCTGGGCGGGACGTCACCAGCGGTCCGGCTGGGACGAGCTCTGCGGGGACTACCGCAAGCGGATCGAGCACGAGCTCCCGGTCGAGGAACGCTGTCTGAAGATTCGTGGAAAAGATGGGGAAGACCGGCTCCGAGCGGAAGCGGCCGCCTTCCGGGCGGCATTGCCGGATCCTTGCTGGAGTATCGCCCTCGATCGCAAGGGGAAGCGCTGGAGCTCGGAAGAGCTGGGGGCCGAGTGGAAGCGCCTGCGGGACGAATGGCCCCATCCCATTGCTTTCCTGCTGGGCTCCGACCTGGGGTTGCACGCCGACGTGATCCGCACGGCTCGCACCTGTATTTCCTTTGGACCGATGACTTTCGGTCACGAGCTGGCGCGCCTGATGCTCTATGAGCAAATCTATCGAGCGATCTCGATACGCCGAGGAATAAAATACCACCGCTCGCCGTTCTGAAGGCGTGAACAGTGCTCGGAGAGAGCACGTTTCCTCAGGAGATCGACCCATTGCCAAATAGCAAGCTACTGAGTCTCGAAGCACCGGACCTGGAAGAGTTTCGGGAGATCCTCGTGACCCAACGCAAGGAGATGCTCAGTCTCTATGAGCACGATGTGAAGGCCGGCCAGGAGTCGACCGACGACAACGCAGACGATTTCGCGGATCGCGCCAACAACTCGTATCAGCGCGAGACGATGTTCGCGCTCTCCAACACCGAGCGCGAAATGCTGATCCTGATCGACGAAGCCTTCGATCGGATCGACAAGGGCAGCTTCGGAGTGTGCGACTACTGCACGGGCTCGATCGGAATCGAGCGCTTGAAAGCCTTGCCCTGGGCACGCTACTGTATCGACTGTCAGGAGCGAGAAGAAAAAGGGCTGCTCGACCCCTGACGCTGCACCCGGAGGTGGGGGCGACACCGCCGCCGGGTCGCCTCGAATGGCACCGAGCAGACGAGCCGCGGAGAACGAGAGCCGACGGCGTCCGCAGCGCGTCTCACGTCGGGTCATGGGCAGGAAGGGGTCACGAATGAAGGAACGCGCCAACTTGCAGATCCGGGCGTACCTGGTGCTCCTATTGGTCGTCGTCCTCGTCTCGTTCCTGCTTCCCCTCAACTTCGAGCTCCTGATCGGTCAGCGTTTTCTGCTCAACTCCGAGCTCAGTGTGCCGGTGTGGGTCGCCCTGCTCTCGACCTTCCTGGCCGGCTTGTTGCCCCCTTCGATCATCCTGGTGGTGCGCCATGTCGAGCGCGACCTGCACCTGCGGCGAGAGCGTCGCCGGAACCGCGAGGTGGAGAGCCTCGACCAGCGGTTTCGCCGTGCGGTGGATTTCCACGTCGACGGGCAATGGGGCAAGGCGGCCGAGGAGCTGGAGGTTCTGGTCACCGAGCGGCCCGACGACTTCGGTACCCTGATCCGTTTCGGCGAGGTGCTCCGCCACCAGGGTGACACCGAGGCGGCTCTCGAAGCCCATCGCCGAGCCTCGACCCTCTTTCCCCAGAGTGTCGCTCTTCTCTATCAGCTGGCCGAAGACTACGAAGCTCTCGGTGAGTCCCAGGTGAGTCACGAGATCCGCAACCGGATCCTCCGGGACTTTCCGGGCCTCGGCCTCGGCGTCCTGCGACGTCGGCGAGACCTGGCGAGGCAGGAGGGAGACTGGGATGCGGCGGTACGCTGGCAGGAACGGGTCGAAGCGATGTTGCGGGAGACCGGTGAGATCTCTCTCCTGGCCGAGGAGACCGGGATCACCCGCGGGCTCACCTACCAATCGGGCGTGGCCCTGCTCGAACGGGATCGACCGGAAGAAGCGGCAACGGTGTTTCGAAGGGTCCTGGAGGAAGAGCCGCTGTTCGTGCCGGCGGGGATCATGCTCGGCGAGACGGAGCTCATCCTGAACAACGAAGAAGGGGCACTCGACGAGTGGCGGCGGGGTTTCAAGGTTACCGGCAGCCCGGTGTTCCTGCGCCGCATCGAAGACTATTTCATCGAGATCGAGGAACCGGTTCGCGCCATCGAGGCTCTGCGGTCGCTGATCGCCCAGGCCGACAACGATCTGCTCCTGCGTTTCCTCCTCGCCCGGCTCTACTATCGCCTGGAGATGCACGACGAGGCTCTGAAGATCCTCGGTGGGCTCGGAGATCGATTCGAAACCTCCCCGACCTACCACTACCTCCTGGGCCGGATCCGCCAGCGCCGCGACGACCATCGCGGTGCGGTGGCCAGCTTCCTGACCTGTCTCAAGTGCCTGGGGGTGGCCAACGTCACCTTCTCCTGCCACAGCTGCGGCAACCGCTACCCGGAGTGGCAGGACCGTTGCTCCAGCTGCGGCACCTGGAACTCTGTGGATCTCGACATCCAGGAAGTCAATCTCTCTCCCGACGAGCTGGGGGTGCTCGACCGGCCGGTCTGGGGCACGTACGCCAATGTCGACGATACCCAGGCGATCCGGGTCGTTCCGCGCTCCTGAGCCCTCCGCACCTTCCTACTCCCGGAGCCCCGTCCCTCCATGGCCAAATCCTCGATCGAATCCATGCTTCGAGCCGTCGACGGCGGAACGTCCCAGGCGATCTATCTGGTGAGTGGCGACCTGGTGATCTCCGAGCCCGCGGCGCGGCGGTTGGCGGAGGCCCTGGCGGCTAAGGCGGGGTGTGAGGTGGAGGCCTTCCGGCGACCGGCTCAGCTGGGCCCGATCCTGGCCGATTTGCGGACCTACTCGCTCTTCGCCTCCGCCAAGGTCACTTTGGTGACGGAATCGTCTCTCCTGGTGGACCGCCGAGGCGCGGCGGAGCTGATCGACCAGGCCGAAGGCGCTCTGCCGGTGGAGGAGGGAGTCGAGCTGGGAGAGAAACAGCGTCTCGGCGCTTCCCGTCTGCTCCAGGCGCTCCGGGTGTTCGGGGTCGATCCGCGAGCCGGCGGCGGTGCTGCCGAGACGCTCGGATCGCTGCCGAAGTGGGCTCTGCAGGGTGGCAAGGCCCTGCGCAAGAAGAAACCTCGGGGGCGCCCGGCCAAAGAGGTGAAGGAGCTGCAGAAGGGGCTGGCGACGCTGCTCGAAGAAGCCCTGCGGCTCGGCATGCACGGCTTTGCCGACGGTGATCTCGCCGAGCTCGGGGCCATTCTCGACGGAGGGCTGCCCGACCGCCACAGCCTGGTGCTCGTGGAGTCGACCATCGCCTCGGATCATCCGGTGGTGGAAGGGCTGCGCGAGCGCGGTGCGGTGCTGGAGCTCGAAACCGTCGGTGC
>CAZMEL010000372.1:0-6501 GCA_964565225.1 uncultured Thermoanaerobaculia bacterium | reverse complement strand
CGGAAGGGAAGGACGGTCCGGCAGAGCGGCCGTCGGAGAGTTCGACCCGAGGGAAAAGAGCTGGCCCGTCCCGAAGATAGGCGCGCCGATCCCCCGGGCTCCTCGAATCGGTGCCTCTGCCTTTCGGTGTGTTTCAGATAGATTCCATCCAGCTCTCTCCGGAGTGTCCTCGAGACGCTCAGGGATTCCGCAAGGAATCCCGATACGACCCGAAAACCCAACCCATAGCCACTACAGATTTGCAGTGCAAGGAGCAGTAGCGTGACCGATCAGAACGCGGAAATGGCAGGAAAGTGTCCGGTAATGCACGGTGCCCAGACGCGAGGGACCACGGCCAACCATCGCTGGTGGCCGGAGCAGCTGAATCTGAAGATTCTCGACCAGAACTCGGCCCAGTCGAACCCGATGGGCGAGGAGTTCGACTACGCCGAAGAGTTCAAGTCCCTCGACCTGGACGCCGTGAAGGCCGACCTCATGGCGCTGATGACGGACTCCCAGGAGTGGTGGCCCGCCGACTACGGCCACTACGGACCGCTGTTCATTCGCATGGCCTGGCATAGCGCTGGCACCTACCGGATCGGCGATGGCCGCGGCGGTGCCGGTGCCGGCACCCTCCGCTTCGCACCGCTCAACAGCTGGCCCGACAACGTGAATCTCGACCGGGCGCGGCGCCTGCTGTGGCCGATCAAGCAGAAGTATGGCCGCAAGATCTCCTGGGCCGACCTGATGGTTCTCACCGGCAACTGCGCCCTCGAATCGATGGGTTTCGAGACCTTCGGCTTCGCCGGCGGCCGGGAAGACGTCTACGCGCCGGAAGAGGACATCTACTGGGGACCGGAGGCCGAGTGGCTCGGCGACCAGCGCTACAGCGGTGACCGCGATCTCGAGAAACCTCTCGGCGCGGTGCAGATGGGCCTGATCTACGTCAATCCGGAAGGGCCGAACGGCAACCCCGATCCGCTCGCCGCCGCGCGAGACATCCGGGAGACCTTCGCCCGCATGGCGATGGACGACGAAGAGACCGTGGCCCTGGTCGCCGGAGGCCACACCTTCGGCAAGGCTCACGGCGCAGGCCCCGAGGATCACCTCGATCGCGAGCCCGAAGGGGCCGAGCTCGAGCAGCAGGGCTTTGGATGGAAGAGCCGCTTCGGCACCGGCAAGGGAGGCCACGCCATCACCAGCGGCCTGGAGGGCGCCTGGACCACCCGGCCGGCGAAGTGGGACAACAACTTCTTCGAGAACCTGTTCGGCTACGAGTGGGAGCTGACCAAGAGCCCGGCCGGAGCGCAGCAGTGGACTCCCAAGGACGGCGGCGGGGCGGATACCGTGCCCGACGCCCACGATGCCGAGAAGAAACACGCCCCGATGATGCTGACCACGGATCTCGCCCTGCGCTTCGATCCGATCTACGGGCCGATCTCGCGGCGTTTCTACGAGAACCCCGACCAGTTCGCCGACGCCTTCGCGCGGGCCTGGTACAAGCTGACCCATCGCGACATGGGGCCGATCTCGCGGTACCTCGGGCCCGAGGTTCCCGAGGAAGAGCTGATCTGGCAAGACCCGGTGCCGGCGGTCGACCACGAGCTGATCGGTGAGGAGGACGTGGCCGAGCTCAAGGCCAAGGTTCTCGCCTCGGATCTGTCGATCGCCGATCTGGTCCGTACGGCCTGGGCCTCGGCGTCTTCGTTCCGCGGCACCGACAAACGCGGCGGGGCGAACGGCGCCCGGATCCGGCTCGCGCCGCAGAAGGACTGGGAGGTCAACGACCCGGCCGAGCTGGGTCGGGTGCTCCGATCCCTGGAGTCGATCCGCGACGAGTTCAACCGCGCCCAGAGTGGTGGCAAGAAAGTCTCCCTGGCCGACCTCATCGTCCTCGCCGGCTGTGCCGCCGTGGAGCAGGCGGCAAGGGCCGCCGGGCACGAAGTGGTGGTGCCGTTCGCGCCGGGCCGCACCGACGCGACCGCCGAGCAGACCGATGTCGACTCCTTCGCCCCCCTCGAGCCCAAGGTGGACGGCTTCCGCAACTTCGTCGGCGAAGACCGTCCGCAGAAGGCGGAAGAGCTGCTGATCGACCGCGCCCACCTCCTGAACCTGACCGTTCCGGAGATGACGGTTCTGGTCGGCGGGCTGCGGGCCCTGAACGCCAACTCCGGCGGTGCCACCCACGGAGTCTTCACCAACCGGCCCGAGACCCTGACGAACGATTTCTTCGTCAACCTGCTCGACATGGGCACGGAGTGGCAGCCGTCGGGCGACGGCGTGTTCGAAGGACGGGATCGCCGGTCGGGCGAGTTCCGGTGGACCGGCACCCGGGTCGACCTGATCTTCGGCTCCCACTCGCAGCTGCGGGCGGTTTCAGAGGTCTACGGCACCGACGACGCGCAGCAGAAGTTCGTGCACGACTTCGTGGCCGCCTGGGACAAGGTGATGACCCTCGATCGCTTCGACCTCGCCTGATCCTGCTCCCCGAGCCCGAGAAGAGCCCTCGTCGAGGAATCGGCGAGGGCTTTTCTGCGTCTTGCCGAGCCGGCGTCTACGCTTCCGGGCGGAGCCGGTCGAGCTCGCGCCGGACGAGGCCGAAGCCCACGGCCATCAAGATCATGGCCGAAGAGAACAGGCTGGCGGCTTCCACGTTCTGTACCGGTCCGAGGGCGAGCTGGTACAGGAGGGGAAGGGTTCCGATCAAGAGGCATGCCCAGGAAAAGGATTTCAGGCTCATGGCGATCGCTCCTGTCTCGTTGTCTACCTTCGCGTGATTTCGGCCAACCGGATCGACGCGGTGGATTCCGGCGTCGCAGCCGGATTATGCCATGGCCGGAACCTTGGCTCGCCGAGTGGTCGTGGCGTCCGTCGAAGGCGTGGCTCGAAATCCTCCGAGAAGGATCATCGCGAGGCGAAGACCTGCACCCAGACGACTTCGAATTCGTCGGCGCGGTTCACGCCGAAGGCCACGCCGACGCCCATTTCCGTGCCCCCCCGGCGCAGGATGTTGCGGCGGTGGCCGGAGCTGTTCATCCAGCGGCGGACGACCTCTTCGGGGTCGAAGAGGCCCTTGGCGATGTTCTCGGCGAGCTGCCGTCCGCCGCGGTAGCCGGCGGCGCGCACACGATCGCGGACCGTTTCGCCTTCCGGGCTCGTGTGGTCGTAGTACTCGCGGCGCAATAGATCTTCGGCGTGGCGCTGGGCGGCGAGATCGAGCTCGGCCTGCGATGTGAGGGGTTTGCGCCCGGCGTCGTGCCGCAGGCGGTTGACCTCTCGCAGAGTCACCTCGCGCACCCACGGGAGATCGGCCAGCGGCTCCGCCTGGCGCCACTCGACGGTGCGATTCCGCAGGGCCAGCACCACGGTCACCACCAGGCGACCCTCGTGGCGCGCCGTGGCAATCCCGACATCTTCGAAATCTCCCGACTCGGCTTCCCCGAGCCACTCGGGGCGTACCTCGCGCCACTGGTCGAGCAGCCCGGCGTCCGCCACCGCGATCAAAGAGCCCTGGGTCCAGGTGTGGGGCCCGTACCCCAGCCGATACAGCCGGCGCGTCGTGCGCGGGATGTGCTCGGACCGCCGAGGGGTGCCACCACTCGCCGCCACCGCGTCGGCCTCCTCGCGGGCGAGGGCACACAACGCCGGGTGGGGTTTCACCTCCTCGCGGCCCATCGCCCGCCGGGCCGTGTTGAGCTCGGCGAGCAGGGCTCTTTCCGCTCCGCCGTCTCCGCAGATACTGCCGGGAGCCGAGAGCAGAACGAGCAGCAGTGGAATCCCGAGAACCATCTTCGGATTGTACTTGCACTCGGTTGGGCCGATCGCCCCGCCATGCACCGCTCCAGGTCTCCCGAAGAAACGAGCCATCTCGAAAAAATCGAGAGATCGAAAGAAAGAGTGGGTGATTTCGACCTCACCTTGCGCTGAGGAGAACAAGATCGGCCTCTAGACGAGAACCTCTCGAGAGCTGGAAGGTTCTACATCGAAGGAGAGAAACATGCGCGGGAAGATCATCTGGCTACTGTCGATATCGATCGGAATCTCCGGGCTCGTGAGCGCTGCGGGAGCGGCTGTTCCGGTGAGCTTCGATCACAAGGCCACCCCGAACAACTCGACCACGGAGCTGCTGTCGGTGGCGGCCGGAGAGAAGATCGAGGTCACGGTGACGAATACGAATACCGTTCTCTTCGAGTGCTCGGTCACGGGGATCGAGATCGTTCGACAACCAAATCCAAGGGCCGTTCTGGAAACGGACACGACGGTGTGCAAGAAAGAGATTTCCCATGATTCGAGATTCGGCGGCTATTTCGTAAAGGTTCAGCCGAAGGCTGCTGCAAAAGCGGAAGCCATCGAGGCTTCCGGACTCGAAGCCCGAACCTGGATCCTCTTCGTCGACGAAACCGGCTGGCGCACCGATATCCTGGTCGGTGTCGTGGGTAGTGGGCTGACGAGCCCGAAGTTCTTCCTCGACACCGGTGACGACGATGTCAAGCGGGTTTTCGAGGATCCCGACGCCGAGGACGACCTGGCGTTCGGTTTCGCCTCCTTCGCCACCGTCTACCACGATGAGATCTTCAAGGGTTGGGGGCTCAGCCTGGGTCTGGGCATCAACGACAACGATCTCTCGGTGCTCTTCGGTCCCTCCTACCGCCTCGGCAAACGAGCGACTCTCACCGCCGGCTACAGCTGGGGTCCCGTCGATCGTCTCCCCACGGGTCTAGCCGTCGGTGACGTATTCGAGCAAGACAACCTGTCTCTGGAGTCCGCAACCCGGGGAGACTGGTTCTTTTCGGTCAGTATTCGTGGCTTCACCGATGTATTCCGAAAGGAAGACAAAGAGATCGCCAAACAAAACATTCCTTCCAGTGACAACTGATCCCAATTTCTCGTTCTTCCGACGAAACGCCCATTCGACAGGAGCCCTGTAGATGTTCGAAGAGATCAAGAGAGTCAGCGGATCCTACGAGTCGACGTCCGACGCCTCCGAGATTTCCCGTGAAGAGCTACGGCTCGATGTGGACGGCGACTTTCCGCAGATGGTGGCCAGCGGGACCGGGTTCAGCGGCCTGACCTTTCGCATGCACTGGATCGCGCGTCCCCTGACCGCCGAGCCCACGAAGGCAGGCAGCCGCTGGACCGGGCCGATCGTCGTCAAGCAGGGCTCGTCGGACGTCTTTCCCTTCACCCATGTAGCGATCGAGGTGACGGGGAGCTGCGCCCGGGTTACGTTTTCCGGCGAGGGGATGCCCGACCGCGTGCGGGACCTCGGCCGGGTGTCGCCGTTTTTCCGCGAGGTTCTGCTCGAGTACGATGCCGAGCAGAACGTCGACCTGGTGCTCGACTACGACACCGGCTCCCATCCCGACCGGCCGGCGTCTCTGCCGTTGGAGACCCTGACCATCGACTCCGTCTTCGAACGGTCGGGATTCCAGGTGCTCCGCGGCGAGGACACCATCGTGCCCTCGTCTGCCAGCGGCAGCGACGCGTCGTGGAGCGATACCGAGATGCACGACGCCATGCAGGTGCATTTCTCGACCCTCGCATCTCTGCCACCGAGCCAGCGCAATCGCGCCCGCTGGGCTCTGTGGACCTTCTTCGCCGGAATCCACGACGACGGGGAGGGGCTCGGCGGCATCATGTTCGACACCATCGGCGCCGCGGAGCGCCAGGGCACGGCCCTCTTCCTGCGCTCGTTCATCTCCGATCCGCCCCTGAACGATCCCGCCCCCGACGCCTGGGTGCGGCGGATGACGTTCTGGACCGCGGTGCACGAGATGGGGCATGCCTTCAATCTGCTGCACGCCTGGCAGAAGACCCTGGGCGTTCCCTGGCTGCCCCAGGTCGACAGCTTCGATCTCCAGAGCTTCATGAACTATCCGTTCTTCTACCAGTTCGGGCCGCCGAGCAGTAATTCCAATACCATCCGCTTCTTTCGCGATTTCCTCTTTCGTTTCAGCGACGACGAGCTCTTCTTCCTCCGCCACGCGCCGGAGTCCTTCGTGCAGATGGGGGGCACGAATTTCGGGGTGCAGCATGCGTTCGAGCAGGCGCGGGTCTCTCCGGATCCCGATCTCGTCCTGGAGCTGCGAACCCATCGAGCGGGCAACGAGTACGAGTTTCTCGAGCCGGTCATGATCGAGCTCAAGCTGACCAACCACGGCTCCCAGCCTCGCCTGGTGGACGAGCGTCTCCTGGAGCACGACGAGCGGATGAGCGTGGTGCTGCGGCGCCCGGGCGGCACCCGGACGGCCTATCGGCCCTTCGCCCGGAAGTGTTACCAGCCGCAGGCGCGGACCCTTGCGCCGCAAGAGTCCATGTATACACCTCTGTTTCTCTCCGTCGGGGTCGAAGGCTGGATGATCGACGAGCCGGGATGGTACGAAATCCAGATCTGCCTGCACCTCGAGCACGAGGACATCGTCTCCAACACCCTGCGGGTCCGGGTGGCTCCTCCCCTGGGTCGGGAGGAGGAATACCTGGCCCAGGACTTCTTCTCGGAAGACGTCGGCCGGGCTCTCACCT
>CAZMEL010000371.1:0-6523 GCA_964565225.1 uncultured Thermoanaerobaculia bacterium | reverse complement strand
GCTGTGGTGGATCGAGCTCTATCCCGAGCCGCGCGGGCTCAACGGCGACGAGGTCACCTACTGGCAGCGGGCCCAGGGAAGCCTCGAGAACGAAGCCTTCGCCTCGCTCTGGCCTCCTTTCTACGATCGATTCCTCGGAAGCCTGGGGCATCCGATCCTGGTACGGATCGTCCAGTGGCTCCTGCTCCTGGGCACCGTGCCCCTGATGCTGAGCCTGGGCCGCTCGCTCGGCCTCGGCCCCCGCGCCCGCTTCGCGGCCGCCTTCTTTCTGGTCGCCTATCCGCCCCTGGTGGCTTTCTCGCTCTACTTCTGGCCCGAGGTGCTGCATCTCTTCCTCTGGCTCCTGGCGCTCTGGTGCCTGCTGGTGCGACTCCCGGATGCGGTTGCGTCGGGAGGAAGCTGGCGGCCCGCTCTGCCTTGGAGCGCCCTGGCGGGGCTGGCGCTCGGAATTGCCCTGTCGACCAAGAGCTTGCTGCTCCTCTTCGTTCCGGTGCTCCTGGGATCACTGCTCGTGCTCCCCGCGGCCATCGATCGGCGAGCGAGGCTGATCCTGTTGCTGGTAGCCGGGACCACGCTGCTGGTGGCTCATGGACCGGCATTGCGCGCGTCGCATCGGGCGACCGGCTCGTGGATCAGCGGCGGCAGCGGTGCCTTCAATCTCTGGGTCGGGCTCGAGGACGATTCTCGACGCAGCCTCGAAGGCTCCATCGTCTGGGACGAGCTCCAGCGCTGGCGAGCCAGCGGTGAGACCTGGGAGGCTCGACAGGAGGCGACCTGGGTGAGGATCCGCGGGCGCCTTGCGGAAAGGGGATGGCTCGGCCTTCTTCGCGAACAGCTCACCAAGCAACCCTTTCGTTTCTTCGATCACCAGACCTATCTCTCGGCCCAGCTCCCCGGTGGTGCCCTGGCCTCGGGAACCCGCGGGTATGCACGAGTACCGGGAGCTCTCGCCGGAGGGCTCCGAGGGCTGAGCGCCGGGCTGTACGGCACCTTGCTGATCATGGCCTGGGCGGGGTTCGTCCTGCGGCCCCCCTGGGAGCAGTCGCGGCCGTTTCTGCGGACAGCCTGGTGGATCCTCACCCTCTTCGTGGCGTACCACGCGGCCCTGTTCCTGGGTCTGCACATCAAGTCCCGGTACCGGCTGCAGATGTTGCCCGTCCTGGCCCTCTACTCGGCAGTGGCCTGGGATTTCATCGAGTCTCGCGGGCAGGCGAGTCGGATCCGGTGGGTGTTGAGCGCGGCGGGAGCAGCGGGACTGTGCTTCCTGGCGTTCGGGGGAGCCCTCACCTCCTGACCCCACTCCCGCGGGGCGAAAGATTTCCCGGTTCGGAGAAGGGGATCAGGGGTCAGGGGCGGGCCAACCGCAGCCGGATCGGCCCCCTGACGGTGGAGGGATCGACGACTCGGCCTCTCTGCAGAATGGCGATCCGGCCGCTCGAGACCAGGCGCCGCGCCGCGTTGCGCGTTGGCTCGAGGAGCGAGCGCCAGTCCTCGGGGGCAACGGCTCGGGCCGCTTCCGAGGGGCAGATGGTCTTGCCCCGGGCACGTTGGGCGAGGAGCTCGAGGATCGCTGTTTCGAGCTGCCGATCGAGTCGGTTCGGGCGCCGACGGCGGCACTTCTCGCCACAATACCTGACCTCTGGCCAGATCTCGGCCCAGCGCGCACGCCAGGCCATCCGGCGGCCGCAGGTGGCGCAGATCTTCGCGGCCCCCGGGCCCGCGGCGGCGGTCTCAGGAGGTCGTTTCCGCCTCGGCACCGCGAATTTCTTCGGCCCTGCGGCGGATCGCGTCGCGCTCCGCCAAATCCAGTCGTTCGAGGTTCTTCCAGGCGAAGGCCATCCGGCGATTGTCGCCGAGTCGGGATTGCTGGCGGTCCAGGAAGTCCCAGTAGAGGGTCGTCAGGGGGCAGGCGTCCTCTCCGGTGCGGGCCCCGGGGTCGAATCGACAGTCGGAGCAGTAGTCGCTCATGCGCTGCACATAGCGGCCGCTGGCGGCGTAGGGTTTGGTGCCCACCACACCGCCGTCGGCGTGCATCATCATGCCGAGGGTGTTGGGCAGGGTCACCCAGTCGATCCCGTCGACATACATGCCGAGGTACCAGTCGCTGATCGCCCGGGGATGGACTCCGGAGAGCAGGGCATAGTTGCCGGTGACCATGAGCCGCTGGATGTGGTGGCCGTAGCCGTGCTCCAGCACCTGGCCGAGGCTCTCGCGCAGACAGACCATCTCGGTCTCGCCGCTCCAGTACATCTCGGGCAGGGGCGCGTGTTGGTCGAGCCCGTTGCGGTCCTGGTAGGTCGGTCCCTCGTGCCAGTAGACGCCGCGGATGAACTCTCGCCAGCCGATGATCTGGCGCACGAAACCCTCCACGGCGTTGAGAGGGGCGTCGCCCGCTCGGTAGCGGTCGATCGCACCACCGATCACCTCCCGAGGGTCGAGGAGCTTCAGGTTCAGAGCCGGGGAGAGCAGCGAGTGGAAGAGCCAGGGCTCGCCCTGCTGCATGGCGTCCTGGTAATCACCGAAGTAGGGGAGCCGGCGTTCGAGGAAGTCGTGGAGGGCTTCTTTCGCCTGGTCGCGGGTGACCGGCCAGGCGAAGGCATCGAGCCGGCCCGGGGCTTCGGGGAACCTTCGCTCCACCAGGTCGAGCACCTCGCGGGTCACTTCGTCCGGCTCGAAGCGAGGCACCGGAGGCATGGAAGGTGCATCCCGCCCCAGGGATTTGCGGTTCTCCTTGTCGAAGTTCCACTGGCCACCCTCGGGCTGGTCGTCGGCGTCGAGCAGCAGACCCTCCCGTTTCCGCAGGAGACGATAGTAGTACTCCATCACCAGCTCTTTTCGACCCTCGGCCCAGGAGCTGAAGGTTTCGGGGGTGGCGTAGAAGTGGGGGTCTTCGAGGAGCTCGAAGTCGGCTTCCGCGTCCCGAGTCGCCTTTTCGAGAGCGTGCAGGACTCTCCACTCTCCCGGTCGCAGGACGGTGATCCGGGACGGTCCGTAGCGTGCCATCAAGCGCTGGAGCTCGTCGGTGAACGAGCCACGGTTTTCGGAATCGTCGAGCCGGGAGTAGGCGAGAGGGATCCCTCGCTGCTGCAGATCGAGCGCGAAATGGCGCATGGCGGAGAGAAAGAGGACGGTTCGCGCCTTGTGGCTGGGCACGTGCCGGGCTTCCTCGGCCACTTCCATCATCACCACCAGGTCGCGCTCGGGGTCGAAATCGGCCGACTCGAGGTAGCGCGGATCGAGCTGGTCGCCGAGGACTACCAGAAATCTCTCGGGTTGGAAGCCTTCGATCGGCTCGAGACGAGGAAAGGTGGTTTCCGATCGGGAGCCTTCAGTGGATGTCTTGGATGCGCTCATTTCGGGAGCGTTCGTCGGGTTTCCTCTCTCGGATGAAGGGCCCGGGCATCCGTTGCCGAAAGGGTCGCGAAGAATCGGGGCATGGAATCCGCAACGCAACTTCGAGTCCCGTTCGCAACCACCGCCGTAAGTACCCTGTCCGAGATCGTCCGTTACGAGATTTCCGGGCCTCTTGCCGAACGAGCCCGCGTGGTCCGCGACGGTGTGCCGCGTCGCGACCGGGGCTTCGTTCTCTACTGGATGCGGACGGCCCTGCGTGGCCATGAAAATCCGGCTCTCGACGTGGCCCTGGAGCTCGCCCACCTGCTCGACAAACCCGTCTTCGTCTACCACGCTCTGGGCGAGCGCTACCCGTTCGCGTCGGATCGTCATCATTGGTTCATCCTGGAAGGGGCGATCGACGTGGCCCGGGAGCTGGAGGGGCGAGGAATCGGTCATGCCTTTCATCTCGAGCGGGCAGGGCACCGGGGAGCATTTCTCCGCGCCATGGCGGAGAAGGCCGCGGTGGTGGTGACCGAAGACATGCCGGTGGCACCGCTCGCGGGCTGGACGGAGGGCCTGGCCCGCCGGGTCGAGGGGCCGCTCCTGGCAGTGGATACGGCCTGCACCGTGCCCATGGCCCTGGTGCCGCGGGCCTACGATCGTGCCTTCGCCTACCGGCGAGCCACCGAATCGTTGCGGGCCGAGCGGGTGGAGCGTCCCTGGCCCGAGGTGGTTCCCCGCCACGAGCCCTTCGTGCCCTCGCTACCCTTCGAGCCCGTGGAGCTGGAGTCGGCCGACCTGCCCGCCCTGATCGGCCAGTGCAGGATCGACCACGCGGTGCCCCCGGTGCCCCATACTCGAGGCGGAACCCGGGCGGGGATGGCGCGGTGGGCCGCCTTTCGCGATCGAGGACTGCGGTGGTATGCCCGCCGACGCAACGATCCGCTGCGGAAGGGGGTGAGCGGAATGTCGCCGTACCTGCACTACGGCATGGTCTCGCCCTTCTTGCTGGCCCGCGAGGCGGCGGCACGTCCGTCGGACGGCTCCCGCAAGTTTCTCGACGAGCTGCTGGTCTGGCGCGAGGTGGCCTACGCCTTCTGCTTCCACCGGCCCGACCATGCCACGATCGAGGGAGGTCTGCCCGGCTGGGCTCGCCAGACCCTGGCCGAGCACGAGGCGGATCCCCGGCCCTCTCTGCTTTCCTGGCGGACCCTGGCCCGAGCGCAGACCGGAGATTCGTTCTGGGATGCGATGCAGACCTCGCTCCTGCGCCACGGAGAGCTGCACAACAATGTCCGGATGACCTGGGGCAAGGCCCTGCTCGGCTGGACAGGCAATGCCGCGGAGGCGCTCCGCCTGCTCGAAGACCTCAATCATCGCTACGCTCTCGACGGTCGGGACCCGGCGTCCTACGGCGGCATTCTCTGGTGCCTCGGCCAGCTCGACCGTCCGTTCCCTCCGGCCCGGCCCATCCTGGGTACCGTGCGCTCACGTTCCACCCGCTCCCACGCCCGCCGGCTCGACGTGGAGAAATATCGAGCTCGCGTCGAGGCCCCGGCCTTCGAGAGCCCGCCGTCGGTGCTGGTGGTCGGTGCCGGCATCGCGGGGTTGGCCTGCGCCGAGACCTTGAGCGATGCCGGTCTGGCGGTCCGAGCCGTCGACAAGGGCCGCGGACCCGGCGGCCGCCTCTCGACCCGGCGTCGCGACGCGCACCGCTTCGACCACGGCGCCCAGTTCTTCACCGCCAGGGATCCGCGTTTCCGGCGACAGGTGGAGTCGTGGAGGCACGACGGCCTGGTGTCGGAGTGGAATGGCCGGATTCTCGACATCGGCCCGGCCGGCCGAGAGCCGGCCCGGTCGTCGCGCCGCTATGTCGGCAGTCCCACGATGAGCCGCCTCGGCCGAGGCCTGAGCGAAGGGCTCGACGTTCGGCTCAAGCATCGGGTCACCGATCTTCACCGCACCGAGAGCCAGGGCTGGACGGCCACCTGCGAAGACGGCAGCGAGATCTCGGCCGATGTCTGCGTTCTCACCCTGCCGGCCCGTCAGGCGGTCGATCTGCTGCCGCCCGATCATGCCTTCCGGCAGCCTCTCGATACCGTCGAGATGGCGCCGTGTATCGCCCTGATGGCGGCCTTCGACCAGGCTCTGGATGTCGAGTTCGACGGCGCCTTCGTCTCCGGCTCCCCTCTGGGCTGGATCGCCCGGGACAGCTCCAAGCCCGGTCGCCCGGAGGGGGAGCGCTGGGTGCTCCACGCCTCTCCGGAGTGGAGCGCGGAGCACCTCGAGCAGGATCCGGAGTCTTTGGTGGAGCCCCTGCTCGAAGCGTTCGAAGAGCTTTCCGGCCGTACGTTGCCCGCCCGTGCCTGGCAGTCGGTGCACCGATGGCGGTACGCCCGAGCCCTACGTACCCTCGGCGTCGACCACCTCTTCGATAGCGAAACCGGTTTGCTCTACGCGGGCGATGGGTGCCTCGGGTCGCGGGTGGAGGATGCCTACCTCAGCGGGGCCGCCGCGGCGGGGGCTCTTCTGCGGGATTTGGCGGCCGGGAGGCGACAACAGGAGGCGAGATGAGTCCGCTAGCCAGTTCTACTTTGTCAGATTGGATATTCGGTTTCGTAAGAGTCGGCGTTCCTGGAGCCAGGTCGAGCGGGTCAACGACAATCGTGCCGAAGATGGCTCCCCGACACAGCGCCGAGAGGGAATTCGGAGCCCAATCGGCCGGCGCGACCCTTCGAGGCCTGGCGGAAGGAACGCCGACTCGACCCCGCCAGGGAATCTGACAGAGTAGAATTAGATTAGTCGAGCCAACGGATCAGGCGAGACTTGCCGCTACCGCGCACCGGCAGCTGATTGGGCTCCCGGCTCGACCCCTCGCTGAACCGCGCAGCGGTGTGGGCCACGGGTGAATCGATGAAAGCCACCGGCGGCAGGCCGGGACCGATGGGAGCGAAGATCGGATATAGCGGCGCCCCACCCGGAGGAAAATGCACGAACCAGGCGGTGATCACCAGGGCCACCGGCGGCGGGATCACCCTCGGAGCCGGCGCGCTCGGCGAGGGCCTGGCGATCGAGAACCCGGATCGCTCCGCGCTCGAGCGACACGATCCCCGCCTGCTCGAACCCCTTGAGCACCCGGCTCACCACCTCGCGCCGCGAGCCCACTTCCATCGCCACACCGTAGTGG
>CAZMEL010000370.1:0-6569 GCA_964565225.1 uncultured Thermoanaerobaculia bacterium | reverse complement strand
CGGTCCGCCGAAGGACCACCGAGACCCGTCCGGCTCCAGCGCTCGCCTCCACCGCGTTCACGACCAGGGCCTGGACCACCGCGCGCAGCTCCGGCTCGACTGCCTCGAGCCGGCAGATACCGGGCTCGGCGTCGACCTCGAGGCGGACGCTGCCGGGCGAGTCCTGGAGCGCCTCGAGGGCGATGTCCTGCACCAGCTCCCCGAGATCGACCTTCTGCACGGCCCCGCCGCTCTGGCTGGCCAGGGCCAGGAACGAACGGATGCTGCGGTCGATTCGGCGAATCTGCCGGCGCGAAGATTCCGCCAGCTCCGAGACTTCCGGGACGGTAGGGGCCCGAGCCGCGAGCTCTTCCACCGAGAGCCCCAGAGCATTGAGGGGATTGCGCAGCGAGTGGGCGAGCCCGCGGGCGATCTCGCCGATCTCTCCCAGGTGCCGTCGTGTGGTGAGCTCGCGGTTCAGTGCGTCGAGCTCTGCGAGTCGATGCGACATGGAGTTGAACGCTCGCACCGCCTGCGCCACCTCGCCGGACCCCGACGTCTCGACACGAGTCCCGAACGAGCCGTCGCCCACCGCCCGGGCCGCTGCCGAAAGGCTCCGCAGCGGGGCCGAGATCCGATGCGCGACGAAGGCGAACAGCAGCAGCCCCACCAGGGAGAATCCCAACGATCCGAGCAGCAGGCGACGGGAGAAACTATCGATCGTGGCCTGGAATCCGGCCCGCGGAATCGGCAACCGGCGACCCGAGAGACGCAAGAAGGGCCCCTCTCCGGCATGCTCCAGGTGCAGGATCGAGCCGTGAGCTTCGATGTCTATGTCGTGGCTCTTGCGCACGATCTTGCGGACTTCGATCTCCGCATCGTCCGGTCCCTCCTCTCCGCCACCGAGGAACTTCTGGATCACCACGGTCTCCGGACCGCAGGGTTCCTCGGAACAATCCCCGAGGCGCCGATGCTCGACCACCACATCCGAGTCGTCTTCGATATCCTCGATCAGGACCGACGCTACCGACCGCCCGACCGAGAAGGCGACCTGATCGATCTCGGCGGAGAGATCGGCGGCGAGCCCCCGAACCCACCACCACTGAGCCGCGACGAGCAGCAACAGCAGACTGCCGAAGGAGAGGAACAACCGGGTGCGCAAAGACATGAGATTCTCCATTCGTTACCAGCGGACGAGCCGAGTTCCGCGATAGTCTGCCGAAGCAAGAAACATACCGTGTACACTACGGCCCCCATTCGAGAATGCTCACCGGGCCATCGCAAACTTCCAGGATTCGCGCTTCATGTCGATCCCCTTCGCCATCAACGGTCTGGGCCGGATTGGCCGGGCCCTCCTCCGAGTCACGATCGACCACTCTACCCTGGAGCTGGTCGCCATCAACGACCTCTCGCCGCCGGAGACCCTGGCGCAGCTGATCCGCCGCGACTCCGTGCACGGAGCCTTTCCTGGAACGGTATGCGTCGAAGGGGACGGCCTGCGGATCGGAGAGCGCTGGATCCGCAGGTTCCAGGAGCCACGAATCGAAGAGATTCCCTGGGCGGAGACGGGAGCACGACTGGTGGTCGAGGCCACGGGCAAGGCGACGAGCCGTGCCGCGGCTGCCGGGCATCTCGGCGGAGGGGTCGAAAAAGTCGTGATCTCCGCCCTGTCCTCCGATGCCGACCTCTCGGTTTGTCTCGGGGTCAACGAGAACGGCTACGATCCGGCCCTGCATGACATCATCAGCAACGTCTCCTGCACCACGAACTGCCTCGCTCTGCTGGTTCGGGTGCTGGACGGTCGCTTCGGCCTCGAGCAGGCCCTCATGAACGAGGTGCACAGCTACACCAGCAACCAACAGCTGGTGGACGGGGTCCACGAAGATCCCCGGCGGGGCCGAGCCGCGGCGGTGAACATCGTGCCCACGACCACCGGCGCCCCCGCGGCGGTCACGCGCATGATGCCTCACCTCGAGGGCCGGCTCGAAGGCCGGGCGATTCGTGTGCCCACTCCCAACGTTGCCCTGTTGGACCTGGCCTTCCGCCTCGGCCGACAGGCATCCGTAGAAGAGATCAATGCCGCATTCCGCGCCGCCGCCGACGGTCCTCTCGCCGGTTTGCTGGCGGTGAGCGACGAGCCACTGGTCTCCAGCGATCATGTGGGGCAAACCGCCTCCGCGATCCTCGACCTGGCGCTGACCCAATCGGCCGGCGCGACCTTCCATCGCGTCATGGCCTGGTACGACAACGAGTGGGGGTACGCCAGCCGCCTGGCGGACCTCTCGTCTTTGATAGGAGAACAGCTTTCATGACCGCTCTGCGTTCCCTGGACGACGTGTCCCCTTCCTCTCTTCGCGGTCGCCGAGCCATGGTCCGGGTCGACTTCAACGTCCCGCTGCGCGACGGCGAGGTGCTCGACGCCACCCGGATCGAGGAGTCCCTCCCGACCATCCGTGAGCTGTCCGCCGCTGGCGCCCGGGTGATCCTCGTTTCCCACTGCGGCCGCCCCAAGGGCACCGCCAATTCCGCCGACTCGCTTCGCCCGGTCGCGGAAAAGCTGGCGGAGCTCCTCGGCCAGAGCATCGAGTTCGGCACGGACTGTGTCGGTCCCGCGGCCCGTGAGGCCAGCGAACGGCTCGCGGACGGCGGCATCTGCCTGCTCGAGAACCTGCGCTTCCACCACGGGGAGACGAGCAACGATCCCGAATTCGCCGAGCAGCTCGCCAGCCTCTGTGACCTCTTCGTGGGCGATGCCTTCGGTGCCGCTCACCGCGCCCACGCCTCGGTGGTCGGCGTGGCCGAACGCAAGTCGGAGCGGTTCGCCGGTCGGCTCCTGGTCAAGGAAGTCGAGGCGCTCGGCAGCCTTCTCGGGTCGCCGAGCAAACCCTTTGTCGGCATTCTCGGCGGTGCAAAGATCGAGGGCAAGATCGATACCCTGCTCAACCTGCTCCCACGGCTCGACCGCCTTCTGCTCGGGGGGGGCATGGCGAACACCTTTCTCGCCGCCCTCGGCCACGAAATGCGCGGATCCCTGGTAGAGCAAGACCGCCTCGACCTCGCCCGGGAGATCCTGGAGCGAGCCGAGGCGGGTGACACTCGGGTCCTCCTACCCGACGATCTCGTGGTGACCGACGACCTCGGAGCACCCGGCCGGGTCGAGACGGTGGCCGCGGACGCGCTTCCGGAGAGCACCTTGGCGGTCGATATCGGCCCCAAGACGCGCCAGAGCTTTCGCGACGCCTGCCGCGATGCCGCGACTCTCTTCTGGAACGGCCCTCTGGGAGTCTTCGAGACGCCACCCTTCGACGCCGGTACCCAGGCGGTTGCGGAAGGGCTCGGCGCCTGCAGCGGTTTTACGGTAATCGGTGGCGGCGAGACCGTCGCCGCGGTCCGGCGCGCAGGAGTGGCCGAGTCGTTGAGCCATGTGTCCACCGGAGGCGGAGCCTCCCTCGAGCTACTGGCCGGCAAAGTCTTGCCCGGTGTTGCTGCCCTGGAGAAGAGCCAATGAGCACCAACCTTCGACGCCCCGTGGTCGCCGCCAACTGGAAAATGAACCTGCTCACCCGCGACGCGGTGGCCTTTGCCCACGACCTGAACTCCCGGCTGACCGCCGATCCGGGCTGCGACGTGCTGATCTTCCCACCTGCAACCCTACTGGGCACTTTGCGCGACCATCTCTCGGGGCAGCCGGTCGCCTGGGGTGGTCAAGACCTGCACCCACGACCTTCCGGCGCCTTCACCGGCGACCTCTCCGGCGCCCATCTGACTGATGTCGGCTGCACCTGGGCTCTCTGTGGTCACAGCGAACGGCGCCGGGACCACGCCGAAACGGACTCGTTGGTGGGAGAAAAGGCCCGCGCCGCCAACGAAAGTGGCCTCGTGCCACTCATCTGCCTCGGAGAGTCTCGCGAGCAGAGAATGGGAGGGCAGACGGAAGAAGTGCTCCGGTCGCAGCTCCGCGGCGCCCTCCGGGTGGAAGGCCAGGAGCCCCCGCCTTCTTTCGAGCTCGCCTACGAGCCGGTGTGGGCGATCGGAACCGGCGAAACCGCCACGCCCGAGATGGCGCAGGAGACCCAGGCCTATCTTCGCGAGGAGCTGGGGAAGATCGTGGGAGACCGCCGCGCCGCCAAGACCCGAATCCTCTACGGAGGTTCGGCCAACCCCGAAAATGCCGAGTCTCTGATCGCCCAGCCGGACATCGACGGGTTCCTGATCGGTGGCGCAAGCCTTGACTCTGCGAAATTCCTCGCTATGATCCTCATCTGTGGCCGCGCCGCCTAGGGAATCTCTGTCCCCGAGCTACGACTCGACACCCTGGAGGCCCGGGCCAGCTCAAGACTTCTGGAGTTTCAAGCCATGATCTACTTCTTCTACGCGATTCACGTCGTGGTCTGCATCTTTCTGATTCTCGCCGTGCTCCTGCAGCAGGGCAAGGGCGCCGATCTCTCGGTCTTCGGTGGCGGCGGCACCATGACCGCTTTCGGAGCCCGGGGAGCTGCGACCCTGCTCCACAAGGTCACCGTCTCTTCCTTCGTGGCCTTCATCATCACCACGCTGGCCATCGGGGTTCTACAGAGCCAGGAAGGCAGTAGCTCCGTGATGAGTGAGGTCGAGGTTTCCGAGCCCGTTGCCGGTGACGAAACCGAAGCCGAGAGCACCGAGCCGGTTGCCGCGCTGCCGGAAGACGAGCCGGCGGCCGAAGCCACGGCGACGGACACCGAAGCCGCGGAAGACGGCGGCGGTGAAGAAACCGACCCGGAAACGCGCAACGAGTAGCCTCTCGGGTCGCCCGGGACGCCTTCCGCTCTTCGATCCTCCGAGATCCGAAAATCTGGTTGCGTTCGACCCCGAGATTCGTATTACAATGCATCGCCCTGCCGAAGTGGCGGAATTGGTAGACGCGCACGGTTGAGGGCCGTGTGGGGTAAAACCCGTGCCGGTTCGAGTCCGGCCTTCGGCACCATCCTTCCCTCATCGTTCCAGACAGAGCCCATCGCTTCCCCCGAGCCCTTCCAAGATTCCCTAGAGATTCGAGGAAATCCGGCAGCGGAGGCGGCGGCGAAGGGCTTGCTCTTCGCCGCCACGCTCCGGGAATCGGACGTCAGCCGCTCGGCCGATCCCCGGTTCGACGAGACCGGCTCAGCCATTGTCGAGAATCTTGTTCCACTCGTCGAGCTTCGACCGTACTTTCTCCTTCAGCGCGGTCATATCTCCTTCGATCTCCACCGACTTCATCTGGTCGCCCGCGGCGATCTGATCGACGATGTCCTGACCTTCGACCACGCGGCCGAACACCGTGTGTTTGCCGTCGAGGTGCGGAGTCGGCCCATGGGTGATGAAGAACTGGCTGCCATTGGTCCCCGGGCCGGCATTGGCCATCGAGAGGATCCCGGGCCCATCGTGCCGCAGGGAGGCCACGATTTCGTCCTCGAAGCGGTAGCCCGGGCCGCCGCGGCCGGTGCCGGTCGGGTCGCCGCCCTGGATGACGAAGTTCGGCACCACGCGGTGAAACTTCACGCCGTCGTAATATCCTCTTTCCGCGAGGTTGACGAAGTTGGCTACGGTCAGAGGGGTTTCGTCGGGCGTCAGCTCGACGCGGATCGTCCCCTTGTTGGTCTCGATCGATGCACGCATGAAATTCTCCTTGGAGTCTCGGTTGGAAAGCGAAAGATGATAGCACCCCCTCGAGGACTCCCATGAGCCGCCGGGAGCAGCTCTATTCGGCCGCCCCCGTCGGGATCGTCCTCGCGGGTGGCGCCTCGCGTCGAATGGGGAGAGACAAGGCTCTACTCGAGTGGAAAGGCGGCTCCCTCGTTTCCAGAGCCTGTAGCGCTCTGGCCGAGATCTGCCCGCAGGTCGCCGTGGCAGATCGCGGCCGAGGATACCAGCCGCGATACCCATCTCTGCCGGACGGTGCGGGGCGGGGTCCGGTTGCTGGCCTGCTGGGTGCCGCAGCTGCCTTCCCGGGACGCTCGATTCTCGCCCTCGCCTGTGACATGCCGTTGGTGCCGCCGGCACTCTTGCGCTGGCTCGCCTTCGTACCCGGCCGCGAGGTCGATCTCTGCCTGCCGACCTGGGACCGAGGCCGAGAGCCCTTGTGCTCGCTGCTCCGCCCCAGAGCTCTCGCGATTCTTCACGCCAGAGCCCGCGCCGGAACCTTCGAGCTGCAGACCCTTGCGGACTCCGAGGCCCTGCACCCGCTGTTTCTCGCAACGGGCGCCCTCGGTTCCTTCGGCACACCGGACCAGATGTTCGCCAACGCCAACGAGCCCGACCAATGGCTCACCTTGAAAGGCGCCGACCCAGAAGCTAAACTGTGACGCTCTTCCCAACTCCAGCAGGCACCGGAGCCGGTCGAATCACGAGGAGCCCTGGAGGGGAGAGCCGCAAGGACCGATCACCCGCTCCGAAACCAAGTCGATTCATCGAGAGAGGCATCCAAGACTCTCGACTCTACGAATCATTCGTAGATAGATCATGCCAGGAGACCACCATGGGCCCAGCTAAACTGCAACTCGACGGGAAGGAAATCGAGCTCCCCACCACCACCGGTAGCGAGGGTGAGGTGGGGATCGACATCACCAGGCTGC
>CAZMEL010000369.1:0-6608 GCA_964565225.1 uncultured Thermoanaerobaculia bacterium | reverse complement strand
GGGGGGGGGGGGCGGCGGCAGGGGCAGAGGTCTTGATGGGAGAGCTCATGGGTGGTTCGAGGGGAAGGCCGTTCGCGTTGCAGCGGGCAACGGCGAGAGGCAGCTTATCGCAGAGTGGAGATCGGAACCCAGGCGGCGTCGAGCCCGAGCCGGCGGACGCCCGGGTCTGTGGTCGGCGACGGCTCGGGACGGCAAATGTGGTACATTTCGCCGCGCTTCGGGCCCCAGAAGAATCGATCGGGGATCGGTATCGGATCGAGCCCGGTCGAGCCCGGGAGCCCATCGGCACCGAACGGCCTCCTGCCGTGCACGGCGATCGACTCACGAAAAGAAATGAAGCTCCAGACCTATGGGCGCCAGCTCAGTCGACGTCTCCTGAGCCGGGTCGCGCCGACTCTTCGTTCCCGTTCCCTACCCGGGATTCCCGGGCGAGTGCACCACAACGACCTGATGCTCTTCGACGACTCGGCGGAGAGCATCGACAACTACATGCGGGCGGCGCGGTCGGCTGTCGAGAACATCGAGAAGGTTCTCGGACATTGCGGGCGTTCGTTCGATACCGTGGCTTCCTGCCTCGACTTCGGCTGTGGTCACGGCCGGGTGCTGCGCCTCCTGGTGCGCCGGATCGGAGCGTCGGCCATCACCGCCTGCGACGTCGATCGAGAAGGAGTGCGATTCTGCGTCGCCGAGTTCGGTGTGCGGGGCCTGTTTTCCCGCTGGAAGATCGATGACATCCGGTTCGGCTCCTACGACCTGATCTGGAGCGGGTCGGTCTTCACCCATCTCGATGCCGAGGAAGGAGAGCTCCTGCTCGCCCGGCTGGGCGAGAGCCTCGTACCCGGAGGAGTCCTGGTTTTCTCCCTCCACGGAGAGCTGAGCCTGCAGGGGCTCGGTCATCTCTATGGCGGGCTCTATGCCCACGAGGCGGAGACGATTCGTCGCGAGGTCGAAGAAAAAGGCCTGAGCTTTCGTGCCTACGATTCGAGCTTCGGTTCCTTCGAGGGCAAATACGGCATGACCTGGCATTCCCGGGAGTATGTAGAGAGCCGGGCGCGACAGGTCTCGCGAGGGCGCCTGCAGCTCCTCTCGTGGATTCCTCAGGGCTGGGATTCTCACCACGACGTGGTCGCTTTCCGAAAGATCTAGTCGGAGATTCACCCGGCTCCCGCGGCGAGGCCGTTGGGCTTCGCCGCAGAGCGTAGTAAGATCGCGCCCCCGATGCCGTGCCGTGGCCCGGCGACCGGATCGAGTCGGAGATTATCGAGTCTGCCCCGAGGGAGCCCACCAACTCTTGCCCATGTTCAATCAGCGGAGAAATGTCCTGGCCGTAGGCCTGAGCTCGGCGGAATTCGAGCGGGTTGCACCGTTCTTGAATCGGGATGATTTCGATGTCGATCGCTTTCCCAGCGCCCTGGGTGCCCTGGAGCTGATCGTCGCGGTGCAGATCGAGGTGTTGATCGTGCGGTATCCACTGCCCGACATGGATCTGGCGGAGTTTCTGACCCAGGTCCGGAGCCCCGAGAGTCGCTGTCTGCGCTCACCGATCCTTTTGCTCTCCTCGGCCGCTCAGCGGGAAGACGCTGCCAGCTTCATCGGTCGCGGAGCCAACCGCGCGATCGACCTCGAAGCCGCCGAGTCGCAGATTCAGGGCATCATCTCGAGCCTTCTGCACGTGGCACCTCGCAAGGCCGCACGATTCCTCGCCCGTCTGGAGATCAAGCTCGGGGGAGCGAAAGACATGATCCTCTGCCAGACGGAGAACCTGTCGTCGACGGGTATGTTGATCCAGACCGAGCGACGCTACGAGCTGGGGACGCAGATCAACTTCGAGTTCACTCTGCCGGAAGATCCCCGCAAGATCTCGGGAATTGCCGAGATCGTGCGCCACACGACCTTCGGCCGCGAGGAAGTGGGTGGAATCGGGGTCCGTTTCCTCTCCTTCACGGGCGACTCTCAGCGCCGTTTCGAAGCGTATCTCCGCCACCTCTGATTCCCGGGAACCGAACGGGCTGGTAAGATTTCGAGGCCGAGCCGGTGGCAGAGGAATAGAGTGGGCTACCGGAGTCCAGGAACCTTTTTCGAGACGAATGACCCGCTGGTTGGTGTGACCGAGCCTACTCGGGTTTTCAGGAGACGAGCATGAGCGAGCTGGTACAGAAGTTGGCATCCGGTGACCATCGGGTGATCTTCCGCGCGATCGGAGACAATGCCGTCGAAGAGCTGAGACAGTCGCTGGATCGAAACTACGTGCATATCAAGTTTACCGAGACGCGCGGGGGAACGGAGCTCGGGTTTCGGCCCGATCCCGACCGCAGTCGTACGGAAGAGGCCGATTTCGAGAGCGGCAAGGGGCCGGTCCACCTGGAGGGGGAGCTGAGCCTCGACTATGTCAAGGTGCGACTGGTGGCCGATCTCACCCTCGAGGCGATGGAGGGTACCGGCCACCTCGAGATTCTCGACTAGTCGGCTGGAACCCTTGATCTGCTAGCGCCTGGCGGCATTGCGCCCCCTCGAGAGAGCCCTACGATCTCTGTTGACGGTGCGCCTTGCCGGCCCCCGAGGGCTCTCGCTCGAGCACTGGCAGCTCGACATGGAGATCACGATTCGAGCACCGTCTCGAGCCCGGATTCGCAGAGGTTGGATCGACTGGTTTGGAGAGGGAGAGTTTGAAGTGGCCGGAGGGTGCGAGAGAGGGGGGGGATCGTGTCCGGTCGAGTAAGCAGGTTGCAGTCCTCCGGCCACAAAGGATCCTATCAAGAGAGAACGTTCTTGCGTTACCAAATTATCTGGTAATTTGTCCGCGCCCTCGAAATTCGGGAAAATCGAGCGTTTTTTCTGTTCGGAGAGTCGGGCCGGGGCCCGGGTCAGCGGGCTTTGAGCACCACGATCGTGATGTCGTCGGTCTGCTCGCGATCTCCCTTGAACGTCACCACATCTCCCAGCAGAGTGTTGCGAAGCTCGTGGGCCGAGCGGTCGGACGTGAAGTCGCTCAGGCGTCGGGCCAGGCGGTCGCCGCTGTACGCATTGTCGTGCCGGTCGAGTGTTTCCGCGATCCCGTCGGTGTAGAGCACGAAGGCGTCGTCGGGACCGAACGGTACGGAGACCTGGGACACCTTGCCCGGCAGGGCTGTGCCGAGGGGGCGGGAATGGGTGCCCACCTCGTCGACGGTGCCGTCCGTCGCCCGGTAGTGGAGCATTGGCGGGTGTCCCGCGGTGGCCACCGTGGCGGTTCCCAGCTCGGCGTCGAAGAGGGCGTAGATCATGGTCACGAAATGCCGTTTACCCGAGGTGTGGCGCACCATCCGATCGAGCCGATCGAGAAGGCGATCCGGAGGATCGGGTTGCTCGTGCACAAGGTGCAGGCCCGCTCGAATGCCCGAGAGAACCAGGCCGCTGGCCACGCCGTGTCCGGCCACGTCGGCCACCACTACCCCCAGCTGTCGGGGGGAGGGCTGGAAGTAGCCGTAGTAGTCGCCACCGACCTCGCTCGCCGGAATGGAGATTCCCACGGCGTCCATCCAAGGCAGGTCGGGGTCGCGGCGGGGCAGCATCGAGAGCTGGATCCGCCGGGCGTCGTCGAGCTCTCCCTTCATGCGCTCGCGCTCGCGGGTGCGTCGGAGCTCCCGCCGCCAGTTGGCCAGGAACTCCCTCTCGTCACCCCGGGTCCAGGTGACCACCCAGACGAAGAGGATCATGCACCAGATCGTCTGGGCGACCATGCCCCAGGGCGATTCGAGGGCCTTCGAAATCTCCGAGGTTGCGATCACGACGCCGGAGTAACTCGCCCAGCTGGCCAGAAGGGGCACTGCCACCTGTAGGGGTTGCAGGCGAAACGCCAGCAGAGTCAAGGGAAAGAGCGCGTCGAAGGGAGAGGGTGCGCCGAAGGGCATGAGCATTCGGAAGAGCAACAGCTGGATGGCGAGAAAGAGCGGCAGGATCTGCCGAAAATGGCGGGTCATGATCGGATGCTCGCTGGCCCAGTACAGGCCTCGGATCAGCGCCAGATTGCATCCGGTGACGAAAAGATAGCGGTAGCGCTCCGTGGCGATGGAGATCAGCGCGACGATCAGGACCGCGGCGGTGACGAAGAAGAGAGAGCGGAAGAGGAGGCGCGCGTTGCGACTGTCGAAGAAGAGGCGGACCGCTTCGGTCTCGGATCGACGGACCAGGTAGTCCATGGTCGGCTCTTGCAGCAGGGTTCCCACCTCGGCATGGTAGCCCACGGCAACGGCCCGCTCAACCGGAGGTCGATCCCACGGCGGAGACCGATCCGGCGCCGATGGACGACCGTAGGCAAGGGAGAACCGAGATCGAGTCGTGTCTCGTGGCTGCCCGGCCGGGAAGACCGGGCGACGAACGACGATCGGTCGACCGCAGGAGCTGGCACAAGATGTTCTCGTACCACCACACCCCCGGCCCGACCCGAATCCTCCTCGTCTTCTTGTTCTTTGCCGCCTGCCTCGGCGTCGGCCGTTACCTGGGGGGGCAACAAGCCACCCGGGCGGACGAAGGTCGGCAGGTTTTCGCGAGCCCTTCGGATCGGCAGGGGCCGATCCTGCTCGAGCTCTTCACCTCGCAGGGCTGTTCCAGCTGTCCGCCGGCCGACGAGCTGTTGCGCCATCTCGGAGACGGCTCACTCGAGGGCCCGGAGGTTCTTCCCCTGGCCTTCCATGTCGACTACTGGAACTACATCGGCTGGAAGGATCCCTTTTCTTCGGAGAGATGGTCGGATCGGCAACATCAGTACGCCCGATCCCTCTCGCCGGGCCGGGTGTATACGCCCCAGCTGGTGATCGATGGCCGCGAGCACCATGTCGGCTCCGATCTTCGTGCCATCGACCGGGCCCTGCAGGCAGCCGAGAGGCGCACGCCGACCTTCGAGGTCCGCCTGCAAGGGGAGCTCGCCGGACCACGGGCGCTGATCCTGGACTGGGACCTGAGGGCCTCCGATCCCATCTCCCGGCCGCTCGAGATCTGGGCCGCAGTGCACGAGAGCGGCCTCGAAACTCCGGTGTCCCGGGGAGAGAATGCACGTCGAACCCTGCGGAACGACTACGTGGTTCGTTTCTTCGAGCGGGTGGGAACGCTGGAAGCAGGGGCTTCCGGCAATTCCGCAACGCGCCGCCTCGAGCTGGGCTGGGACGGAGACCCTCGGCAGATGGGAGCCGTGGTCTTTCTCCAGGATCCCGAGACCTTCCGGGTCGAAGGAGCCGGCGGCGTTTCCCGGCTGCGAGGGCCGAGCGAAGACTCTGCCGAGCCCTGAGCACGACCGGCGGGAGAGCAGTCTGCCTTCGTCCTCGGGCTTGCGCGAAAGATGGCTGTGCTCGTCCTCAGGCTTGACACTCGAGAGCACCTGTAGTTCGATACCCATCGATGGTTCGTAGCGCCTTTCGATGAACTCGGACGGAGAGCTCTCAGACTCTCCGTTTTCGCCGGCCCTCTCGGCGCGAGCTCTGTCACCGGATTTTCTCGCTTGCAGCGCTCGAACCGCCGCGAGTATGACGACGCAAGAGACCACCAGCGACGGCGCTCCGATCGCCGCTCCGGAAGCCCAATTCCAGCTACGTTTCGAGCGTTTCTCCCTGTTCGTGGAGGAATTCGCGTCGCGTATCTCGCTCGGCGGCATGTTCCTCAAGAGCCGCGAGCCGCGCCCGGTTTCGACGGTCATCTCCTTCGACATCAAGCTGGCCGATGGTTTTCGGCTGATCCAGGGCACTGGAGAGGTCGTCTGGATGCGGCCCGATGGCCACGGTCCCGACTACCCGGCCGGAATGGGGGTCCGCTTCCATTCCCTCGACGACAAGGGACGGGGGCTGGTTCTGAAGCTGCTCGAAGAGCACTTGAAGACCGGAGGAGAGCCCTTCGATATCGATGAGCGGCCTCTGGGCGCCATCGATGACGCCGAAGAGGCCCAGGCCGCCGTTGCCGCCGCCTTTCCGCCGCTGCCCGGCGCGGAAGGGGAGCAGGGAGGTCTGGACTTCGACGCCCCCTGGGGAGAGAAGCTGCCCGAGCTGCCACAAGAGATTCTCGACGAGGAGCCGACGGTGCTAGGCCGGGTGGCCCTGCCCTTTCCTCCGGCGCCGGATTCGGACGAGACCCCCGGGCTCGGTGCCCTTTCCGACACCCCGGCCGAGCCCTCGGAGGTAGGTCTCGAGGATCCGACGGTCCTGGGGCTGTCAGCCCTGGCGTCGACCCCCGACAGGGTCGCATCCGATCCGGTCGACGAGCTCCCCACGATGGCTCTGCCGGCGTCCTTGGAGGCATCGGCTCCCGAAGAATCCCCGCCGCAGGGGTTCGCTCTGGCCGAGGAAGCGGTGGAGGAGCTGGAGAGCCTGCCGGATTTCGACCTGGCCGACGACAGCGATCTCGAGGCGTCCCGGGTGAGCCTTCCCGGGGCCGCCGCCGAGCTGCCCACTTTCGAGATGCGCCCGGAAGAAGGCCCACGAGGTGGTCTCGAAGTCTCCGAGCTCTCGGCTTTCGAGACCGCCGAGGCGGCCGACCTGGGGCCGGCCGTCGATTCTGCGTCGCTGTCGGCGGAGGCCCGGCAGATTCACGGCTTCGACCCCGACCAGCCCACCGTCGAGCTGCCGCCGACCCACTTCGACCCC
>CAZMEL010000368.1:0-6630 GCA_964565225.1 uncultured Thermoanaerobaculia bacterium | reverse complement strand
CGGTGAGCTCGTGCGCAGCAAGGGATCGGCCGAAGCCTACGGCGCCACCATCAAGCTCCTGCACGTGCAGGACAAGGTGCAGCAGGTGCTCGAGATGACCCGCCTGATCGGCGTCTTCGAAGACTTCAACGACGAAGTCGACGCCATCGCCAGCTTCCGCGACTGACAACCCGCCGATCTCGAGATCGAAAAGAGCCAGGCTCTCGTTTCTCCCGCCGACACGACAGGGGAGGGGAGGTCTGGCTCTTGGTGCTCTCGGAGCACGAGCTCCGAAGCTTCCAGCCTCTCGATTCACTCCCATCGGAAGCTTGCTGCTCGGAAAGGGCTCGGTCAGCCAGCCCCTCGACCCTCCCTCGGGATCCCCAGAATCTCCTCCAGAGTCTCGATTCGCCCTTCCGCCTCGCCGTCTCCGAGGGCTCGGAGCAGCGACTCGTGGTCCAGGTTGCCGCGATGATTCCGGAGGCGGGCCTCGACGGCCACGAGGCGTTCGAGCAGGTTCGGGTCGCGATCGATCTGTTCGCGGTCGAAGCCGTGGGCACGCAGCCTGGTTTCCCGTAGCCAGGTCCAGAACGCCCGGCGTTTCTCCTCGCGGGTGCGCGCCTCCCGCACCGATTTGTGTACCCCCCGCAACCACTCCAGCAGGCGGCGCATCTCGGAGCTCTCTTCGGGGGTCTTCAGCCGCCGGGCGAAGTTGTACGCCTCGCCGTTCTGGCGCAGCCACTCCAGCCACTCCACCACCTCGGCCTCGGGGATGCCCTGCCGGATCAGAACCTCGCCCATCAGATAGTGCTCGTGGGCCAGGGTCGTGTTGCAGACCGCGGGGTTGTCGGTGTTCACCGACACCCGTACCTGGCGCGACAGGCATCTGTCGTCGTCGAGGGTGAGGTGGAAGAGGTGGTGCTGGTCGTAGGCCGCCATGGGGCCGATGATCCGGTTCGACGACGGATTCGCCTCCACCACGAGCTCTTTCTGGTGGATCAAGGTCTTCATCCGGCGCCCGACCCGCTGGCAGAGCTCGAGCCAGAGGGAGCGTTGCTCTTGCATATCCACCACGGTGATATCGTTTCCCTGCCTTCGGACCTGGGGATCGAGCCAGTAGAGAGCCAGGAGCAGATACGCGTTGCGCGAGCCCACGTTGCGGCGGATCCCGCGCATGATTCGCTCCTGCACCTGCATCCATCGGCGATCTTCTTCGGTGTAGATGCGCTGGGGCCGCATCCGCTCCGTCGTTCGCGCCGCCGCCCTCGCCGAGGCCTGCTGGACTGGGATTGGTCGCCCCTCAACGTTTCTGCCAGGCATTCGATGGACTGGCCTGAGGTCCGGGCCCAAGGGAGGAACCACGATGAGCTCGGCAAGAGCCTGTTCCTGTTCGTGCTCTTCAATAATCGTGTCAACCGTCGGCCAAAAGGCACATCTGGCCCGCGCCGAGGCCCTCTTGCTGACGGGCGTTCCAAACCACGGAAGTGGTTGCCGTTTTCTCGGAGCGGAGGCGACCGAGTCTATGGACGCATAGACTTCTCGGGAGCCACCAGGGTAGTCAGACCCCGGACCAGGGCGTATCGGGCGAGCTCGACCCGGTTCCGCAGCTGGAGCTTGCGAAGAATCCGCTGATGGTGGGTTCGCACGGTGACCGGGGCGATACACAGCCGAGCGGCGATCTCGGAGTTTTCGAGCCCCTCACCGATCAGTCCGGCAACTTCCGTTTCCCGGCGGCTGAGCCGTGCAACGTCAGAATTGGCCTGCCCTGGCAGCAAGGTCGCCATCACCCTGCCGGCGACGATAGGGGTGAGGTACCGGCGGCCGGCTAGCACCTCGTCGATCGCATCGAAGAGCTCCCTCGGTGCCGAGCTCTTGACAAGATATCCCACGGCGCCTGCCTCGAAGGCGGCCCGAGCATGGCAGGCGTCTTCGTGCATCGTGAGCACGATCACGGGGATGGCGGGTAGACGGGCTGAGAGTCGGCGAGTCGCTTCGAGACCGTCAAGACCGGGCATCGAGAGGTCGGTCAAGATCAGGTCAGGACGATGAAGCTCGGCAGCCACGAGGAGAGCCTTCCCCTCCTTAACCTGCCCTAGGACTTGGTAACGGGTCTCGAGGAGTTGGCAAATCCCCGCTGCGACCAGATCGTGGTCTTCTGCGAGGAGAATACGGGGTTTGTCTGGCTTGGATTCCGAAGTCATTCGCTCGCTCGCTCCCATGAATCGTAACGAGGATACTTTACCTCGTGCATAACTCTGCGATCCAGCCTTTGTCATCGGAGCGATGACAAAGGGACGCCGCCAGCTGAATGATTCCTCTCTAGAATCGACAATTCGAGAATTGAGCCTTGCCGGCAGGCAGCCTATCCTGACAACACAAGAGACGCCAGTGGATTCGAATCCCCGCTCCCTCGATGCACCAGCCGGTGCAGGGAGCCCCAGAGATTCTCGTTCGCCCGGCCTTCGCATCGCTCCGGCTGACGGCCGGTGAGCGGGCAGCCCTGATAGATCCCTTGCAGTTCCCCAATCCGAGAATCCGTCGGCGGCTGTTGGTGAGATCTGGTGCCGAAGGGGCAGGAGACGGGAGGCTGCAATCCTGGAATTCTCTCGCTCAGCGAGGAGGAGATGCAATGTTTCGTTGTTCGATGTTCTGTTGTCTTGCCTACGTGATGGCCATTCTGGTCGTGTCGGTTTCCAATGCCCAGGTTCCGCCGCCGACGGTGGATCCACCGGTGCTGGCCAAGCGGGCCGAAGCTTCTCCCAGGACCGAAGCCGTGCACGACCGCTTCAAGCGTTACTTGCCCTTTGATCGCGACCAGCAAGATTTCGCCGATGCGCAGCGCGGTCTGTTAGAGCCCCTGGATCCCTTGGTCATCAAGAGCGACCATTGCGTGGGGGAAAAGTGCACCACGATCTGGGACATGACCCTATACGAGTTCCTCAATCCGTTCGTGATGGAGGACGAGCCACCTGCAGAGCCGTATCCGGCCAGTGCCTTCCCCGACGCTCCGTATACGGCCAATCCCAGCTTGTGGCGCAACGCGGTGCTGAACACGATCCACGGAGTCTTCGAAGTGGTGAAGGACGAGATCTACCAGGTCCGCGGCTATGACCTGTCGAATATGTCGGCCATCAGAGGTGAAACCGGCTGGATCATCGTCGATCCCTTGACCACCAAGGAAACCGCCGGTGAGGCGTTGCGGAACCTCAACCGCGCCTATGTGAACGAGACCGGTGAGAACGCACCGCCGGTAGCGGCGGTAATCTTCACCCACAGCCATGTCGACCATTTCGGCGGGATCTTCGGCCTCGCTGATGGGGGTGAGGTGAAAGATGATCTGCGAATCTACGCGCCCGAGAGATTTCTCGAAGAAGCGGTCAGTGAAAACGTGATCGTCGGCAACGCGATGGGGCGGCGCGCCACCTATATGTACGGACCGCTACTCGAGAGGGGTCCCAAAGGGCAGATCGATGGAGGTCTCGGCAAGAGCACGCCGGCGGGTACCACGGGAATTGCCGAGCCCGACTGTGTGATCCGCACCGGCGGCTTCGACGGCGACTGCGGTAATCCCGGCGACTGGTCGACCTCGGGTGAGCTGGTGATCGGCAAGATCGACGGGGTGGATGTACAGTTCCAGAACGTGCCGGGCTCAGAGGCTCCCGCGGAGATCATCTTCTATTTTCCAGGCCTTCAGGCTCTCTGCGCCTCCGAAGACGTCACCCACACCTTTCACAATGTCTTGACCCTGCGTGGCGCCAATGTTCGCGACTCGTTGCTGTGGTCGAAGTACCTGCACAAGAGCCTGGAGTACTTCGAGGACGCAGAAGTGATCTTCGCTTCCCATCACTGGCCGACCTGGAACAAGAATCCAGACCTCAGCGATGTCGATCCCGAGGTACCCGACCGGGTGGCTGAGATCATCGAGCAGCAGCGTGACCTCTATCGCTACATCCACGACCAGAGCGTGCGGCTGACCAACAAGGGCTACACGATTCAGGAGGTGGGCGAACGGGTGAAGCTGCCGAGATCACTCGGCCAGCGGTGGTTCAACCGCGGATACTACGGTACGGTGAACCACAATGCCAAGGCGGTCTACCAGCGCTACATCGGCTGGTTCGATGGTAACCCAGCTTCCTTGCACCAGCTGCCGCCGGCCCTTGCCGCCAGAGAGTATGTACGCTACATGGGTGGCCCGGAGGCGGTGCTCGAGAAGGCCCGGGACGACTTCGATCGCGGCCTCTATCGCTGGGTCGCGATGGTATTGAGCCACGTGGTGTTCAGCCAGCCCAGCGAAGCGCCGGGCCTGTTGGTCGAAGATCCGATCTACGATCCGGTACGGGAAGCCCGGAAGCTGCTCGCCGATACCTATGATCAGCTGGCCTACCAGGCCGAGTCGGGCCCTTGGCGGAACTTCTATCTCACCGGAGCGATGGAGCTGCGCAACGGTGTCTTGCCGCTACCTGCGGTCAAGACCTTTACCCGCGATACGGTCGAGGCGATGGACCTCGAGATGATCTACGACTTCTTGGCCGTCCATCTGAAGGGCCTGGAAGCCGGAGATCGAGACTACACCTTCGAGATCGTTTTCTGGGAAGACGAGCCGAGCGAGGAGGACCAGCGGCCGTCCGTTTGGTACGTGAAGAACGGAGTCCTCAATTACGATATCGACAAAAGGGTGGCCGGGAGGACCGCAACTCTGAGGCTCACCCGATCGTTCCTCGACGATCTGGTAATGGGTGAGAGCCGAGATGGCCAACCCATCACTCGCGATGATCTGATCTGCGCGGAAGTCACCGCCGGCTCTCCGGAATCAGCGTCCTGCATTGTCGTCTCCGGCCCGGATGGTGCGCGAGACAAGGTCGAAGACTTTTTCGGCCTGCTCGACACGTTCGAGTTCTGGTTCGACATCGTCACTCCGTGATCCCGCACGGCGCACTGGTTCGCCTGGACCTGGTCCGGCGCGGGCGGTGCGCCGTCCCTCCCGAAGGGTGGAAACCGTCGGATTCAGCCCCAATCGAGAACGGAGTCCTGCAGGGCAAGCAGCCGCCGCTCCCACTCAATCGGGGTCGTAGCCGAGGTTCGGCGCCAGCCAGCGCTCCATCTCGCGGACGCTCTTGCCGACCCGGCGGGCATAGGAGGCGACCTGGTCGGCGCCGATGCGGCCGACGGAGAAGTAGCGGGCCTGGGGGTGGGCGAAGTAGAGGCCGGAGACGGCGGCGGTGGGCACCACGGCGTAGTGCTCGGTGAGGGTCATCTCGCCTCGGCTCTCGGCTTCGAGCAGCTCCCAGAGCGGTCCCTTGGGGGTGTGGTCGGGGCAGGCGGGGTAGCCGAAGGCGGGGCGGATGCCGCGGTATTTCTCGGCGATCAGGTCTTCTTTCGAGAGATCTTCTTCGGCTCCGAATCCCCATTCCACCCGCGCTCTTGCGTGCAACATTTCGGCGAAGGCTTCGGCCAGGCGATCGGCCAGGGCCTTGACCATGATCGCCTGGTAGTCGTCGTGCTCGGCTTCGTAGCGAGCGACCAGGGCGTCGACGCCGAGGCCGGCGTTCACGGCGAAGGCGCCGATGTGGTCTTCGAGGCCGCTGTCGGCGGGTGCCACGAAGTCGGCGAGGCTGCGATGGCGGAGCTTGTCGTCGAGCTTCTCTTCCTGCTGCCGCAACATGGGGAAACGCATCCGCTCCTGGGCTCGGCTCGCATCGGTGTAGAGCACGAGGTCGTCGGCTTCGCTGGCGGCGGCCCAGATCCCCCAGACCGCCTTGGCACGGATCGATCCGTCGGCCAGGATCTGGTCGAGCATGCGGCGGGCGTTGTCGTAGAGCTCGCGGGCCTCGCCGCCGTAGCGCGGGTGGTCGAGGACCTGCGGAAAGCGCCCCTTGAGCTCCCAGGCGGAGAAGAAGAAGGTCCAGTCGATGTAGGGAATCAGCTCTGCGAGAGGCTGCTCGTCGATCACCCGCAGGCCGAGCTCCGCCGGCCGGGGCAGATCCTCGGCTCGCCAATCGAAGGCGAGCCGATTGGCGATGGCGTCTTCGTAGGTCACGAGGGGTTTGCGATGTTTGCGCCCGTAGACCTCCCGCAGCTCCGACTGCAGGTCGCGGTTCTGGCGAATGAAGTCGGCCCGGTCTCTGGGCTCCAGGAGCTTCGAGACCACACCGACGGCCCTCGAGGCGTCGAGCACGTGCACGGTGCTGTTCTCGTAGAGCGGCGCGATCTTGATCGCGGTGTGCTGCTTGCTGGTGGTGGCGCCGCCGATCAGTAGCGGCAGGCTCATCTCTCGGCGCTGCATTTCTTTGGCGACGTGCTGCATCTCGTCGAGCGAAGGGGTGATCAACCCCGAGAGGCCCACGATGTCGACCCGCTTTTCGACGGCCGCGGCGAGGATCTTCTCGGCCGGTACCATGACTCCGAGATCCACCACCTCGAAGTTGTTGCAACCGAGCACCACACCGACGATGTTCTTGCCGATGTCGTGCACGTCTCCCTTGACCGTAGCCAGCAGGACCCGGCCGCGATGGCTCGCGCCGAGAGCCTCTTTCTCTTCTTCCATGTAGGGCAGGAGATAGGCGACGGCCTTTTTCATCACCCGGGCGCTCTTGACCACCTGGGGCAGGAACATCTTGCCCGAGCCGAAGAGGTCGCCGACGGTGTTCATGC
>CAZMEL010000367.1:0-6754 GCA_964565225.1 uncultured Thermoanaerobaculia bacterium | reverse complement strand
GCCCAGGGTCGTGCGCCTGGTGGCGGGCCGCCGCCACTTCGGGAGGTGGGCTCGGCGCGGCGATACCGCTCATCGCCTCGCTCCCGCGGCCCGGAGCGACAGCGCCGCCGCGCCGGCTCCGAGCCCCAGCGCCGAAGCGCTGCCGGTCGCCCCCAGGGCCAGCACCGCCAGCGAGATCCCGACGACCGCCAGGCTCCACGCCACGGCGCGGCGCGACTGCTCCCGGCGCGACCAGGTCGCCTGCTTGCGGCTCAGAATCAGCTTTCTCTCGCGGCTCGAGCGGTTGGCGAGCAGGGCTCCGGGTCCCCGACGTGTGAGGCCCTCGAGCTCCCGGTGCCGCTCCGGCGCCAGCAGGATCTCCTCCAGCTGCAACGGCAGGGGCCGCCGGTGGGCGGTGAAGAACGCTTCCATCTCCGACAGGAGGTCCACGTGTCGGGCCAGGCGCAGCGCCGTGGAGTCGAGCAGGAAGATGGCCCGCCAGTAGAGCAACATGTCGAGAGCGAGGCGAACCCGGAAGCGGTGGTAGAGCCGCAGGGTGTTGTTGATGAAAGTTCCCATGTGGCGTTCGACCACCGGCGCCGCCGGGTCCTTGGCGGTGGCGTACCAATGGTTCATCAGGCGCAGGGTCTCTGCCCGAAAGCCTTCGAGGTCGGCGTCGGGGGTGGGATCCACCATGTGCATGTAGTGCTGGAAGGCGCGGTCGAAACGCCGCAACGACACATTCTCCACGTACCCCGCGCAATGCTTGCGCTCCGTCGGCGAGAGCTCGCCGAAGATTCCGAAATCCACGAAGGCCACCGAGTTGTCGTCGCGGACCAGGATATTGCCCGGGTGGGGATCGGCGTGAAAGAAACCGTGCAGGAAGAGCTGGCGCAAGGAAGCGCGGATGAAGTTGCGGGTCAGAGTCTCGAGATCGGCATTGGGAAGCACCGCCTTCACCTCGTCGTGCCGCCCTTCCTCGATCATCCGGCACAGGACCGACATGCTGATGCCGGCCACGAGCTCCATGCTGATCACCCGCCGGGTGGTGAGATCCCAGCGGATCCGCGGCACGTGCTCGGTGGGGGCGGCATTGCGGCGCAGGCGGTCGGCGGTGCGACCCTCGGTCACGAAATCCATCTCGCGGGCCGTGAAGTCGGCGAACTCCTCCACCGCTGCCACCAGCGAGGTGCCACCCAGGGCTCCCACCTGGTCGAGCCCCCATGCCGCCAGCAGCAGATTGCGGATATCGGCTGCGAACACCCGGTCGAGGTTCGGCCGTTGCACCTTCACCGCCAGCTGCTCTCCGTCGTGCGCCCGGGCGCGGTGTACCTGGGCCACCGACGCTGCCGCCAGGGGTTGGCGCTCGAGCTCGGCAAAGGCTTTCTCGGGCGGCACCCCGAGCTCGGCCTCGAGAATCGTGCGGACCGTCTCGAAGTCCATCGGTGGCACGTCCTCGAGCAGACCGGTCAGCTCGCGGCAGGCCTCCAGCGGCAGCACGTCGAAACGCATCGCCAGATACTGACCGAGCTTGATGTAGGTAATACCCATGCCCTCGCAGAAACGCCGCAGCTCCCGGCCCAGCTCCCGGGCCTCCAACCTGCCGCGCAGGGCTCTGGCTCCGAGCCGGAACGCCAGGCCGGAGCCCGCCGCCAGCAGAAGGAACGCTCGCCGGCAGCGGGTTTCGAGGCCGGCGACGAGATGGCCTCGCGAGGTTCTGGATTCGTGTTTCATGACCGGGAAGCGGGGCAGCTCTCGGTTCAGGTCGCCGCCTTCTGGCGCAGGCGTTCCTTGGAGAAACGCTTGAAATCCTTTTCCTTGCCCTTGGTGGTGATCAAAACCTTGTTGAAATCGTCGAGGGTGCCGAGGATCGCCTTGATCAGGTTGGGCCGGGTGTTGAAGAGCTCCATGGTGGCGAGAATCTGGGAGCGACGAAAGGCGGTGAAAACATTCGTCCAGCGGCAACCGACACCGATCGAGTGGGTGGGGTTCGAAACGTGGTGCCAGACGTAGGGCGGGTTGTAGAGCACGTCGCCGGGCTCGAGCACGGTTTCCCAGTAGTCGAGGTAGGGAAACATCGGATATTTCTCGAGATCGGGATCATCCGGAATCACGTCGCACCCCTTGTAGGGGGCGCGATTGGCTTCGATATCGAGGGCCGGCGTGTGGGCGATGGGATAGAGCAGCCAGCGTTTCTTCCCCTCGATCTGGATGAAGAGATTGTCGTTGGCCGCGTTGTGTAGGGCGGTATTGGTGCCCTTGCCGCCCATGAAGAGGGTGTAGAAAGTCATCCAGTCGGAGAATCGACCGTACATGTGTTTGCGCAGCCACGCGAGATCCATCTCCTCTCGCAGCTCCGGGTGTTTCTGCAGCAAGGGATGGAAACGCGCATACTTCAGCCCCCCGCCATCGATATTGGCGATCAGCTCCCGCAGAGTGATGTACTCGAACTCCTTGTCGAGCTGATTGGAATTGGTGCCCTCGGCGTCGGTCAGGAGCACGTCGTCGTCGCCGTATCGATCGGCGATGAACTCGAAATTCCAGCTCTGGACACTGGGCCAGCTCTTCGCCGCCCCTTCGAACACCACCGGAATCCCGGGCCGGGCGTACTTCTTCACGAAATCGCGATGGTCGAGGTTGCGGTGGCGGTCGAGAGGGATGCGGCGTCCGGGCCCCTGGCGCTCGACCCTGGCGAGCATTCTCTCCTTCATTCGCCGCCGCGGGCCACCCAGGATCTTGTCGACGTTGGACCGGCCCATGAAATGTTCGATCACAAAAAAAGTATAGAAGAGCGCCCGGTCGCGAAACGCGATGTCCATCTTCCGCATGGTTTCCTGGGTCATGATCTTTCTCCCGTGAAGCATCGGGGCTCACCACTCCCCCGATCAACTGGTTGGTCATTCGGCGGCCGAGGTCGGACCGATGCCCTGGCACCGGTCGATCGGCCACCACACAGCAGCACGACTGGACGCCATCCGGGCTCGTCCCCCGGCGCGTCTCTTCGGGCTCCGGCTCGAAAGGTCGAACACGCCAGCGGATCGTAGATCTGCCTCGCTGAAGGCTCGCGAGCCATTTCATTCGGATCTCTTCGCTCCTTCGTGTCACCGCTCGCTTCTCATATCTCGAGCGCCGACAGAGCAAGATCCCAGATCAAGAGATTCTGTTTTGCAGCGTAGCACGGGGCCGGATTGGGGTAAAGCAGCTCCTTCCCGGAGATCCGAGAACCTGCGATCGGATCCGAGCGGACCATTGGTTATCGATCTAGTAGAGATCGACTTTTTTGTTGTCCCCTTCTCCGCGAGCCGCTAAGATGCCATCACGTAGTACGGACACAGACCAGTACCTATCGTCGACCGGCCATGTGGAGATCCACCGGAGATCCACCGGAAGGTTCGAGAATGTTCATGGATCTGGAATACCAAAACCAGTTCCTTTCAATCGGGAGCCGGTGAGGGCCATCCTTCCCGCGGGGGGTTGTGTTGTCGCCGTGAAAAACCCTTGCAAGAGTCCGAAAGAGCTCGCGAGAGCTCCTCTCACCTGGTAGAGCTGCTCCACTGGAGAGCCGAGCACCAGGGCCGCCGTCCCGCCCTGTCCTTCCTCGCCGACTCCGGCCGCGAGGAGACCCGGCTCGACTACGGCGGGCTCGATCGACGAGCCCGAGCCGTGGCCGGCCGGTTGCAGTCGCGGCTCGAGCCCGGCGACCGAGCCCTGTTGCTCTACCCTCCCGGCCTCGACTACGTCTGTGCGTTGCTCGGTTGTCTCTACGCCGCGATCGTGGCGGTTCCCGCCTATCCGCTGCGCAAACAGCGCGGAGCCCGATACCTGCCGCGGGTGGCTCACGACTCCGGTGCAGCGGCGGTGCTCACCACCGCCTCCCTGCGTGAGGCGATGGAGCAGAGCGTGGCCGATGCGGCAGCCGGCCCCTGGTGGCTCGAGACCGACGAGCTCACCACCGAGCCCGACGACGAGGCGATCGATGCCTACCGCCCGGCGGCGGTGGGGGAAGAAACTCTCGCCTACCTCCAGTACACCTCGGGCTCGACCCGGGAGCCCCGCGGGGTGGAGATCCGCCACGGCAACCTGCTCCACAACCTCGACCTCATCCGCGAAGCCTTCGAGACCTCCGAGGATTCCAGAGGCGTGAGCTGGCTGCCGCCCTACCACGATCTCGGCCTGGTAGGCGGCATCTTCCAGCCTTTGCACGGGGGGTTTCCCTGCGTCCTGCTGTCGCCGACCCGGTTCATCCGACGGCCCATGGGCTGGCTGCGTCTGCTCTCCGAGCGCCGGGCGACCATCACCGGTGCGCCGGATTTCGCCTACGCCCTCTGTGCCGAATCGGCGACACCCGCCGACCTCGAGACGCTCGACCTGAGCGCCTGGACCCTCGCTCTCGACGGCTCCGAGCCGGTGCGCCCGGAGACGATCGAGCGTTTCACCCGGGTGTTCGAGCCCTGCGGCTTCCGCGCCGAGACCCTCTACCCGGGCTACGGCCTGGCCGAAGCCACCCTGATGGTCACCGGCGGCTCGCCCCGCGAGGCCCCGCCCACCCGGTCGTTCGCGGTGGAGGCCCTCGACCGCGGCGAGGCCCATCCCGCCGACCGCGAAGTCGAACCGACCCGAACCCTGGTGGGCTGCGGCCGGGCTCGGGCCGACCTCGACCTGCGGATCGTCGATCCCGAGAGCCGGCGGCCGCTCCCGGACGGACGGGTGGGCGAGATCTGGCTGGCGGGCAAGAGCGTGGCGGAGGGGTACTGGAACCGCCCCGAGCTCACCGTCGAGACCTTCGGCGGCCTCCTCGCCGAAACCCGCGAAGGCCCCTTCCTGCGCACCGGCGACCTCGGTTTTCTCGACCGAGGCGAGCTCTTCGTCGCCGGCCGCCGCAAGGATCTGATCATCCTCCGCGGACGCAATCTCTACCCGCAGGACATCGAGCACCTCGCCCACCGCGCTCACCCGGCCCTGCCGGCGGGCCGAGGCGCGGCGTTCACGCTGGAGGTGGGCGGGCGCGAGGAGCTGGTGCTGGTGCACGAGATCGACCGCGCCCACCGGGATCGGCTCGAGGCGGAGGCGATCCTCGCCGCCGTGAATCGGGACCTCTCGGTGCACCATGCCGCCCGGCTCTACGCCCTGTTCCTGCTGCGCCCCGGCAGCATTCCGCGTACCCCGAACGGCAAGATCCAGCGCCGGGCCTGCCGCGAGCGCCTGCTCGCCGAGGAGCTCGACGTGCTCGCCTGGAAAGTCCGCGGCGAGGACAGCGGAAAGGCTGCGGGAACGCCGCTCCGGCCACCGCGGGGCGAGATGGAGGGTCTGGTGGCAGAGGTCTGGAAAGAGGTTCTCGGCCGCCACGAGATCGGCGCCTCGGAGAATTTCTTCGACCTCGGGGGAGACTCGGCCACCGCGGTGGCGGCCCAGGAGAAGCTCGAGACCCGGCTCGGCCGCGCGCTGCCGGTGGTCGACCTCTTCCGCTTCGCCACGGTGGAGTCCCTGGCCGCCCACCTCGGCCGCGACGACACTTCCCCTCGCTTTGCCGAGACCGGCCGGCGGGTGGCCCAGCGTCGCCGGGCCCTCGGCCAGCTGGCCCGTCGGCGGAGGAGCCCGAAATGAGCAACGGAGACCCCAAGGGCCCGGAGGAAGAACCCCTCGAAGCGGTGGCGGTGATCGGCCTCGACGGTCGTTTCCCCGGGGCCAGGAGCCCGGACGAGCTCTGGCGTCTGCTGCACCGCGGCGAGGAGGCGATCACCCGTTTCACCCGCGAGCAGATGCTCGCCGCAGGGGTCGATCCCGACCTGCTGGACGACCCCGATCACGTGCCCGCCGGTGCGGTGCTCGACGGAATCGAGGATTTCGACGCCGATTTCTTCCGGATCAGCGCCCGCGAGGCGGAGCGCCTCGATCCCCAACATCGGATCTTCCTGGAATGCGCCTGGCATTCCCTCGAAGACGCCGGGCACGATCCGCACCGGTTCGACGGTCGAATCGGCGTTTTCGCCGGCTCCAACCAGAGCGCCTATCTCCTCGAGCATCTGCTGCCCGGGGGTAGCCAACGGATCACCGACCAGGTGGAGCTGCTGCTCGGCACCGACCGTGACTACCTGGCGACCCGAGTGTCGTACAAGCTCGGGCTCGACGGTCCCAGCCTGAGCGTGAGCACCGCCTGCTCCACCTCGCTGGTGGCGGTCGTGCTGGCCTGCCAGAACCTGCTCGCCTACCACTGCGACATGGCGCTGGCCGGCGGGGTGTCGGTCCATCTGCCGCAGGAGGCCGGCTACCTGCACCGCACCGACGCCGGCACTCTCTCGCCCGACGGCCACTGCCGCGCCTTCGATGCCGACGCCGCCGGCACCGTGTTCGGCAACGGGGCCGGCGTGGTGGTGCTCCGGCGCCTCTCGGACGCGCTGGCCGACGGCGACCACATCCGCGCCGTGATCAAGGGCTGGGCGGTGAACAACGACGGCTCCGCGAAGGCCGGCTTCATGGCGCCGGGGGTCGAAGGCCATGCCGAGGTGGTGGCCGAGGCCCTGGAGATGGCCGGATTCTCCGGCCGCGACCTGAGCTATCTCGAGGCCCACGGCACCGGCACCCGCCTCGGTGACCCGATCGAGATCGAGGCGCTCACCCGGGCCCTGCGCCGCGACACCGACGACCGCGGCTTCTGCGCCATCGGCTCGGTGAAGACCAATCTCGGCCACCTGGTGGCGGCGGCCGGGGCGGCCAGCCTGATCAAGACCGTGCTCGCCCTCGAGCACCAGACCCTGCCCGCCAGCCTGCACTACCG
>CAZMEL010000366.1:0-6759 GCA_964565225.1 uncultured Thermoanaerobaculia bacterium | reverse complement strand
GCTCCGGGTCGCCCGGTAGCCGCGGAAAGCCGATCAGTTGTGAGTCAGGGTGACCGTGAAGTCGGTGCCCGCGGCGCTCGAGTAGGTGCCGCCGGTGTCGGCGTCCGAGAGATCGAGGGTCACCTGGCAGTCGACCAGATCGGCGTTGGCCAGGCCACCGACGGTGTTGGTGATCGGTGTCGCCTCGGCGTTGAACGCGCCGCCGCCGGAATTGCGGATCCCCGAGTCGGTGATCACGATCGTGTCGCTGTTGGTCGGCTCGGTGAGGGTGATGTCGGCCGGGGCCGCCACGCCGTCCCCGCGCTGGATCTCGATGTCGTAGGTCGAGGAAGTCGTGGAAGCCAGGCAGCGAACCGCGGCGCAGTTGAGGATGTTGAGATCGAGTGCCGTGAGGTCGAGGCCACCGGCCAGGGCGCCGGGCGTCGGCAGAGTGGCGTCGAGGTCGGTGCCGGCGGTGGCGGTGACCGCGGCGGTCCCTTCGTCGGCCTGGAAGTGGGCCACGCCGTTGGCGGTGGTACCGGCCGTCAGGGTGGCGTCGGTGATCAGGTCGCTCATCACCGCGGCCGAAAGAGTGACGTCGATCTCACTGTAGTAGAAGAGGATGCATAGGGGCTCGAGAATGATGTCGAGGTCCGTGGTGCCGGTGGCCTGGGCCTGGGCGGGGGGGGCCGAGACCAGGAAACACAGGCCGGCGACGAGGACGGCAGCGGCGAAGCGATGCCGCAGCTGAGAGAGGGGGCGAAGGGTCATGCTTTCCTCCTTGTTGGTTCGAGCTCGAGGACAACGCTCGGGCTCGAGGGTCCCGCGGCCCGAAGGGGATCGGGCCCGGCCACCCGGGGGGATCGGGCTCGGGTACAGCCGGGGACGTTGCGATCGAAGCTCTACGACAGGGTATCCAGATTCGGGCTCGATTCGGTTTTCGAGGATCTCTCCATGGAAGCTTCCAAGAATCTCCATCTCGATGATTACTTTCTGTCGATGTCTCTATGACTCCAGGCGAGAGATCTGTTGCACTAGATCTTATCGTATGGGCCGAACCTTACGGCCGGCATTACGGAAATCGGCTCTGGCGAAACCATACCGGTGATCGGCGAAAACGGATTGTTTTGAGCCATTTGCCTTCCCCCGAGGTGGCTGGTAGGGTCGAGTTGGTGGTTCAGACGCAGCGGCGCGCCCGGCCTGCGGAACCGTATCGGCGAGTCGGTCCGAGGTTTCTCCCTCGAGAATTCATGCAGGAGACATCATGGGGAATGGAATGGGGCAGAAGGGGCATCACCTTCGGAGCTGCCACGGGGTGGCGGTGTGGATTCTCTCTTCGTGGAGCCTCGCCTGGGGAGGCGGGCTCGAGGCTTCGCAGATCCTGGCCGGCAGCACCCCGGGGGAGCGGATCTATGCCGAGGACTTCACCAATCCGGCGACGGTGGATGCCGGGGCGGGCCCCGGCCCCGGGCTCGACCAGACCGAGATCGACGGTGGCGATCGCCTGATTCAGATCACCGCCACCGGCGGCACCTTCACCTACGAATTCGACGATCCGAACCGCTTCACCTTCGACCCGGGGCGGATCTCGGTCGAGGGCTCCCTGGCCCGGCTCGGTGATTCCGTCTTCGGAGACCTGTTGGGCTACTGGCGCATGGAAGAACCCTCGTGGAGCGGCGCTCCCGGAGAGGTGGGCGACAGCTCGGGCAACGGTTTTGTCGGCACCGGGGTGGGCGACGCGAACACCATCGCCCTGGGGCAGGTCGGCCGTGGCTCCACCTTCGATGGCAATGGCGACGCCGTGGTGATCGGGCAGCCGCCGGCCCTCGATCTCGATCCGGCGAGCGCCGAGTTCACCCTCGCCGCGTGGTTCCGCACCACCTCCCGGGGAGCGATCCTTTCCAAGGCGGTGGACAATTTCGGCGACCGGCAGTTCTACATGTTTACCATCGACGGCCGCCTCTGGGGTGTGATGGGCGGCAACCAGAACTTCGGCACCATCACCGGGCTCGACGACGGCGACTGGCACCACGGAGCCGTGGTCAACTTCGACGACAACGGCGTGATGCGTTACGCGATCTATGTCGACGGAGTGCTCGACAGCATTTTCGACTCGGGAACCGCCACCAACGTCGCCGACGTGATGGTCGGTGCGCGCCGGGTGAGCGGCAACAGCGGGCTCGGTTTTCTCATGGACGGCGAGATCGACGAAGCGATGATCGTCGGCCGGGCGCTCTCCGCGGCCGAGATCGCCGGGCTCTACAACGGCGGTGCGGGCCGGGTGGTCCAGGAGTTTCCGGCCGACGGCCCGGCGATTTTCAAGACCGCGGGCGACAGCTCCCCCGGCCTCACGGATTTCGTGAGCTTCACCGAAACCCTGGGGGCGGGCAACGAGGGCAGCGTGGAATACCAGCTCTCGACCAACGGCACGACCTGGCAGTTCTGGAACGGGGTCGCCTGGGGGAGTGCCGGGGCGAGAGAACACAACGACGCCGCCACCGTGAACGCCAACATCGGTGCTTTCGACGCCAGCTCCGAAACCCTCTTCGTGCGTGCCTTCCTGCTCTCCGACGGCAGCCAGCGGGTCGAGCTCGACCGCCTCGAGGTAGGCTTCGAGCGCAACTTCGCGGGAGCCTTCACCGTGCCCTTCGAGGCGGCCGCGAATTACACGTTCGATCCGGCGAAGATCCGGGTCGATCGCGGCCTCGCCGGCCTAGTGGCCGAGCCGCCCTACTACAACGACCTCCTGGCCTACTGGCGGATGGAAGAGCCCTCTTGGAACGGCACGTTCGGCGAAGTGACGGACAGCTCCGGGCGGGGGCACCACGGCACCGCGGGAGGAGCGGCCAACACCTTGGCTCCGGGGCGGCTCGGGCGTGCGGGCCGTTTCGGGGGCGGGGGAGACCTGGTGTCGATCGGCCAGCCCCCGGACCTGCTGCTCGATCCCGACGAAGAATTCACCCTCTCGGCCTGGTTCCGCACCACGACCCAGGGCGCGATCCTCTCGAAGGCGGTGGACAACTTCGGCCAGCGCCAGTTCTACATCTTCACCGCCGCGGGACGGTTCTGGGGCGTGGTGGGTGGGGTGCAGAGCTTCGGCGCCACCGCAGGGGTGAACGACGGCGAGTGGCACCACGGCGTGTTGGTCAACTTCGACGACGCCGGCACCATGCGGTATGCCCTCTACCTCGATGGCGCCGTCGACGGCGTGTTCGATACCGGCCCGGCGACCAATGGCGCCGACGTGATGATCGGCGCCCGGCGGGTCTCGGGCAACAGCGGGGTCGGATTCCAGATGGATGGCGAGATCGACGAGGTGGCGATCTTCGACCGTGCGCTGTCGCCCGCCGAGGTCAGCAGCCTGTACAACGTCGGTGCCGCCCGGCTCCGCACCTTTCCCGCCGATCGCCCGCCGATCTTCGAGACCGCGGGCGACAGCGATGCCGGCCTCACCGCCTATACCCGGTTCACCGAGAGCCTCGGTGCGGGCCACGAGGGAGCGGTGGAGTACCAGCTCTCCGCCGACGGCGCCTCGTGGAGCTACTGGGACGGCGCAGCCTGGGTTCCCGCGGGCCTCGGCGACAGCAATCCGGCGGCGGTGGTCGACGCCAATCTCGGCGCCTTCGACGCCTCGGCCCAGCAGCTCTTCGTGCGTGCGTTCCTGATTTCCGACGGCCTCCAGGCGGTCGAGCTCGACCATCTCTCCATCCGTTACGACACCGACCAGGGAGCCGGCGCCACCGAGATTCTCGGGCCGATCACGGCCGGGTTCCAGTTCCTGGAGCTGCGGGCGACGGTGGAAGACGAGGACGCCGACCATTTCGTGACCTTCCGGCTGCTCGAGGGTGATGCCGCGACCCCGGTGTCCGACACCCTGCTGCCGGGCAATGGCGCCGGTTTTTCGTCGGCCGCCGCGGCGGCGGGAATCGACCTGGGCAACCTCGGTGCCGGCGACCTCTACGTCCAGGTACGGTTCTCCAACCTGGCGATGGACGATCGGTCGGCGGCCCTCGACGAGCTGCGGATCACCTACCTGGATTTCAATGACGACTCCGATCTCTCGCTGGCGAAGACCGTGGATCTGAGCCCGGTGGCACCGGGAGACGACCTCACCTATTTCCTGGCGGTTTCCAACGGTGGACCGAGCGCGGGCTTCTCCGCCCAGCTCACCGACACGCTTCCGGCGGGCCTCGAGTTCGTGTCTCTGGCCGCCCCTTCGGGCTGGACCTGCAGCACTCCCGCGGTGGGCGGCACGGGTACGGTGGTCTGCGACCATCCGCTGCTGCCGGTGGGAGGGCCTTTCGTGTTCAGCCTGGTGGTGACGGTGCCCGAGAGCTACTCGGGGCGCGATCCGATCGTCAACTCCGCGGCGGTCACCGCCGCGAAGGACACCGACCCGGGGGACAACGGCGACTCGGTGTCGACGCCGGTAGAGTCTCCGGCCCCGGGCTCGATCACGGTCCGCAAGGAAGCCTCGCCGCCGGACGGCACGGATTTTCCCTTCACCGGTGAGCTCGGCAGCTTCACCCTCGACCACGCGGTGCCCGACGACGGAGACCCGTTCGGCGACTCGATCGTTTTTCCGGCCCTCGCCCCGGGGAGCTACGAGGTGACCGCGTCCCTGCCGCCGGCCTGGCGACGGACGGGGTTCTCCTGCACCAGCAACGAGCTCTCCCTCGTCTTTCGCACGGCCTACTCCCAGTCGGGGCTCTACACCTTCGAGAGCAACAAGATCGAGGTCGTGGGAGGCCTCGCGCGGCTGCGGGAAGACCCTCTGCGCGGGGATCTCCGAGGCTATTGGCGGATGGAGGAAGGTGCGTGGAGCGGTGCTCCGGGCGAGGTGCTCGACACCTCGGGCAGCGGCCACCACGGCACCGCGCTGGGTGGTGCGAGCACCGTGGCGGGTGGCCTGGTCGGACGGGGTGGCACCTTCGACGGCACCGACGACCACTTGGTGATCGGCCAGCCGGCGTTGCTGGACTTCGATCCCGCGGCCGACGAGTTCACCCTCGCGGCCTGGTTCCGCACCAGCGAGAACGGCGCCATCATCGCCAAGGCCGACGACGACTTCGCGGCGCGCCAGTACTATCTCTTCGTCTTCGAAGATCGGCTCTGGGCGTCGATCGGTGGCAATCTGAACTTCGGCGGGTCGATCGGCGCCGCCGATGGCGAGTGGCACCACGGCGCGGTGGTGAACCTCGACGACAACGGCATCATGCGCTACATCCTCTATTTCGACGGGCAGGCGATCGGCCGATTCGACTCCGGCACCGCCACCAACGACCTCGACGTGTTGCTCGGCGCCCGCCGCGACGTGGGCAATGTCGGTACCGACTTCCGGTGGCGTGGGGAGCTCGACGAGGCTTTGATCGTCGGTCGCGCGCTCTCGGCCACGGAGATCGCCGACCTCTACGCCGGGGGCGCGGGGCGGATCGTCGGCGAGCTGGCCACGGACGGGCCTTCGGTGGTGAAGACCGCGGGCGACAGCGACCAGGGAATTCTCGCCTTCACCGGCTTCACCGAGGTTCCGGGCCCGGGGAACCAGGGCACGATCGAGTACCAGCTCTCCTCCAATGGAGCGGCATGGCGGTACTGGGACGGCGCCGCGTGGGTGCCCGCCCTGGCCGGCGAGAGCAACGACGCCGCGACCGTCGACGCCAATATCGGCGCGTTCGATCCGGCCTCCGGGCGGCTGTTCCTCCGCGCCTTCCTGCGGTCCGACGGCCAGCAGCGGGTGGAGATCGACCGGCTCGACGTCGCCTACCAGGGGCTCGGGCTCGGCGGCACCACGATCGCCGATACCACCGCTACCCTGCGTCTGCGGTCGGACCAGGATCTGGTGTGCACCTTCGTCCACGAGATCGATCCCGAGCAGCTCGGCTCCATCACTCTGCGCAAGGACGCCTCGCCTCCCGACGGCACCGATTTCTCGTTTTCCGGCGACCTCGGCTCCTTCGTGCTCGACGATGCCGATCCCGACGACGGCGACGGTGTGGCGGACACGGCGAGCTTCGAGAACCTGGCACCCGGGACCTACGACATCACCGAGTCGTTGCCCGCGGGTTGGAGCCTGGAAGAATTCAACTGCGATCCCGGGCCCACGTCCGGCAGCTTCGATCTGACCTTCTCCGATCCCGCGGCCTACACCTTCGACCCGTCCCAGATCGAGGTGGCCGACGGGGTCGCTCGCCTGCGCGACGACCAGGTGGGGCTCGCCATGCTCGGCTACTGGCGGATGGAGGAGGCGTCGTGGAACGGCACCCCGGGTGAGGTGCTCGACAGCTCCGGCAACGGCCTCGACGGCCGGGCCGAAGGCGATGCCGATATCTTCCCCGTGGGTCTGATCGGCAGCACCGGCACCTTCGACGGCAACGGCGACCTGGTGAGCCTGGGTCAACCCTCGGCGCTCAATCTCAACCCCGCCTTCGACGAATTCACCCTGGCGGCGTGGTTCAAGTCCCCCGGCGCCGGCGCCCTGATCTCCAAGGCCGACGACGACTTCGGCAGTCGCCAGTTCTATCTCTTCGTGCTCGACGATCGGGTGTGGGCGAATATCGGCGGCAGCCAGAACGAGAGCTCCCTGGTCGGCGCCCTCGACGACGAGTGGCACCACGCCGCGGTGGTGAATTTCAACAACGGCACCGAGATGCGCTACACGATCTACCTCGACGGCGTGCCGGCGGGCGAGTTTCCTTCGGGCACGGCCACCAATTCATCGGACATCATGATCGGCGCCCGCCGCAATGTCGGCAACTCCGGGTCCGAGTTCCTGATGAACGG
>CAZMEL010000365.1:0-6764 GCA_964565225.1 uncultured Thermoanaerobaculia bacterium | reverse complement strand
CCCTCGCCCCGGGCGGCACGCTCGTGCTCGAGGACGTGGGGCGAGACGCCGGTCATCATCGAGGCCATGGAGCTGCTGGTCACCGGCGCCTGGGCGATGCCGTGGCGGAAAACGGTTCCGCGCCGCGCGAGGTCGTCGAGACGGGGAGAGACCGGGCGCTCGTAGCCGGCGAAACCCAGGTGGTCCCAACGCAGGGTATCGATGGTGATCAACACCAGGTTCGGCCGTTCTTCGGGCTTCGGCGCATGGTCGAGAATCGACCTCTTCACCTGCTCCTGCGACGGGTACTCGGCCAGGGGCGAGGCCTGGATCCGGAACTCCGAGGCGGACTCGCGGAGGAAGTGGAAGGGAACCGCCAGCAGCAGCACCGCGGCCAGCAGGCTCCAGCCCGGCCGGCGCAAGAAGCTCGCCACCGCTCCCGCCAGCAGAGCCACGGGCACGGAGGCCAGGAACGCGGTGAGCATCCAGGGGAGGAGATCGCCGACTGTCGCCTCGGTCAGGAAGGGATGTCGCCCCTTGGCGATCACCTGGTAGGTGAGCACCCCCGCCGTCAGGGAGGCGAGAAGGGCGGTGAAGGCAGCGACACCGAGCCCGAGACGAAGAGACAGCCGGTCTTTCCACATATTCCGAAACGTCCGCTGGAAGGATTCTTGGGGTTCGAACGGCAGAAGGTCTGCTGTCTGGACAAGAGCTCGATGAGCCGGCCAGACTCTAGTGTAGTGCGTCCCACAGATGGTGCCTTGGATTCGAGGTTCTCTCGCGTTCTGTCCAGGCGCTCCGACACAGGAAGATCGGGGATCTTTCGAGGAGGAGCCGCGCCGACAGGGCGCGAGAGGGCCCGAAGACAAGGCCCAGATTTGTGACGCATTAGACTAGCATAGCGACCCGGTTCGGCCGCTCGGGCTCAGCCCCGGGCGCCGCTGACGTAGGCGCGGGTGAGCTCGTGTCGGGGTGCGGAGAAGAACCGCTCGGTCGGAGCTTCTTCGACCAGCTGGCCGACCCCGTCGACGACCCAGAAGAGAGCGGCGTGGTCGGCGATGCGGCGGGCCTGCCGCAGGTTGTGGGTCACGATCACCACGGTGTAGCGATCCCGCAGAGAAGCGATCAGGTCTTCCACGACCCCGGAGGAAATGGGGTCGAGGGCGCTGCAGGGCTCGTCGAGGAGCACGACCTCGGGGTCGAGGGAGAGGGCCCGCGCAATGCAGAGCCGTTGCTGCTGCCCTCCGGAGAGCTCGGTGGCAGCCCCTTGCAGGCGATCGGCGACCTCGTCCCAGAGCCCGACAGCCCGCAGGGCCTGCTCGATCCGGCTCTCGATCTCGTGCCGGTCCCGCACGCCGTGTTCTCTGAGCGGCAAAGCGAAGTTGCGGTGGATCGAGAGCGGAAAAGGATTGGGCTTCTGGAAGATCATGCCGACCCGGCGCCGGAGCCCGAGCAGATCGGTCTCAGCGCGGGTGATGTCTTCCCCGTCGAGCTCGATCCGGCCTCTCACCCGGCAGCCGGGGATCAGATCGGTCATCCGGTTGAGGGTCTGCAGGAAGCTGGTCTTGCCACAACCCGACGGCCCGACCAGGGCGGTCACGGCACGATCTTCGAGAACCAGTGACACGTTCCGCAGGGCCGGACGGTGGCCGTAGTCGACCCCGAGACCCTGCACGACCAGCCGGGGCTGGACCGGCCGGGGCAAGCTCGCGCCTTCCAGGCGCTCCCGGGCCTCGGATACCAGCACCAGGCTCATCGCGCCGGCCTCCCGCCGATCCAGGCCTCGGCAGCCCAGGTGGCCGCTCCGTTGACCAGCGCCAGCAGGACGATCAAGACCAGGGCCGAGGCGTAGGCCGCTTCTTCGCCTCCGGGCACGTTCATCGCCAGGTCGTAGATGTGCACCGAGAGAGCGCGCCCCGAATCGAGCCACGAGGTGGGCATTCGGGTCACGTAGCCGCTGGTGAAGAGGAGCGCGGCGGTCTCCGCCAGCGCCCGGCCCACACCGAGCACCAGCCCGACCATCAGCCCCGGAAGGGCGGCGGGCAGGAGCAGGTGCCGCAGGGTGGCGGTCTGGCTCAGGCCGAGGGCGGCTGCTGCGCGGCGAAGGTCGTCAGGGGCGGACCGGAACCCCGCCTCGGTGGCGCGGATCAGGATCGGAAGCACCATGCAGGCGAGGGTCAGGCCTCCGGCGAGGATGGAGAAACCGAGCCCGAGGATCTGGCAGAAGAACACCGTTCCGAAGAGACCGAAGACGATCGAAGGCACCGCCGCCAGCAGGTCGAGGCTGTGGCGGATCCAGCGACCGAAGGCGCCGTCCCGGCGTACGATCTCGGCGAGGTACGCCGCACAGCCCAGCCCCAGAGGAACCGCCACCGCCAGGCAGACGGCGAGGATCGCCAGGGTCGAGACCAGGACCGTGCCGATGCCGCCATCGCGGCCCGCGTTGGCCGGCGCCTCGACGAGGAAGCTCCAGGAGATTCGCGGCAGGCCGAGGCGCAGGAGGTCGAGCAGGATCCAGCCGAAGACCAGGCTCACCCCCCCGGCCACCAGCCAGCAGACGACGGCGGCCCGGCGGTCGGCGCGTCGGGACGGCTCGAGCTCACTCATGGCGTAGCTCTCCGCCGCCGATCCGTGCGGCCACGAGGGTCAGGCTCGCCACCGCGGCCATCAGCACCAGCCCGGTCACGAAGAGGGCCGAGCGGTGATCGAGGGTGGCATAGGCCATCTCCAGGGCGATGTTCGCGGTGAGCGAGCGAACCGGCTCGAACAGACTCGACGGCACCTGCACCACGTTGCCGCAGACCATCAACACCGCCATGGTCTCCCCCACCGCCCGCGCTGCGGCCAACAGCACACCGGTGGTGATGCCCTGGGTGGCGGCGGGCAACACGACACCCCGCACCATGGCCCAACGCTCCATGCCGAGAGCGGCGGCAGCGTCGAGCAGGGAACGGGGCACCGAGCGCAGGGCGGAGTCGGCCAGCAGAGCGACGGTAGGCAGAATCATCAGCGCCAGCACCAAGATCCCGGCGAGCAGGCTCTGCCCCGGTGGCTCGATCGACCGCAGCAGCGGCACCAGGGTCACGAGCCCCCAGAACCCGTAGACCACCGAGGGGATCCCCGCCAGCAGCTCGACCAGGCGGCGGTAGGCACGGGCCACGGGAGCCGGGGCATAGAAACGGCAGAAGACCGCCGACACCACCCCGGCGGGGGCCGCCAGCAGGAGGGCTCCGAGCGCCAGGGCGCCGGTACCGGCCACCATCGGCAGCAGCAGAAAAGTGCCTCGAGTGGCGTCGCGGTCGGGGTGCCAGGAAACATCGGTGATGAAGCGGCCCGGACCGATCTCGCGCAGGGCCGGGATCGACTCGATCGTCAGAAAGGCGACGATCAGGAGCACCACCAGGCCGGCCAGCACCGCCCCGGCACCGAGAATGCCGGTGAGCCAGCGATCAGCGAGCGGGCGGGACATAGGCCAGGGAAGTGATCAGGTCGTCGACCTCGGAGGAGAGGGCGAAATCGAGGAAGGCGGCGACGGTATCGTCGGGCCCGGGCCGGGCCAGGAGCACGAGGGGCCGGGCCAGGGGAAACCGACCCGCGGCCACCTCTTCGGCGTTGGCCGGCACACCGCGCAGGGGGAGCAGACGAATGGGGGCGCCGGTAGCGGCCTCCCGCTCTGCCGCACCCACCGAGACGTAGACGATCGCTCCCGGATCTCCCGCCACCGATTTCAGGGCGTGCTGGTTCTCGCCGGAGATCAGATCGGCCCGGATCTCCCGCGGCTCGATGCCGAGGTACTCGGTGACCAGATCGACTTCGGAGCGCCCGTCGGCACGGTGGATCACGGTGATCGGCCCGGGCTCGCCGCCGACCTCGCTCCAGTCGTCGATCTCGCCGCGGTAGATTCCGAGCAGCTGGGAGTCGTCGAGCGCCGCCACTTCGTTGCTGGCGTGGACCACGAACCCCACTCCGTCGACCGCAACGGCATGTTCTTCGAGGTCGGCGGCTTCGTCGGGCTCGAGCGGGCGGGAGGACATGCCGAGGTCGGCGACGCCCGACCGGCTGTCGGCGATTCCGCGCGAAGAGCCGCCGGTCTGCACATCGATTCGCACCGCGGGCCGCCTCGCCTCGTAACGTTTGGCGATCTCGCTCAACAGCGGCGCCACCGTGCTCGAGCCGGTGAGCACGATCTTTCGCACCTCGGTTTCCGGAGCCTGTGCGGAATCCGGACCGCCGCAGGCGACGAGGCTCGCGGCCAGCACCAGGGCCGGCAAGATCCGGCCGCGAGCGGCCATGGGCGTGGTCCTCGAAGAAACGCTCCTGGGATCTCTTGGGGTCGCGGCAGAGACGGTCACGTCGACTTGTCCAGCGGAGCATCGAAGGAGAGCACGCAGCAGCCGAGGTGGATCGACTCTCCCCGTACCGAAACGTCCGAGACGTCGGGAGCGACCCGGTAGAGCACCGACTTGCCATCGCGCTCGGAAATCACGAGACCGGCCCCCCGCAAGACCCGCAGGTGGTGCGAGAGGAGACTCTGCTCGATCTCCAGGCGCCGCTGCAGCTCTCCGACGTGTTGCGGCCCCTCGAGCAGGAGACGCACCACCTCGAGCCGGGTGCTGTCGGCGAGCACCTTGAGGCGATCGGCGCAGATGGTGGCTTCGTCGGCGGCGGGGTCGTCGGAAGGGGCGATTTCGAGTGGCGACATGACTTCAATGATTTTTCATATAAACGACGGTTCATGTCAAGGATGTGACTCGACCCCGCCGATCTCGAAAGAGATACGGGGTCGGCCGCGTAAGGGTTCAACCCTTCCTCAGCACTCGATCACATTGATCGCGAGGCCACCACGCGAGGTCTCCTTGTACTTGCGCTTCATATCCTCGCCGGTCTGGCGCATGGTCTTGATCACCTTGTCGAGGGAGACCTTGTGGCTACCGTCGCCACGCAGGGCGAGCCGGGCAGCCTTGATCGCCTTGGTGGCGCCCATCGCGTTGCGCTCGATGCAGGGGATCTGCACCAGGCCGCCCACCGGATCGCAGGTCAACCCGAGATTGTGCTCCATGCCGATCTCGGCGGCGTTCTCCACCTGGATCACGTCGCCTCCCCGAACGGCCGCCAAGGCGCCGGCCGCCATGGAGCAGGCCACACCGACCTCGCCCTGGCATCCGACCTCGGCTCCCGAGATCGAGGCGTTCTTCTTGAACAGAATGGCCACTGCCGCCGCAGTGAGCAGGAATTGCACGATGCCTTCGTCGTCGGCACCGGGCACGAAACGCCGGTAGTACTCGAGCACCGCCGGCAGGATTCCGGCGGCGCCGTTGGTCGGCGCCGTGACCACGCGACCCCCGGCGGCGTTTTCCTCGTTCACCGCAATGGCGAAGAGACCCACCCAGTCGAGCACCGAGAGCGGATCTTCGTCCGGGCGGCCGTCGAGCTCGGCGAAGAGCCGCGGTGCCCGACGCTTGACCTCGAGCCCCCCGGGCAAGATTCCTTCCGCTCGGCACCCAGCCTCGATGCAGACACGCATGGCCTGGGCGATCCGCAGAAGGCCAGCTCGCACCTCCTCCTCCGGGCGCCACATCTTTTCGTTGGCCAGCATCACTTCCCAGATCGCCAGGCCGTTCGCGTGGCAGATCTCGAGCAGCTCCTGGCCGCTGCCGAAGGGATAGGGCAGCGGAGTGCGATCTTTTACGATCCGGTCCGCGCCGGCGGCTTCCTCGTCGACCACGAATCCTCCACCCACGGAGTAGTAGGTGCGCGAGCGCAGCTCGCCGCCCGCGGCGTCGAGGGCCCTGAACCTCATACCGTTGGCGTGGTAGGGCAAGGATTCCCTGCGGCGGAACACCAGGTGCTTCGCCGGATCGAAGACCAGAGGACGCCGACCGCCGAGAGACAGCTGCTTCTGCTCGGTGATGGCGGCGACCCGGCCGGAAATGGAGTCGGGATCCACGGTCTCCGGGTCCTCTCCCTCGAGGCCCATCAACACCGCCTTGTCGGTGCCGTGCCCCTTGCCGGTGAGGGCCAGCGAGCCGTAGAGATCGACCACGACCCGGTCGACGGCGTCGAGCCCGGTATCCGCCCCGAGCCCTTCGACAAATCTCTTGCCGGCTCGCATCGGCCCCACGGTATGCGAGCTCGACGGCCCGATTCCGATCGTGAACAGCTCGAAGACACTGATCGCCATCGTTAGTTCCCTTCTAGTGTGCGAGAGAGGTCGAAACGAAACGGGTTAGTGGCTCCTGCTCCGAGCCGCGAGACCCACCCCGCTGGCCACCAGCAACGCGCCGCCGGCCATGGTCCAGGTCAAGGGCTCGTCGAGCCAGAGAGTACCGATCAGGACCGCGATCACCGGCGTGGCGTAGGTCACCAGGCTGAGGTGGGTCGCGGAAAGAAACTTCAACGTCCAGTAGTAGAGGGTGAACGCCACGACCGAGCCGAAGACCGCCAGGTAGATCAGAGCGAGCACCGGTTCGGCCTCGAGCAAGACCTGCCGGTCTCTCTCGAAGAGCCAGGCGAGGGGTGCGATCAACACCGCCGACATCAACATGGGAATGGCCGCGAGAGCCAGGGGCGAGATGTCCTGCCCCCATTTCTTGACCACCACCTGGGCCACGGCGGCACTGATCGGCGAGAGCAGGAGCACCAGGGCGGCAAAGGTCACGTTGGGACCGGCCAGCGCATCCAGATCGTCGGAGAAGATCAGGGCCACGCCACCAAAACCCAAGAAGACTCCGAAAATGCCGGCCGACCCCATCCTCTCCTCGGGCAAGATCCCGTAGGCGAAGAGC
>CAZMEL010000364.1:0-6798 GCA_964565225.1 uncultured Thermoanaerobaculia bacterium | reverse complement strand
TCGTATCCTCCTGCCGTCCGCAGATCGGACGGCGCTCCGTGGTTTGGCTTCGAACGGACCGAGTGCCGGTCCCGACGGGAAAACCTCGCGGGGCGCCCACGAGATGAGGGCGAGTCATGACGCGAGAAAAAAGTATGGAATGTCTGTTCGGAAGCTATCGGCCGCGAGCAGCGTCGTCAAGCTCTGTCGAGTGGCCGAATCGGCTCCGGAGCCCCGCCCGGTCTCGTGTAGCATTCTCGAATGACGGCTCGGATCGATCCCTACCGCGAGGACGCACGATGACTTCTCCCACGGCCCGGCCCCCTCGCGGGCTCTTCACGCATCGAGCGCTGTTCTGGACCCTTCTGCCGCTCACCCTTCCCCAGGCGATCCGGGTGCGGCGCAACACCCCCCGCCTGCAGGCCGCCGACGGCCCCACCTCGGGGGTGATCGGCGAGGGTCGAGACCTCGAGCTACTCGGCATCGGCGACTCGATCGTCGCCGGGGTCGGCGCGGGCCGCAGCAACAATGCCCTCGCCGGGGCCACGGCAAGAGCCCTGGCGCAGAGGCTCGGGGCCCGGGTGTCGTGGCGCGCGCTCGGCAAGATCGGCGCTACGACCGAGAAGATCCAGCAACGGCTCGTTCCTCGGCTGCCCGAGGAATCCGTCGACATCTTGGTGGTCTCGACCGGCGTCAACGACCTCACCGCCCTGCATCGAAGCGGCCGCTTCGCGCGCAATCTCGGCACCCTGCTCGACTCCCTGCGCCGGCACTCCCCCAGCGCCGTGGTCGCGGTGGTGGGCATCCCTCCTCTGCATGCCTTCCCCGCCCTGCCCGAGCCCATGCGCCGGGTTTTCGCCCTCCGTGGCCGCACCTTCGACCAGATCATCGCGCTCGAAACCGGGAAGCGCGACCGCACCGTTCACATCCGACTCGACTTCGAGCCGACTCCCGACGGCTTCGCCGACGACGGTTTCCATCCCGGGGCCGAGACCTACACCCGGTTCGGGGAATTCACCGCCGAGGCGCTGGCGGAAGAGATGTAGAGGGCAGCTGCAGGCCGACGGCGGATCCGTCTTCGTGTCCCAGGTTCTCTGCTGTCCGCTCTCGGGCTGACGTTTCGTGCGCGGGGCTCGCTTGTGGAAGCGAGCCGCTTCACGAAACAATTCCGCCCATGGACGGAGACCTCCGCAGCCGCGAGCCACCGGGCGCACCCATCGAAGCAGAGATTCGCGGCCGGATCGAGGCCGTCACCCTCTCGACGCCGGACCTCGAGCTGATATCCGCCACCTATCGCGACGCTCTCGAGCAGGTGAGACTGGCCCGCGGAACGGTCGATACCGAGCTCGCCGCGAGTTGGGGTACTCCGGGAACCGTCGGCAGGGCCTACGAGCTCCTGGCAGCCCCCGTCGGCGTGGATCGCTGCATTCTCCGGTGGGTGGAGTCGGAGCCGCCGCCACGGGACCAGAATCCGCGCACTACCTGGGGCTGGGCCGCCCTCGAGCTCACGGTGGGCAGCGCCGATGCCCTCTACGACCGCCTCTCCGGCGATGGCCGCTTCCGGGTCATCGCCCCGCCCGCGGCCCTTCCCGGCCTGCCCCAGATCTATCCCATGCAGGCCGAGGGACCCGCGGGCGAGGTGCTCTACCTCAACGAGGTGCGGGGCGATCTCCCCGACCACGACCTGCCGCGGGCCGGCTGCGCCGTCGACCGGGTGTTCATCGCCGTGCTCGGCGTCCCCGACCTCGACACCGCCACCGGCTTCTACACCGGCCCTCCGGCCCACCCCTACGGCGGTCTCGGCTTCTCCCTCGCCGACGAATACGAGATCCCCTACCGGGTGATCAACGACGCCTTCCAGCTGCCCGAAACCACCCGCCATCGCCTCCGCACCACCTGCGTCGGCCGCCGGATCCATGTCGAGATCGATCAATACCCGCCACAGGCCGGTCCCCGCTCCACCCTTCCCGGCCAGCTCCCACCGGCCATGGCCATGGTCTCCTTCGCCGTCCCCGACCTCGAGCCCCACCTCCCCCGTGCCCTGGGCCCCGTGATCCAGCGCGACGAGCCCCCGTACCGCGGTCGAAGAGCTCTCGCCGTGCGCGGCCGGGCGGGCGAGCTGGTGGAGCTGATCGAGAGCTCTGGGTCCTCGAGCCCTGAACAGAATCGCGTCCGGTGCCCCGACCCATCCGAGATGGTTCGGCGCATCGATTTGTCCTACCATTAATACATTAAATCTTCACGACCCTCTCGCCTTTCCTGCAAGGAGACTTCGATGGATCGTTCCACCCTCTCCCGGCTCGCCACGATCGGGCTCCTCCTGGCCCTGGGAGCCGGCACCGTGCCGGCTCAGCCCCTCGACCTCGACAACCCCGACGACGCCGTGCGCGCCATGCGCAAGCTGCAATGCCACCTCGAAGACGGCAAACCGGCGATCTACGCCTGGACCGGCAATGCCTACAGCCGGGTGCCGGGCGAGCGGGATCGGCTCCTCTTCCGCTACGAAGGCATGAACATTCGTGCCTGCGGCACGGTGGAGGAAGCAGGCCGCGGTTACGGCTACCGCATGGTCTCGCGGGAGGTGCTGGTCTACCTCGATCCCGAGACCGGCGAGGTGGTCGACCGCTGGACCAACCCCTGGACCGGCAAGGAGGTCGAGGTGGTGCACATCTCCAACGATCCGGTGAGCTCCCGGGCTCCCACCTTTGCCCAGGGCTCGCGGGGTCCCTATCGCTTCGGCGCCACCCTCCAGGACGGCCGCGGCTGGATGAGCTTCGAGGTCCCTCTCTTCTATCCCAACGTGCTCGGCGGCGAGTACCAGCCCTACGTGGGTGGCACCTACCACGCGATGGAGATGTTCAGCTTCTACTTCGACGCCGACCGCCTGCTCGACCGGCAGGTGACCGGTCTGGACGACGCCCACGTCGGCTGGACCCGGGTCGGTCAGTGGTTGCCCTGGATGGAGATGGGCTCGCGGGTGGGCTCGGTGATGTATCACGGCGCCGGCAAGCGGGTCCGCAGCTTCGAAGACCTGCCCGACACCCTGCGCCGGGTGATCGACGAACGCTACCCGGAGTACCGCCAGCCGCCGCCGGTCGACGACACCCGGCCGAACGAGACCAGCTGGTCGTTCTACAAGAAACACCTCGATGCCCAGCGGGCCGCCGAGTCGGAGAAGTAGGGTCTCAGTTCACGTCGATCGCGTGGCGCTGGAGCTCTTCGAGGCTCACGTGCAGGAGAGCCGCACGGTGGGTGGCCTGGAGGATGACCGGAGGGGCGAGGTCGACGGAGAGGGCTTCCTTCCAGCGTTCGACACACACGCACCAGCGGTCGCCGGGCCGGAGGCCGGGGAAGCCGAATTCGGGCCGTGGGGTGACGAGGTCGTTGCCGAGCTCGCGAGAGAGCTCGAGGAAATCCCGGGTCATCTCGGCGCAGACCACGTGGCGGCCGAGGTCGTCGGAGCCGGTGCTACAGCAGCCGTCGCGGTAGAAACCGGTCCTCGGCTCGAGGGAGCAGGGCACCAGGGGATCTCCGAGCACATTGAGGTCTTTGGCTCTGGGCATCGACTCACATCTCCATCACGGCAGCCACGTCGTCATCGATCCGCTCACCCTTCCGGTCACCGCGCCACCAGGTGACCAGGAAGAGCACGGTGAACGAGGCCGCCAGGGACACCGCCGTGGGCAACACTCCCTGCTGCAGGAACTCGGGCTTCGGCAAGCTCGGGAAGTAGGTCTGCTTGGCGGCGAACTCCAGGGTCAGGTTTACCCCCATGCCGGTGGCGATCGAGGCGATCGCCGCCTCGGCGTCGACCCGTTTCCAGTTGAGCCCCACCGCCACCGCCGGGGTGAGGGCGGCGCCGAAGGTACCGTAGGCGAAGGTGCCGAGCAAGGCGATGAGGTCCTGGTAGAGGAGGGCGAAAACCGTCGCCGCCACCGTGATGCCGACCACCGCCACTCGCCCCCAGAGCAGCTCGCGGTCGACCCGCCGGCCCAGGGCCTTGGGCAGGTCGTGTACGATCGCCGCCGAGCCGATGTTCACGAACGAGTCGGCGGTCGACATGATCGCCGCCATGATGCCGGCGAACACCAGGCCGGCCAGGATGTCGGGGGTGAACTGCAGCAGGAACGTGGGGGCCGCGTCGTCGGGTCGGAGCAGGGCCTCGAGACGCCCCTGGGCCACCAACGCCGGCACCGCGAGCCCGATCCCGAGCCAGATCAACACACAGACCACCTGCGTGCTGCCCACCAGCAGCGGAATCCAACGCAGCTTGCGCGGGTCGTCGAGCATGTAGAACTTGTGCAGCATGTGCGGCTGCCCGAGATTGCCGATGGCGAAGACGAAGAAGAAACCCAACGCGGTGAAGATCGGCACATTGCCGAGGGGATCGAGAAAACCCGGCCCGAAGGCCTCCGACCCGGTGATGCTGCGCGCCATGGTCTCGAGCCCGCCGCCCTGGGTGACGGCATAGAAGAACACCCCACCCGCGGCCACCACCATCAGGATTCCCTGGAAGAGATCGGTGTAGACCCCGGCCACCATGCCGCCGGCCGTGGCGTAGAAGAGCAGCACCACGGCCCCCGCCGCCATCGCCACCGGCAGGCTGTGCGGCCCGAGCAGCTCCCGGGTACCGAAGATCGACTCGATCATCACCCCGAGCGCCAGCAGCTGGGCACCGAGATAGCCGACCGTGCCGATCACCACCGCCACCGCCGCCAGTCCCGACGCCTTGCGGCTCCCGTAGCGACAGTAGATGGCGTCGGGCACCGTGAGCACCTCCCGCACCTCCGAGAGCAGTCGCAGGCGCTTCGCCACCACCCAGCAGGTGAGGGCCGCGGTGAAGCTCACCGGCAGGCAGATGAAGAGCGAGGCCAGGCCCATGCGGTAGGTCAGGCCCGGGCCGCCGATGAAGACGAAGCCGCTGAAGGCTGCCGACATGGTGGCGAGGCCGGTGACGATCAGGCCGATCCCCTGGCCGGCGATGAAGAAATCGCGGGCATCCCGGGTGCGGCGCACCGCCCACACGCCGATGGCCAGTACCACCAGCAGATAGAGACCGGCGGTGATCAGAATCGCCGGACGGTCGAGCGCGTTCATCGCACCTCGCCTCCGCCTTTCTTGCCTCCGAAGCGTCGACGCAGATCCTTCAGATCTTCGTCGCGCAGGCTCCAATTCTCGAAGGTGAAGGCATACCCCAGGGCGGAGACCAGCACCGGCAGGAGAAAGAGACCGTAGAGCAGGAAGGCGGCCCCGGCCGGGAACGGACCGATCCATGGTCCGTCCTCCACCTGGCCGCGAAAGGCCAACATGCCGAGCATGACCCCGAGCAGGATCAGCAGGAGGGTCGCCAGGGGCCAGGCCACCGGGCCCAGACGTTCCTTGCGGCTCGCTCCCATGACCATCAGGGCGATGGGATACCCCGCCATCACCAGGGTGAAGATCTCCTCCCCGAAGGGCAGCGGAGCCACGAAGAGCAGCAGGATCAGGGGAGACGTGATGCCGAGATAGAGAAGGGCGGCGCGCTGCATCTTGGTTCCGGATTCAGGGGGAGCTGGCGACGAGGGTCCAGAAAAAGCCGTCGGGGGCGACGAACGAAAGGCTGGGCTCGCCGAATTCGTTGGAAATCACCGGCGTGAGATCGCGGGCACCATGCTCCTCGAGCCGCGGCCGGAGCGCTTCGAGGTCGCCTACTCTATACGTGTAGAGCGAGAGACCGAGGCTTCCGGGGCGAGATCGATGCAAGAGATTCTCCAGGGGCGGGCCCTCGGGCAGGAAACGCACGATCTTCAAACGTCCCGAGCGGACCTTCTGGAGATCCGAGGGCACCGAGCGCGGGTCGTCGAAATCCGTGGTGGCGTAGCGCTCACCCGGCAACAGCTCGAAAATGTTCTTCGACGCCCGGTCCGAGTCGTCGGAGACATGGCCGTCGCGGGCTCGCAGCAGCCCGAGAGCGTGCTCGTAGAATTCGGTCAGCTCCGGTCCGCCCTGGAGCACCAGACCGGCGTGGGTCACCTGGCTGGTGCGCAGGGGCGCCGACTCCTCGATCGCTCCGTAGAGGGCCAGCCGGTAGCCGTAGCGTTGGAAGAGGATCTGCCGGGTCTCCGGGCGGATCAGCAGCATCTCGCGCACACAGGCCACCGGATCGAGGAACGGGCGCCCGTCCCGAGCGGCGTAGATCGTCTGCCGCTGGGGCTCCACGTAACGCACCGGCAGCCCGCGCCGCAAGGCATCTTCGGCGTGGTTGACGATCGCATACACGTCCGACGTCACCGCCGCTCCCCAGCGCCCGCCGATCACCTTCATGCCTGCGAGCCCCAGGCCCTGATCCCGCGGGTCGTCCCAGACCATCAGTCGGTAGAGGCCGTGATCCGCCTCGCCGTGGGCCAGACGGAGGCTCTCGACCCCGGAATCGACCCCGTAGAGCCGCCGGGCGTCGGCCGCCTCGAGCCGCCCGCGCTCGGCGATCCGGTATCCGTACTGCTGCAGGTACTCGAGCGTGCCGAGGGGATCCTCCGTGCCGACCCCCAGCTCGTAGAGCCCGCCAACCACCCCGATCGAGGTGCCACCCACCTCGGAGGAGGTGCCACCCTCTTCGGAGGAGGTGCCACCCTCTTCGGAGGAGGTGCCACCCACCTCGGCCACCCGCGGTGCGCGCCCGGCGACGAGGGTGAGGTGCAGGGTCTCGTAGGCACGGTCGCGAAACCGGGTCTTGATCGCCAGATACTCGCGATCCGCCAGGAATGCCTCGGCCGAGGCGACATCGGGAAAGGTCAGGAGGGTATTGATCGGCCACGCTTCCCGAGCATGGGTGCTCACCAC
>CAZMEL010000363.1:0-6819 GCA_964565225.1 uncultured Thermoanaerobaculia bacterium | reverse complement strand
GGCGCAACACCAGGCTGCCGGCGCTGTCGCCGTCGCGGAAGGCGTGGGCGGCCTCGAGGTCGCGGGTGGCGGCGGTCCAGCGGGCGTCGAGGGTCTCGACCCGGGCGGCGGCTTCTTCGACCTCGCGCCGGCTGGTGGCCTCGAGAGCGAGGAGCTCTTCCAGGCGAGAGAGACGGGCGCGGGCGGTGTCGCGGTCGGCCTCGATGGTGCGGATCTCGGCTTCGAGGTTCGAGAGGCTGTGATCGACAGCGATGCGCGGAGCGACGCGGAAGAGGGCACTGCCCTTTTCGATGCCACGGCCGACGAAGGGCCACGAGGCGGAGCCGGCAGGAGGCTGGAGCACGCCGTCGACCGGGGAGGTGACGGTGGGATCTCCTCCGGCGGGGGGGCGCACTCGGGCGAGGCCGGAGACCGCGCGGGCGAGCTGGCCCGAGCGGACCCAGGAGGTGCCGAAGCGGCCCTGCCATTGCTGCTCCTTGAGGAGGGACAGGGGAGCGCCGCCGCCACCCCCGGTGCCACCCCTGGGTGCCGGAGCCACCAGGAGCCTTCCCGGCTGGTCCCGAGCACCGACCCGGATCCGCCCGCCGCGGATCTCTTCGTCGCCCGCGGGGCCGGAAATGCGAAAGGTCAGGTCGAAGTCTCCCGCGGCTGCGGGAAGCACCTCGACGCCGAAAAGACCCGGGGACTCGGCCACGCTCGCGCGAAAGGCCTGCTCTCCGCCAGCGCTCGCCAGCACCACCTCGACGGAGCCCTCTTCGAGGGGGGCATGACCTTCGAGGATCGTCACATGGGTGTGGACCTCGGTGGTCGTGCCCGCCTGCAGCGACCGGGCCTCGGGATAGACCTCGTAGAGCTTGCCCCAGGCCGTGAGCGACCAGGACTCACCCGCCGCGGTCGTGGCGGGTGGATGGGAGTGCGGATCACAGGCGAAACCGAGGACCCCGGCGACGAGACACAGGAGCGCCGGCCCGCCGGAGCGGCGTGGCTCAGTGGCTGCCGCCATGGCCGCCCTTTTCATGGGAGTGCTCGTCTCCGTCGTCGTGGGAGTGTTCCTCTCCGTCGTCATGGGAGTGCTCTCCCTCGCCGTGGGAGTGGGTGGATTCCTGCTGCGAGGTGTCTTCCTCGGTCAAGGTCTCCTCGCTCACCTCTTCGGGATAGGCGGGCTCGTAGGCGACTTCTTCGGCGGCGGCCGGTGGCGGAGCGCTCTCCGAGCTGGATTCGGGAGCCGTTTCGGGAGCCGTTTCGGGACTGCCGGAGTTGCAGGCCAGGTGGAGGGAAACGAGAGCGGCGAGGAGAAGGAGCATTCGGGTCTTCATGGGATTCCTTTCGCGGGTTCGGGTGGAGCTTCGGAAACCGGGAGCGCGAGACCCTGGTGCCGTTCGAGGGAGCGATGGGCCGCGAGAGCGGTGGCGTAGAGATCGAGATGGGCGAGCTCGAGCTCGGCGATGGAGCGTACGGTTTCGAGCAGATCGGTGAGGCTCGTCTCGCCGTGGCGGAAGGCGGCTTCGATCCCGTCGAGCACGGTGCCGGCGTCTTGGCGAGAGCTCTCCGCGGCGGCGACGGCGTCGCGCAAGGCCCTGTACCTCGTGGCGATCGAGGAGCGCTGGCTCCGGACCTCGTTCCGGGAGATCTCGAGCCGGGATTCGGCGCCCTCGAGCCGGGCCTCGGCCGCGATCTGCTCCGCCCGCCTGCGATCGAAGAGGGGGAGCGACCATTGCAGGCCGAGAATCGGCCCGTCGAGAGAATCCAGATCGGTCTCCTGGCGCTGCCAGCCCACGGTGAGCTCCGGCGCCCGCAACGAGCGCCGGCTGGCTCGTTGCTGGAGGAGAGCCGCCTCCCGCTCGGCCCGGGCCGCCTGCAGCAGGGCCGGGTCTTCGGTGGCCGGAGCCGTTTCGGGCAACGACGGAAGCACCGGAACGGCGCCCGCAGCCAGGTCCGGATTCGTGGCTCGGGCGTGGGCCTCGGCTTCGGCGCGAGCATCGTCGGCGATGGCGATCCGGGTCCTGAGTCGGGCCACGGCGAGGCGCAGGCGCCGAGCTTCGAGACCGGCCGTCTCGCCGAGCTCGGCGCGGTGGCCCTGGCGGCTGGCCAGGGCTTCCAGACGTTGGGCCTGCGCGGCGATCACCTGGCGTCGAGCGCTGGCCAGGGCCCAGGCGGCATAGACCTCTCGCAGCCCCTCGCGCAGCTCGGCGAGCGCGAGCCGGCGCCGGGCCTCGGCGGCTGCGATTTCTTGCTCGTGGGCGCGGATTCGGAGGCCGCGCTCGGGCTGAGGAAGCTGCCACGAGAGAGTCCAGTCGATCTGCTCTGCGGCCCCCGAAGGGTCTTCCCGAAACACCCCGAGCACGGGGTTCTCCAGGGTCGCCGCGCCGACCTGCCCGCTCCGGGCTTCGGCGATGGCCCGGTCGGTGGCCCGCACCTCGGGGTGAGAGGTATCGAGGGCTCGGAGGAACTCTTCTTCGGTAACGATCGGTGCCGGACCGGCGGAAGCTCCGGCGGCGGCTCGGGAGAGCTCCGGCCCGGTGGCGAAGAGCACCAGGCCGATCCATATGAGACGAAACATGCTGACTCCTGTGCAGGTCGAGGTGTCGGGCTCACGACGAGCCCGGCCGCGAGCCGTGGATCAGAGCAGCAGAGAGCAGTGGGTGGTGAACAGAGGTGGGGGAGGGCCGCGCCGCCGCGGGAGCTCGCCGCCGAGCCCGGAGGCCGCCGGAGAAGGTGCGGGCTCGTGTCCGGCGCACGGAGCGGAAGTGGGCACCTTGCCGTGGACCGTGGGTTGGGCGCTCTTGGCCGTGGCCTCGTGCTCGTGGTCGGGAGCCGTGTCGGAATCGTCGTGGGGGTGCCCGTGGGCCAGAGTCTCGGCCAGCGCCGCGAGGCCGACGCGGTGAGCCAGGTGGTCGCAGGATGGCTCGGAACCCTCCGAGTGCTCGTGCCGGTGGTCCTGGCCAGGCGGGTGGGAATGACCCGGCTCGGCGTGGTGGTGAGGAGCGTCATGCCCTTCGAGGGCGATGTGCAGGCTCCAACCCAGAGCGGTGCTCTGGGGCACGATCCAGCCGAGCAGGATCAGAAGGGCCCACCAGCGATGATTTCGGTTCCTCACCCTTTGTTTATCCCAGACCGGGTGGTGTGGCGTCAAGACAAACCGTCCGGCTCCTTGGAGAACCTCGGAGTCGGCTACACTGTGACCCCGATGAAAACGACGTCCCATCCACCACCGTCAGCCCGCGATGCCGCGGCGGTTCGATTTCCGCCGCCGTTCGTCTTCCTGCTCGGCATCGCCGCGGGCCTGGGGCTGCACTACCTCTTGCCGCTGCCCCTCCCGATCCTGCCAGGACCCTGGAAACGGGCGCTGGTCCTGGCGCCGGCTCTGGTCGGCCTGGGTCTGCTGGTGTCGAGCTTGCTCCACTTCTTTCGTACGAAGCAGGATCCCGAGCCCTGGAAACCCACTCCCGAGCTGATCGCGGTGGGGATCTATCGGTGGACGCGCAACCCGATGTATCTCGGCATGGCGTTCCTGCAGGTGGCTGCCGGCGTCTGGACGTCCAGCCTGTGGGTCCTGCTGGCGCTGCCTCTGGCGTTGCTCGGGGTCTACTTCCTGGCGATCCGCCACGAGGAAGCCTATCTGGAGCGCAAATTCGGCGACGCCTACCGCGACTACAGGGCGGCGGTGCCTCGCTGGCTGGGTTTCGGGCGTCGGGTGTCCTGAGGGCTCGGCGGGCCAGCTCGCCAACGTCTCGAGAGATTCCCGAAGATTTCGATCTGCCGCGGGAGGGTCTCTCGAAGCTTCTTTCTCTCGTGGTCCTCCTTCGGAGAGAGTGTCTCGGCGGCTCGAAGGTCCATGCCTGTGGGTCTACCTCGGCGAAATGTCGAGAAGATCTGGCCCCGTTTCCGTGAACCCTCCGTTTCTTCCATTGATAGTTCGCCATATCGCTCTTCAGAGGGTCCGGTCGGGGGAGAGCGATTCTTTTTCGATCTCTTTCTTGTTGCGCGTGGGTCCGGCATGAAGTCGAGGAGAGGAGACTCTGCAATGCCATCGACCCTGAGGTCCGGCCGCGCTCGATCTGCGGCCGATCGTGGAGATAGCTGTGAGATGGTGGCCGGTTGTGCGGTCATGCGGCGCGTGAGGGATTTTCTGGTCAAGGCGGCCGCCACCGAATGTACCGTGGTGATCACGGGAGAGACCGGCACCGGCAAGGAGCTCGCGGCGGAGCTGATCCACCGGCACAGCCGCCGGGTTCACCAGGAGATGGTTTCGATCAACACCGCGGCCCTTCCGGATACCCTGCTGGAGAGTGAGCTCTTCGGCTACGAGCGGGGTGCCTTTACCGGGGCGGTTGCGAGCCAGGCGGGCAAGCTCGAGGCCGCCCACGGAGGGACCGTTTTCCTCGACGAGATCGGCGACATGAGCTCGAGCTCCCAGGCCAAGCTGCTGCGGGCCATCGAGAAACGAGAGATCTACCGGCTCGGGGGCCTGCGCCGCATTCCTCTCGATGTCCGCTGGGTCTGTGCCACGCACCGCGATCTGGAATCGATGGTGGACGAGGGCACGTTTCGCAACGACCTCTACTATCGCCTGAACGTGGCCCGGGTGCATCTGCCGCCGTTGCGGGACAGAAAGGAAGACATTCCGGCCCTGATCGATCGCCACCTGGTGGAGCTCAATCGGCGCATGGGCACCAGGGTCGAAGGGTTCACCGGAGAGGCGCTCGAACGCCTGATGCGGCATGCCTGGCCGGGCAATATCCGCGAGCTGCGCAACGTGGTGGAAGCGACTTTCATCTACGGCCCGGGGCGTTTCATCGGTTTGGGAGATCTGCCGCCCGCATTCCGGCAGGCTGAAACGCGGCAGAAGGTCTGTGCCGCGAGCGAGCGGGATCGTCTGGTGGCGGCGCTGGCGGCGACCCGGTGGAACAAGAGCAAGGCGGCCAAGCGATTGAGCTGGTCGCGCATGACTCTGTACCGGAAGATGGCGAAGTACCAGATTCCCGCCACTGCGAGCTAGATCGGCCGATCGGCGAGCTCATTGGAGAATCCGAGGTTCTTTCGGCCTTTTGCGGATCTCCACCTCCGCAAGAGAGCCCCACGATTCCTACCGGTCCATCGGCACAAGACCGTCGTTTCATTACGCCAAGATCCGAGAGCTCCTCGTCGAAGCGCCGGACGCCGCATCGCCGGCTGCCGGAACCGACCCAGATCATGAATTTGATCCGATTTCGATAGGTTCTTGGACTGATTCACGGGCCTCCTACGCTATATGTAAGTAGAGGCGGCTCGAATGGGTTGCAAATCGACTGTTTTGGTCTTGTTCTGGAGGGATTCGATGCGGTAGATCCATTGTCCGACCCTGTTTTCGTTCTTGTTCCCAATTTCATTTCCAGTCGCGCCAGGAATCTCGATCTGGTGACGTGATCGAACCTGATTCGCACTGCCTCTCTTCGTTCTTCGTCCGAGGGATGTCCGATGAATTTCGACCGGTGCTCAGTTGCCGGCCGGGTCTTTTCTTCTCGCATTCCTCGTCTCCAGCCCCCAAGTCTTCTCGAGGAAAGCAAACATGTTCAGAGACCTTTTGTTCTCGATCGCCATTGCCGCGATCTCCCTCTCCACCCTCGGCCTGACGGCGGCTCCGGTGCAGCCCTTCGACTCCTCACCCGGCTCGCAGATTCGCGCGAACTCGCCGGATGATACCTCTCCGACCCCAGAGGAAATACTACTCGCCGCCGGTGTGATCCTCACTCCCCAAGCCATGCAAGGAGTGCTCGAAGACGCCGAGCGTCCGGTCGAGCTGCGCTATTGGGCGGCGATCGCCCTGGGAAGAACGGGTGAGCCGGGAGCTCTGGAGCCTCTGGCCGTGGCGCTCGGGGCCGAGGACCCGGACCTTCGCCATGGCGCCGTGGTGGGACTGGGAGAGCTCCGCAACGGAGCCGAGGCCCTGGCTCCGGCACTCTACGATCTCGAGGCCGGTATCCGTGCCGCCGCCGTCCAGAGTCTGGGGCGACTCGCCGGTCCCGCCGCCCGACGGCTACTGATCGAGAAGCTACGGGACGCCGACGAGCCCCGTGACGAGATCCGCCTGACAGCGGCCTTCGAGCTCGGTCGGCTGGGGGGGCGCGAGGTCGAGCCAGCCTTACGCGGTGCCCTCGATGACGGCTCGGCCCAGATTCGTACCGCTGCGGCTCTTGGCCTCGCCCGCCGCGGCATCGACGCAGCGATGTCGGTCCTGGTCGAGGCGGCGCTCGATCCCCTCACCGAGGAATGGTTGCGGGTCGATGCCATCGCGGCCGTCGAGCGGATGAGCGGTGAGAGCTTCGACTACGTCAAGCCCTATTCCGCCCCCACCACGGCCGCAGAGCGCGCCGCCGCCCTGGTCTCGATCGACAGCTGGTGGAACGCTCATCGGGATCTCTACCGATGACCGGCCACGGGTGCAAGAGAACCAACGAACGTCTCATGCCGACTCTGATCTACGAGGGAGATTCGATACCCATGTCTTCGATTGATCGATTCCTGCCGGCCGTGGCTCTGGCGACTCTCGTCGCCCTGCTGCCGACCCGCTCCGCCGATGCGTTTCCGAGCCGGACCGAGCACCCAGACGACGCCGCGTCCATCCACTGGGAGAAAGACGGCACCCAGGATGGAAGCTCAGCCCACAACCACAACCACAACCGCAGCTTCGGCTCCTGGAACTCCTGGAGTCGTGAGCCCTACACCAGCTCGGGTTGCTGGGACAACCGGACCTTTCGCTACGATCGTATGGGTACCTTTGACGAGGGCCATTGCTTCATCGATGAAGCGGGCGGTAGTGACAACCTTCCCAAGTTCTTC
>CAZMEL010000362.1:0-6871 GCA_964565225.1 uncultured Thermoanaerobaculia bacterium | reverse complement strand
CCCAAGAGCTCTCTACGGACCGTGTGGAATGCCATTCATCTAGAAAGCTGGCTGCGAGAGCATGCCGCCGACTTGCGCGTCAGCGACTCACCGCCGAAGCCAGAAACCCTGGTGGCCTGAGCCGACTGACCGAATCCAATCCGAGGACCCACGCATGAGCAACTACGCAGAAGACTCCATCTCCAAGCCTCACCAACCGGCCATCGCCAAGAAACCCTACAAGTCTCCTCATTTGACCGAGTGGGGCTCGATCGTGGACCTCACTCGAGGGGGCGCGGGCGGTTTCGACGATTTCCCCTTGGGTGTCGGCGGCACCAAGGGAGTGTGACGGAGCTTCGCCATTCCGGCCACTGCTACAGCCCCCGAGACTGCGGTGGCCGATCCCTCCTCGGTAGATCGCCGGTCTTCCTGGCCATTCCGATTTCCGACGATTTCCTGGCGACCTATGGAAAGGCCACCGGGCAACGAACCCGGCCACTGGCCCTCGAGGCACTGGCGGCCGGCATCGCCTCCAGCCCGGAATGGCCTGCCGAGGCCCGTCCTGTCGTCCTTGGCAGGCCGACTCCGACACCGTCCCTGGCGGTCTTCGGATGCTTCACGGACCGGGAAATCGCAGGGGTCCGACGGCAAGTGCAACACCTTGCAAAGGCTTGCCCCGGGCTCCGAGCCTTCGATCTCCCGGGAATCGTGGAGGACTGCTCCGAGCTGGCTCGACACCTGGAAGCCCACCTCGGGCCCGAGGTCCGAGCTGCCCGATTCGCGGCGATTCCCAAGGGCGGCCTGACGATCCTGGGCCTCGTGTCCGTAGCCCTGGGCATCGACCATTCTCAGCTGAGCCCTCCTCAGGGCTCCGACGAGCTCCTAGTCGTGGTCGACGATTGCGCGCTGAGTGGAGCCCGATTCGCCGAGGCCCTGGAGCGCTGGCCGGCTCCGAGAGTCGTCTTTGCGCACCTCTGCTCTCACCCCGACCTTCGTCGGTCCATCGAAGCTTCGGAGCCGCGGGTCGAGGCGTGTTTCTCCGTTCACGATCTCGAGGAAATACCCACGACGGATGAGCGGGAATGGCGCCGCCGCTGGCGGGAGAAGGCCTCGTGGAAAACCTACTGGACCGGCTTTCCCCAGCCGATCGCTTTCCCCTGGGGTGAGCCCGATCGGCTCGTCTGGAATCCCGCCGCACGGACGATCGAAAAGGCCTGGAATCTCCTTCCGCCATCGCTCTGCCTGAAGAACCGGCCGCAGATTCCGGTGCAGATCCAGGAAGCTCCAACCGGTCCTCTTCGCCCCGCGGACGAGGTTCTCTTCGTTCGGGAGGACGAGCAGATCCATCTCGCCGATCTGGCCTCCGGCCGCAGCCTCCTCCTCGACCCGGTGGCCAGCGCGATGTGGCTCGCGGTGGTCCGGGGAGGAACCCGGCAGAAGGCCTCCGAGAGGCTCTGTCAGAGCTTCGACGCCGAGCCCGAGACGATCCGCAGGGACCTGGACCGATTGGTCGAAGAGCTCCAGCACCTGGGATTCCTGGTCGACCGGTCGAGCTCCGAGATCGCGACCTTCGGCGCCCGGACGGTCCTCGAGGCACCCGCGGATTGACCTCCCTGCAGATCTACGGCCTTTCTCTTACCAGCGATCAGCCCTTGGTCACTCCATTGCTCGGGTCGCTCGAAGCCACGACCGCTCCCGATCTCGACATCTGCTTTCATCCAGCCGGACCGAGCCCTTTTGCCGGGCAGCCGGCAGAAGTGTTGTATCGATCTCCGCTACGGACCGAAGATTCCGCGAGTGTTTCGACCCTCTCACGGGTCGATGGCTCCCCGGTGCTCTCTTGTGCCGGCGTGGGTGATTTCCACCTGCCCCCCGGGAAGATCGAGATCTTTCCCCTGCCGGAAGCCTCACCCGCCTGGATCGAGCTGCGTCTGCTCGGCGCGGTCCTACCCTTCGTGCTCGAGAGCCGTGGGGTCCCGACCCTGCACGCGGCGACGCTCGAGCACCAGGGCTCGGCCATCGGCCTGGTCTCCGCCAACGGGGGCGGGAAGACCTCCCTCGCTGCCTCCGGGCTGACGGCAGGCGCATCTCTTCTCGCGGACGATCTGCTGGCTCTCTATGGCGCGGACGGTCGCTTCCTGGCCGCACCGGGATTTCCCCAGATGCGGATGTGGCCCGAAACCGCGAGGCATTTCCTGCCCGGGGCCGACCTGGAAGATTTCCTTCCCGGCATGGACAAGAGGCGGGTTCCCGTCGGTCCGCCGGGGCTCGGCCGCTTCCGACGTCACTCCACTCCCCTGGCAGGTATCTACCTGGTCGACAGGCAGCCCCCGGGCTCGGGCATCGAGATCGAGCCTCTGCGTCCGGCGGCGGCTCTGATGCAGCTCGTGCGCCACTCCTTCACTCCTTATGTGGTCGAAGCGCTGGGCTGGCAGAAGCGCCGGCTGGAAACCTTCAGCCGTCTGCTCGAAACCGTGCCCGTAAAGTCTCTGCGCTACCCCGGCGGCCTCGATCGACTACCCGAGGTCGTGCGCCACCTCTTCGACGATCTCGAAGCCTGAAGCTCGGCCCTCTCACCAGTCCGGGTGTCTGGGGGTATCGTAGAGCCAGACTGTGGAACCGCCGCAATGGACGGTTCGATCGGGGGAGCCCAGAGCCTCGGCCACCGCTCGGGGATCTCGCAATCGATCCAGGATCACGAAGTCGTACCCCGACTCGGCTCCCCGCTGCCGGCGGTCACCGATCCAGGTGAAGGGCCGAAAGTGCTCGTCGACGGTATCGATCTGCAGACCCATCCGCGAGAAGACCCGAACCCTCTGCGCGGCGAAGAAATACATCAACCCCGTTTCCAGTTCGTGCTCGGCGGCCAGCCGGTCGAGACAGACGACCTCCGCCGGACGGTAGGCGGGAAACGAGCGCGGCAGCTCCAGTCCCGACCAGACCCATCCCAGGGCTCCGCCACCCACGACGAACGCCACGCTCCCGACCTGCTGCCGGAGCCCAGGAGACGCAACCGTCGCCAGCGCCACCACCGGGGTGAGCAACGGCAGGACGTGCAATGCCAGCAGGTATCGAGACATGAGAAGGATCGCGGGGGAGCCCGAGTGGGCGCCGTAGACTCCGAGGCCGATCAACGCCGCCCCGAGAAGCCCACAGAGACAGGTAGACAGGGCGAATCGATGCAGAGTCCGCAGACCCGACTCGGGTTGCCGCAGGGCTCCGAAGACGGTCCAGCCGAGCCAGACCATCCAGGTGAGCCGATACCAGGCACCCCAGCGCTCGAAGAAGCGGTCGACCGCGAACGACAGAGTGTCTTCCCGCTGCCACAGGGTCGAGCATCGATCGAAGAACGCTTCGCTTCCGGGAAAGACCAGTGCCGGCACCGCGGGACCACCGATCGTGGTCCAGAGGCCGGGGAGCCACATCCCCAGAATCGCTCCGAGCCCGAGCGAACCCAACAGATCCGGACGTACGAAGGGCCTCTTCGGCGCGAATCCCCAGACCAGGGCGGCAGGAGCCACCAGGAGCACCAGGAGCAGACGATCCGAGGCCACGCCGAGGGCCACGGCGGCGAGGAGGAGGATCGACCACCGCCGCGCACCGTGTTTCCGCCCTCCGAGCTCCGAGTCGGCCGGCTCTCTTTTCGCCCGCTGCCAGCGCAGGAGGATTCCCAGGCTCCAGATCCACCAGATCAGCGCGCCGGTGTGGAAAGCACCCACGAAGAGCTGCAGCCAGCGGCCACTGGGATCGAGGCCCAGCATTACCGCGAGCGGGAAGAAGACGCAGGCGAAGACCACGCCGAGCCAGACACGGCGACGGGCTTCGGCATCGACCGGGACAGCCCCGAGGCTCCAACGAGCTCCGAGGACGAAGAGCAGGAACTGAGCCACGCCGAAGCCGTAGACGGCGGCTTCGGCAGGCTCGATCCGGCCCGCGATCCAGAGGTAGAGGGCGAGGTCCGGCAGGTAGTAGGGCGCGTACGGGGTGGCCCAATGGGCCGAGGCGTCGAGGTCGAGAGCGAGCGCGAGGGGATAGATCGCCTCCGGGTGAAAGAGATCCTCCCGGTGAGGATGCCCGGTATCCAATGACACGACCAGGGTGAGGGTCGCGGCCAGCAGCAGCCCCCACGCCGCGACCTCGGGCCACCACCGGACACTTCCGAGAGAGGCGATCCTCGAGGTCGGGATCAGAGCCAAACCGCAGTGCCCCGCACCACGATACCTCCCGTCTCGGGAATCTCAACCTCCAGCCGGCTGGGGCGCCCCATCACCTCGCCCTGGCGAATGTGGATCGTCGCCGGAGCCCTGATCAGCTCGGCGTCTCGCAGGTATCCTCCCAGGGCGGCGGCCGCAGCACCGGTGGCGGGATCCTCCACCACGCCTCCCACCGGGAAAGGGTTACGCGAGTGGAAGGTGTCTTCGTCTTCTCGCCAGACCAGCTGCAGGGTTACCAGGCCATGCTCCTGCAGTAGCGACTCCAGGCAAGGAAAATCGTAGTCGAGCCGGTCCAGCCGCCCCCGGGTCCGGGTCGCCAGCACCAGGTGCCAGGCTCCTGCGTAGGCACGAGCCGGCGGCACGGCGGCTTCCAGCTCCGACTCGCTCCAACCCAGGCAATCGAGGGCGCGGGACACGAGAGAGCCGGGCGCGGCCTCGTGTTTCGGCTCGACGGAGGTCAGAGCGGCTTCCCAGCGACCGTCGCGAGAGCGCACCGCCACCGGCACCAGCCCCGCCTGGGTGTGCAGTCGATACGTCCCTTCCCCACCGGCCCTACCCAGGGCCACGCCGGTGGCGATGGTGGCGTGGCCACAGAACGGAACCTCGATCCTGGGGCTGAAATAACGCACCGTCCGTTCGAAGCCGGTCGCCGGAGCCACGAAGGCGGTTTCGGAGAACCCGACCTCGGCGGCAACCGACTGCATGATCTCCGGCTCGGGCAAGGACTCGCCGATCCAGACACCGGCAGGGTTCCCACCGTCCGGGGTGTTGGTGAAGGCGGACAGACGATACAAGACGGGCTCGGCCATGATGGTTCCTGTGTCGATGGTTCCTGTTTCGATGTTTACGAGCTCGATCCCCCCAAGGGACCGACGGCAGTCTACACCCGGGAGCCCGGCGTCGGCGCCCAGCCCTTCGGGATCCAGACCCGGCTCCGGACCTGAATCGAGATCTCCGTTCCCTGACGTCGTGGCTGCTCAGATCCCATCAAGTCCGCAGGCCGGGTCTTCGAAGATCCGGCCGCTGGTGGTGTCGAGCACCGTCGCCGCGGGGAGATCGATGCGGCGAGCCTTCTCGAGATCGAGCTCCACCACGACCAGATCCACGGGCCAGGGCCGGCGACGGAACGCATAGAGGGAGAGCGACGTCTCCGGCGCCTCGTCCATTCCCAGCACCAGGCGCCGGACCTCGCCCCGCAGATCTCGGATCTCTGCCGCCGTCTCCAGGAGCGCGCCTCGCCAGCCCGGGTCGACTCCCGCGAGACCGTCGATCCTCGCGAGGGCCCGGTCGAGAGCGTCCGGATACTCCTCGAACCGCGGCGAGGCCAGGAGCCTGGGCTCCGCCAGGAGAGCCCGCGCCATCCGCTCCACGATCCGCGGGTCGTGGGGGGGCATTGCCCCGTCCAGCTCGCGCAGGGCGAGGTGGAACGGAGCCAGGGCTCCCAGGGGATCGCCGGTACAGGCAGCGACGTAGGCCTCGCGAGAATCTCTCAATGTCGTTGCGAGCTCTCCCGCCCCGAGCCACAAGGCGGCGAGGCCGGGGGCGCCGTGCGCGGCCACGAACGCCTCTGCCTCGTCCCCGTCGACCCAGGCGAGGCGGGCCCGGTAGAGCGGAAATTCCGGATCCAGAGCCAGGGCCCGGCCGAGCTCCTCCTGCCGAACCCGGGGATCTTCCGCCTGTCGTGCCCGGTCGTAGGCCAGGTGGGCCAGATCTGCGGAGAGCAGCAGCCCGAAGATTCCGAGAGCGCCGGCCACGGGGACCCATCGCACGGCCCCCGAATCGGCTGGCACCTCGACAAGCACCTCGACGGCTGGCGTTCGGGTGGCGGCCAGGGCCGCTCCCGAAACCATCGCGGCCGCCAGGGGCAGGGCTCCCACCGAGAGAGGCGCACCCGCCAGAGAGGCGACCGCGGCTCCCACCAAACCGGCCATCGCCGCGCGTCGCAGAGGCGGGTCGACGGCCCCTTCCGCGCTCCGGCGGGAGACGAACCAGACCGCGATCCCCAGGCTCAGAAAGGCGCCGGGCAAACCCAGCTCGTAGAGAAGGGTCAGGGGCAGGGAATGCAGGTCGGCCACGATCTGCCCGGGCGGCCGCAGGCCCGGGTCGGGCGGCAAGTACGGGGCCAATGTCCACGGGGTCGATCCCGGGCCCCAGCCGGTCCAGGGTCGCTCCAGCCACGCTTGCCACCCCCCCTGCCAGTACGAGAGGCGGGCGCGCCACGAACCGTCTCCTCCTCCGAAGACCTCCACCAAGCGGCGAGCCCGGGTCGCGAGAATCACCAGCGGAACCAGGAGCCAGAGAGCGCGACGTAGAGACCGAGGACGAAGAAGGAACAGGACAACGGCTACGAGGGCGAAGGCCGCGGCCAGGGAACGGGTCTGGACGAGGGCCCCGAGGGCGAGCAGCCCCGAGGAGCCCCCGAGCCAGCGCCAATGCCCTCCCCACGCCCAGACGGCCCCGGCCAGCGGCCCCAGCAGCAGCAACCACACCGCGAGGAGATTGTGGTGCCCCAGGGGAAGGGCCGCCCGCTCCGAGAATCCACGGGCCTGCTCCACCAGGCCGACCACCGCGACGGCGCCCACCAGCCCACAGAGGGAAGCCACACCGAGCCGGTGGGCTCGCGGAGCCCGCCAGCAACGAGCCACCGCCGCCGGGATCCAGAGAAAAACCGGCACCAA
>CAZMEL010000361.1:0-6904 GCA_964565225.1 uncultured Thermoanaerobaculia bacterium | reverse complement strand
CAACATGGACGGCACCGCTCTCTACGAATGTGCGGGGGTGCTCTTCATCGCCCAGGCCCTGGGCGTGGAGATGGCCTTCAGCCAGCAGCTGGTGGTGGTGATCACCGCCCTGCTGGCCTCGATCGGCGCCGCTGCCGTGCCCTCCGCAGGGCTGGTGATCATCTTCCTGGTGCTCGAGGCGGTGAACCTGCGAGGCCCCGAGGTCGACGCCATCGTCGGCGCCATGCTCGCCATCGACCGCCCGCTGGACATGCTGCGGACGGTGGTCAACGTCTTCAGCGACTCGTGTGGCGCCGCGATCATCGCCCGCTCGGAGGGTGAGGAGAACGTCGACTCCGAAGTGCGCGCCTGACCTCGCTCAACGTCCCGCCGAAGCCCGCCCGAGCCCGATGATCGACGCGGCTCTCGCCTGCCTTCGGCCGATCCCCAGCAAAGGAACGAAATGCCCTCTCTCAAAATGAAACGGGTTCTGATCACCGGGGCCGCCGGTGGCCTCGGCTTCTCCATGGCCAGGAAGTTCGCCGCCGCCGGTGCCGAGGTGGTGATCACCGATCTGCGGGCCGAGGCTGCCGAGGAAGCGGCCGAGCGCCTGCGCGAGGAAGGAAGACGCTGCCGCGCCTACGCCATGGACGTGACCGACGAAACCTCCATCGCCGAGGTCCGGGAACGCCTGCGCGAGGAGGCCGGGAGCATCGACGTGTTGGTGAACAATGCCGGCGTGGTTTTCGGCGGCCCCTTCACCGAGATCCCTCTCGAGCAACATCGGCTCACCTACCGCGTAAATGTCGAAGGGGTCGTGGCCGTGACCCATGCCTTCTTCGACGATCTGCTCGCCGCACCGCGGGGCCACATCGTGTTCATCGCCAGCGCCTCGGGATTCGTCGGCCTGCCCGGGGGCAGCACCTACGCCTCCAGCAAGTGGGCCGTGATCGGCTTTGCGGAATCGATCCGCGCCGAGCTCAAACATCGCGACCGCGCCCGGGTCGGGGTCACCACCGTATGCCCGACGTACATCAACACCGGCATGTTCGAAGGTGTGGAGCCGCCGAAGACCACTCAGATGCTCGACCCCGAGGAAATCGCCGCCAAGGTGGTCGAAGCGGTGGAACGCCAGAAGATCTGGGTCCTGGAGCCGTGGATCGTGAAGATCACCCCCTTCTTGAAGAATTGCCTGCCAACTCCGGTTGCGGACTTCCTCTCCGACGCCTTCGGCGCCAGCAAGAGCATGGATTCCTGGCGCGGCCACGGCGACGCCGCTTGAGGCGAGAGACGAGCTACCGCGGAGCACCCTTCTGCCCATGACCACCGAGATCGAATCCGAGTCGCTGCTCACCACCCCCGCCTCTCCCACCGCCGTCCCTCCGGACGAGCCGTATCCGCCGGAGGTCGAGGTGCTCGAGCTCGAGGGGCGTCGGATCGTGCTGGTCGGCACGGCCCACATCTCGCAGCACTCGGTGGATCTGGTGCGCCAGGTGATCGAGCGCGAGCGCCCCGACCGGGTGTGTATCGAGCTCGATCCCAAACGCTACCAGGCCCTCTCCGAGAAACAGCAGTGGGAGTCGCTCGATCTCAAGCAGATCATCCGCAACAAACAGCTGCCGACCCTGCTGGTGAACCTGGTGCTCGCCTCGTACCAGAAACGCCTCGGCGGCCAGCTCGGCATCGAGCCGGGTCGCGAGCTCATGGAGGCCGCTCAGGTGGCCGACGAGCTCGGGATTCCGGTGGAGCTCTGCGATCGCGACGTGCGCATCACCCTGCGCCGGGCGGGAGCCAGAACCTCTCTCTTCCGCAAGCTGCTGCTGCTCTCCGAGCTCCTCGCCTCGATGCTCGAGAGCCCCGAGATCTCCGAGGAAGATCTCGAAGAGCTGAAGCAGAAAGACGCCCTCAGCGAGCTCATGGAAGGCCTGGGCAAACAGTTCCCTTCGCTGAAGTCGGTGCTGATCGACGAACGCGACGCCTACCTCAAAGAGAAGATCCACCGTTCCCGGGGCGAACGCCTGGTCGCGGTGGTGGGCGCCGGCCATCTGCAGGGCATCCACAAGGCGCTGGTCGCCAACGAGGAGGTGAACCTCCAGGAGCTGGAAGAGATCCCTCCGGTCTCGCAGTGGTGGAAGGTGGTGGCCTGGGGCATTCCCGCCCTGATCCTCGGCTCGATCGGCTGGATCGCCTGGCAGAAAGGGCTCGACGTGGCCGGAGAGAATCTGCTCTTCTGGGTCCTCGCCAACGGGATTCCCACCGCCATCGGTGCGCTGCTCGCCGCCGCCCACCCCTTCACCGTCCTCGCCGGATTTTGCGCCGCTCCCCTGACCAGCCTCACCCCGGTGGTCGGCGCGCACTACGTCACCGCCTTTGTCCAGGCCTACTTCCGGCCTCCCCTGGTCAAAGAGCTGAAGCAGGTCTCCGAAGACATCGGCACCCCAAGGATGTGGTGGAAGAACCGCCTGCTCAAGATCTTCCTCGCCTTCCTGCTCCCCGGCCTCGGCAGTGTGCTCGGCACTTTCGTCGGCGGCGGGCGCATCATCAGCAGCCTGTTCTCCTGACGCAGGCTCAGACCGCCAGCTCCCGGTCCCAGATCTCCTCCAGCTCGCGGTCTCCGCGGTCCCTCACCAGGGGCTCGAGGCGCTCGCGCAGGGCGTCGTCGAAGCGGTGTAGGGCCAGCGCGTGAAGGGCCTGGCGCGCCCGGCCGATCGCTTCCTCCTCCACCTCTTGTACCAGGAGCTCGATGGCCCGCTCGCGACGGGTGAGGGAGAGGCCCAGGTAGAGGCTACGGCGTAGCTCGGGGTCGACCGTGGCCTCGAGCTGGCGCCGGAGCCGATCGATGGCCTCTTCCTGCCGCGACTCGCCGAGGGCAAGCGCCGCCGCCTCCGCCAGCGCCACGTCCTCGGATTCCAGGAATCTCGCGACGAAGCCGAGCGAGCGCTCGGCGTCGAGACGTAGGAGAGAATTGAAACACTCGCCGAGGACTTCCGGCTCCTCGTCGCCGCTCAGGATCTTGAGCCGCAGCACTGCCTGGGCCGCGACCAGGCCCGAGTCGCCCAGGGCATCGACCGCCGCCAGCCGGGCCGGGCGCTCCGAATCCACCAGCAACGGGGTGATTTCGAGAATCGCGTCGGCATGGCGCATGCGCACCAGGCCGTGGGCACACCAGCCGCGGACCTGGGCCGCCACGTCTTCCGAGCCACCCCAGACGGGCTCCATCTGCCGGAAGGTGATCCCGGTGCGAAAGATCTCCGAAGCCGGCTGCTCGAGCTCCACCAGGGCCTTCACCACCGCGGTCTTGCCGCGACATCCCTTGTCGCGTTGGAACGGATCCACCAGCATGCGGCGGAAGGCTGCTTCGAGGCTCGCCTCCAGCCCGTCGACACCGAGCTCCACCACCAGCTCCGCGGCCCGGGCGACCACCAACGCCGATTTCTTCTGCTGCAGGGCACGGTCCAGCTCCTCGCGCAACCGCTCCCGGTCGTCTTCCTCGCGCAGCGCCACCAGGCGAGAGAGCTGTTCTTCGGTGGGATCCCGTCGCGCCATCAAGCTTCTCCTTCGAGGCTCTTCCCTGCTCTCTCGTTCGGGGTCACCCGCTCCAGCAGCCGTTGCCACCCTCGGTCCACGAGCTCCGCGACGTCCCGGACCATCGCCTCGTACCCTTCTCGCGGGCCACCGTAGGGATCGTCGACATCGCGTTCGACACCCGCGAGCTCGGCCAGCCGAATCCCTTTGCCGCTCGCCTCCGGAACCCGTTCGAGAGCCTCGACATGCCGCGCCTCCATGCCGACCACCAGGCGCGCCGCCGCCAGCATCTCGACCGTGATCTGCCGCGAGGTGTGGCCGCTCAGATCGAGGCCGAGGGGAGCAGCAGCCTCCAGGCTGCCGGACGAAACGGCCCAGCCATCGGCCAGAAAACCCGCCGAGGAGACGGTCCACTCCATTCGTTCTTCCTCGCGAAGGCGGCGGGCGATCAAGGCCTCGACGACCGGCGACCGGCAGATGTTGGCGGTGCAGACGACCAGGATATGCGGCAAGCTCTCGCTCCTCTTCGACGTCGAGCCTTGTGAGACAATGGAAGCGCTAGGGTACCACCCCACCGACCCGTGCTCCTCCGGAGGAAACATGCCTTTTTCCAGAACGTTTCGCCAGGCTTCGGCCCTGGTTTCGCTCTCACTGCTCTTCGTCCTGCCCGCCCTTGCGGAGGACGATCCGGGCCAGGCGCTTCGCGACGCCGCCCGCGCCGGCCAGCTGGCGAAGGTACGTTCCCTGCTCGACGCCGGCACGCCGGTGGACTCCGCCAACCGGTACGGCGCCACCGCCCTCGGATACGCCGCCGACAAGGGATTTCTCGAAGTCGTCCAGCTGCTGATCGAGCGCGGTGCCGATGTCGATGTCGAGGACACCTTCTACAAGGCCACACCTCTGGTCTGGGCGAGCTACAACGAGCACTCCTCGGTGGTCCGGCTGCTGCTCGAGAACGGGGCCGAGGGAGTCGAGCAGGTGCTCGACATCGCCATCTCCAAAGGCTCGCGGGAGCTGGTCGAGGCGGTGCTGGCCGCCGAGCCTCCTGCCGAGAAGCTGGGCCGCGCCCTGGAGAAAGCACGGGCCGCGGACGACGCCGCGGAGATCGTCGCCCTGCTCGAAGCTGCCGGTGCCCGGGTTCCCGACATCGAAGAGGTCGGTATTCCCGCAGAGATCCTGGCCGGATTCGCCGGCAGCTTTCTCATGGCCGAAGGCGCCATGACCGCCGACCTGACCCTGCAGGAAGGACAGCTCATCGCGCAGTTCTCGGGCCAGGGCCCGCTGCGCCTCCGGGCCGTCGAGCCGAGGGGGTTTCGTCCGGTCAACGGCCCTGCCTTCGTGCTGCGGATGTCGGAGGGTGATCCCCGCGCTCCCGGTTTCGAGCTGGTCTTCGACAGCGGCCAGACCCGCAGCTTCACGCGCCGTGGAGAAGAGGCCGAGGAGCCGGCCGAGGCGACCGCCGAACCGGTGGCCGTAGCGGCCGCGGTAGCGACCAGCGCCGAGCCTTCCCGGGCTCCCGAGCTCACCGATCCGATCGCCAGGGCCCAGCGCCCGGGCACCTGGCCCGCCTTCCGCGGCACCAATGCTTCCGGAGTGGCCGTCGGCACGGCGCCTCTCCCGACGACCTGGCCGGCCGACGAAGGAAACGGGCTTCGGTGGCGACGGGCGATTCCGGGCCGAGCCCATTCCAGCCCCATCGTCTGGGGTGACCGGGTCTACCTCACCACGGCGGTGAGTGAGGAAGACGACGGTTCCTTCCGCCACGGTCTCTACGGGGACGTGGACTCCGCCGGCAACGATGCGGTGCACAGCTGGCAGCTGCTCGCCCTCGACCGTGAGAGCGGCGAGATCCTGTGGACGCAGCAGGCACACCGCGGACAACCCCGGGCCGACAACCACATCAAGGCCACCCAGGCGAACGCCACCCCGGCTACGAATGGCGAAACGATCGTGGCGATTCTCGGATCGGAAGGCCTCTTCGCCTGGAACATGGACGGAAAACCGCTGTGGAAGGTCGACCTCGGCCTGCTCGACAGCGGCTGGTTCTACGATCCCACCTACCAGTGGGGCCACAGCAGCTCTCCGATCCTCTTCGAAGACAAGGTCATCGTCCAGGTCGACCGCAGCTCCGACTCCTACGTCGCCGCCTTCGCCCTCGACGACGGCCGCGAGCTGTGGCGCACCGGGCGGGACAACCTCCCCTCCTGGGGCACGCCGACCCTGTTGCAGGCCGGAGAACGCACCGAGCTGGTCACCAACGGCAGCCACCTGATTCGCGCCTACGATCCCCGCAACGGCGAGGAGCTGTGGAGCCTCGGCCCCAACTCCGAGCTGACCGTGGGCACGCCGGTGATCGGCCACGGCCTGGTGTACCTCACCGGCGGGTATCCTCCGGTCCGGCCGATCTATGCCGTCCGGCCCGGAGGGCGTGGAGACCTCACCCTCGAAGAAGACGTCGACCACAGCGAATATATCGCCTGGAGCAAGGGTCGTGGTGGCACGTACATGCCGACCCCTCTGGTCTACGGGAGCTATCTCTACACCCTGGCCAACAACGGCATCTTCACCTGCTACGACGCCCGCACCGGGGAGCAACTCTACCGCGAGCGCCTGGCCGCCCGCGGCGGTACCGCCTTTACCGCCTCTCCGGTGGCCGGCGACGACAAGATCTTCGTGGCCAGCGAGGACGGCGATGTCTACGTGCTGCGCGCCGGACCCGAGCTCGAGGTGCTGGCGACCAATGCCATGGACGAAGTGATCATGGCGACGCCGGCCATTGCCGGAAGCACCCTCTACATTCGCTCCCTCGGCCACCTCTACGCCGTGGAAGCTCCGGCCACCGAACAAACGCCATCCGGCGAGAGCCCCTGAGAGCCCGGCCGATGGCTGCTCGGACCCTGGCTGCTCGAAAATCTCAGGCCTTGGCGTCGTACCAGGTCTCGCCGATGCCGGCCTCGACCACCAGCGGTACCTGGAGCGACGCCACGGTCTCCATGGTTTCCCTTACCAGGGCCGAGAGCGCCTCGGCGTCCGCCGCCGGCCCTTCGAGCACCAGCTCGTCGTGCACGGTGAGCAGCTGGCGGCAGGCCGGAAGCTCGGCGCGCAGGCGGCGGAAGACCCGGACCATGGCGAGCTTGAGCAGATCGGCGGCGGTGCCCTGGATGCGGGCATTGATCGCCATGCGTTTGGCGTTCTCTCGCAGGGAGTAGTTGCGGCTGCGGATGTCGGGCAGGCGACGGACCCTCCCGTAGAGGGTCTCCACCTTGCCGTGCTCGGCGGCCTCCTTCAGGGTCTTTTCGGTGTAGCGCCGCACGCCGGGATAGCGGTCCATGTAGGCCTCGATGAACTCTTCGGCCTCTTTCTTGGGCGTCTTGCGCACCCAGATCGGGGCCAGCGTGCA
>CAZMEL010000360.1:0-6912 GCA_964565225.1 uncultured Thermoanaerobaculia bacterium | reverse complement strand
GTATGGTGAGCCAGAGTTGGTCGTCATTCGGCGGATCAAGGAGCTCTTGTACCAAGAGGGTTATACCATTGCAGGGGCCAAGAAGAAGCTGGAGGCAGAGCTCGCGAATCCCGAGGTGGTAGGAGGCGAATCGCCGGCCCCGAACGAGGCCGTCGGAAAAAAGGAGAGCCCCGGGAGAAAACGATCGACTGCAGAGGTTGACAGGGCCAGTGCCAAGAGGGTACAAATCCTCCGCTCCGGAGTTGAAGGGGCTCTCGACCAGGCTCGAAAGATCCTGGGGCTTCTGGCTCCTCCCCAATGACTCCGGGAGGAACAACGGTGATCGAGCTGACAGCCTGCCCGTCCACCCCTCGGAGGACGAAAACAGAAACAGGGCTGTAGGCAAGGCCGAGGAAGAGCGTTACAATGTGGCGCTCGAGAAACACGTCGGGACGTGGCGCAGTCTGGTAGCGTACCTGAATGGGGTTCAGGTGGTCGCGAGTTCGAATCTCGCCGTCCCGACCAATTATTTCCTACCTATTCGCTCAGAATCCGGTGCCTGATGCCGATTCAACTTCGGGCTGGATTCGTCCAATCTCGAGGCTGGGCGATTCCCATTTTCCTAGGGCATCAAGAAGGCTTCAGAGCCGTCGACCTCGGTACGCGTCCTGAAGGAATGAGAGCTCGATGAAGACGATCGAAGGACAGTTGGCCTCCGGTGGCCGAAGGTTCGGCCTCGTGGCAGCGCGTTTCAACAGTCGGGTCGTCGAACTGTTGGTCGGGGGCGCCACCGACTGCTTCTTGCGTCACGGTGCCACGGAGGGGGATCTGAGCTTGGTGCGTGTCCCCGGGGCCTGGGAGATTCCCCTGGCTCTGCACGAGTTGGCGAAAACCGGCCGCTACGACGGGTTGGTAGCGCTGGCGGTCGTGATTCGAGGAGAGACACCACATTTCGACTACGTCTGTTCGGGATGTGCGCAAGGGGTGGCCAAGGTCACTCAGGAATTCGAAGTGCCGATCGGTTTCGGAGTGCTCACCTGCGACACGTCGTCGCAGGCGGTCGAGCGCGCCGGAGGAAAAGCCGGGAACAAGGGTTGGGAAGCCGCCATGGCCGTTCTCGAGATGGCCGATCTCCAGACGCAGATCCGATCTACGACCGAAGCCAGCCGACGCTGAGCCTCGGAAACGGAGTCCTTGTAGCTATGGCAACCGTGGGCAAGAGGCGAAGAGCACGGGAAATGGCCGTGCAGATGCTCTATCAGCGGGAGCTTGGTGGAAGCCCGGTCGAGCAGGTCTTCGAGCATTTCGATCTGGAGGGTTATCTCACCGAAACGGATTCCTCGGCTGCGGAAGGCACCCAGGAATCGAGCCTCAAGCGGCAGCGAAAGGCGAAGAAGTCTTTCGAGCACGCCTGCCGGCTGGTATCCGGAACCCTGGAGCACACTTCCGCCATCGACGAGCGCATTCGTCAGCACGCGGAAAACTGGCGGCTCGAGCGCATGCCGACCATCGACCGCAACATTCTGCGGCTGGCGGTATACGAGATGTTGCACGAAGAAGGGGTCCCGAAGGTAGTGATCGTCGACGAGGCGATCGAGCTGGCCAAGAAATTCGGCTCCGAACATTCTGGTCGTTTCGTGAACGGTCTGCTCGATGGTATTCTCCAGTCCGATCGCAAAGTAGTTTCTGCGACGGATGGACCGACTTGAATCTCTCGAAAGCTCTCCTCTCGAACCGAACGCTCCGACCGGCGCCAGCGTTTCTGGCAGCGGTTTGGATTCTCTTGGGCCTATTTGTGGGCGAGTCGATCTGGGCCCGGGGTGGCATTGCTGTCGAAGGAGTGGACCGAGCGCGCCTTCTGGCTCCTGCGGGGGCTAGGGTCTCGAACTACACCAATGTCGGATACCATCTGCAATGGGTCGACGACGAGGTCCATATCGAAGTCGAAGCCTCACCACTCATCAGCAGCAGCCCGTTTCTCCTACCCTCGCCTCCGGACGTCGGGCAGGAGGAGAAGGATCCGATCGTTCGGCTGGCGCGAGGGCTGACCGTCGGAGTGGACACTCACTACGATGCGATTTCTCGGATTCTGGGTTGGGTGGCCCGCGAGGTCGATTACGACCTCGACCGGGAGCAGGATCAAGATGCGGTGGCGGTGTTGCAGCGTCGTAGCGGATACTGCACCGGCATCGCTCGTCTCACGGTGGCGTTGCTTCGGGCGGTGGACATCGAAGCGCGAGAAGTAGCCGGATATGTGGTCGGCGGAGGGCCGGCAATGCCCGGTGGGTACCATCGCTGGATCGAGGCGTACCTACCGGACCGTGGTTGGGTCTTCAGCGATCCCTTACGGAGTCATCACTATGTGCCTGCCAACTATCTCCGGCTGGCAAGTGAGGAGCTGGCCTTGTCACGAGGAACGGAAGGCCTTCTCCTGGAACGCCGGGATGCGGTGGAGACAGTTGACCTCTATCCGCAGGCAGTGCCCGGCATCACAGCGCGGCGGAACTGGGAACGGCAGCTGGCTGCTGCACTGAGGATCCAGATCGCAGATCAGAGTCACGGAATGGCCGAGCTGACCGGAGGCTCTCTGCGAAGGCTTCACACTCTGATCGATGGGAAGACGACCTTTGTCGGCCTCGCTCCAGGGTCCTACCAGCTGCGTCTTCTGCTTCCCGATCGACCGGCCGTAGAACGCGCCATCGAGCTGAAGGGGCGAGTTCGCCAGATTTTGTCTCTGCCTCCGGTTGCCCTGCCGGAACATCGATCTTCAGGCCCGGCACCGGGGCAGTACCCGGCCGAAGTTGCCGGCCCCCGTATGGGCCTTCGAGCCCCTTGAGGAGCAGATCTTGAAGCCAGGCCGTTTTGTCGCCGCGAAGCTCTTTCTCTCACTGATCCTGCTCGCAGGATCGAGCGTCCTCCTGGTCGGTTGTGGCTACACTCTCGCAGGGCGCGGCAACAATATTCCCGAGGATGTCCAAAAAGTCTTCCTTGCACCCCTCGAGAACGAGACCAGCCGTTCGCAGGTCGAGCAGATTCTGACAGACGCGATTTCCGATGAGCTGGTGACTCGACGAAGGTTCGAGGTGGTGAACTCGGGTTCCGAAGCCGATGCCATCCTCAAGGGCAAGGTTCTCGACTTCTCCGTGATTCCCGTAACCTTCGACGCAAACGGATTGGCCGACAATTTCGAGATCACGATCTCGGCCGACATGGTCTTCCAGCGTACTCCTGGTGCGGATGGGCAGGAAGGGGCCGTGATCTGGAAGAACGCGCGATACCTTTTCCGAGAAGACTACCCCCTGGAAGACGGAAACAGCGCGTTCTTCGATCGCGAGAATCTCGCCATCGAAGAGACCTCGGTGCGATTCGCCGAGACGCTGGTCACCGATCTCCTCGAAGGTTTCTGACGCGCCTTCTCCCCGTTCTGCAAAAAGGCTGGCACCTCTGCGGTAGCGGTGGTTCTGCAGAAAGGCTGGCACCTCTGCGGTAGGTCACCCGTCTCGTCGAAGGCACTGCCGTGCCATTCCCCCGATTCAGCAAAAAGGCTGGCACCTTTGCTGCTGGCACCTTTGCTGCTGGCACCTTTGCTGCTGGCACCTTTGCTGCTGGCCGGCCACGAGACGAAGTCTGAAGCTGGATTCAGGCAATAGGGCTACCGTGTGCCCTCCATGCTGTATTGAAAAAGGCTGGCACCTTTGGTGGTGCGGCACCTTTGGTATTGCGGGAGGCGAAGGGTGGGATGGCGAAGGCCACGGCAGGACAGGGTGGCTCGCTTGGGGAGGGAGGAGATCGACGGCCCTGTGGGCAGCAGGGCCGATTTCTTGAGAATGCAGGCGAGAGGCGGGTTTACCCTACGGGGCAATTACTGGGTGGAGGATTCCATGGCGTTGACGGCGCGGGTGAGGCGGGAGGTGGTGCGGGCCGCGGCGTTGCGATGGATGATGCCCTTCTGTGCGGTGGAGTTGACCACGCTGATGGTCGCCGGCAGGAGCTCCTGGGCGGCCTTGACGTCACCCGCGAGCACAGCCTGGCGGAGGTTTTTCACGGCGGTGCGCAGATTCGAACGCTGCGCCCGGTTGCGGGCACGGCGGACAATCATCTGGCGATTGCGCTTCTTGGCGGATTCCTTGTTGGCCATATCGATTTTAACCTTTTGCGTTTGAGACAGACCGCGAACCCTTTCGGGGGCGTTTTCTCTTTTGAGATCTCTGGCTCGGCCTCTCGCTCTCGGGTTGTGGAACCACCACGAACCCGATCCTGCCCGACGATGGGCCTGGGCGGCTTGGGAGGCAACTTGGAAAGAGAAAGGGCAGCACGCAATGCTGCCCAGAGCGCCAAATGTACCGCACCTAGCAGTCTACGTCAATATCCATCTCTTCGAGGCGAGTCTTGGCCAGGTGCGCTTCATCAGTGCTGGAGAACTCGCAGGCGACTTTCTGCAGCTGGACGATTCCCGGAGCCCTCTGGCCGAGCTCGAGATAGGCGTACCCCTTCTTGAGGATCGCGCTCGGTGCCCGATCGCTTCCCTGGAAGCGATCGAGGACGATGTCGAACTGATCGATCGCCTTCTGGAACTTGTCCTGGCTGTAGTAGCTCTCGCCAATCCAGTAGGCTGCGTTGTCGGTCAGATCGGTGGCGGGGTAGGTCTCCGAATACTGGCGGAATCCGAGAATGGCGAGATCGAAGTTCCCCTGCAGGTAATCGTTGTAAGCCGTGTCGTAGAGGGCCTGGGGATCCGAGACATCGGGATCGACCGCCGAGATCTTGGGAGGGGGAGTGGTGGCTCGAGCTGCCTTGGCAGCGTTGCGAAACTCCTGCAGCTCCTGGTTGGTCGCGGTGATCTGCTGGGCGAGCTGGGTGAGTCGGAAGTTGGTGTCCTCGAGCTTGGCTTCGAGGTGCTCGATCTGGTCGGTCAGCGATCGCAGCTCCTGCCGAACCTCTTCGTGAGCCTGATGAAAGGCTTCGCTCTGGGCGGTCAGGGCCGTCTGGACCTCGGCGACCTGGTCCTTGGTGGGACCCTGCTTCTGCAGTTGGAGGATCTGCACCTGCAGATCGGTCAGCTGATCCTTGATCGGGTCCAGCTCCGAAGTCGAAGAACAAGCGAAGGCCGGCGAGATCACGAGGATCAAGCCGGCCATTCGCACCGCTTTAGCAACTGCGGTCTTGTGTGGTCGCCAGCTGCAGAGAGTCACGAGACCTTCCGAGCGGAGAGCCCCGGTCGGTTCCGTTCGATCATCACTGACCGCTGATGACGAACCGTGCTCGGCGATTCTTCTGCCAGCAAGCTTCGTTGCTTTCCGTGCAGAATGGACGCTCTTCGCCGTAACTGATGGTCTTGAACCGATTGGCGGCCACGCCGAGGGAGACCAGGTAGTCTACGGCCGAGGTGCCACGGTTCTGACCGAGGGCGATGTTGTATTCGTTGGTACCCCGCTCGTCGCAGTGACCTTCCACTGTGAATTTGAGGGAGCGTCCATCGCCGCTGTTCATGAACTCGGCGTTCTTCGCCAGTCTCTCCCTGGCGGAGGCATCGAGATCGTAGCGGTCGAAGCCGAAGAAGACGTCGCCGAGCAGGCCGGCTCGGTTGTATTCGTCTTGGAGATCGGCCAGGCTCTTCGGACGCTCGGGTTCCTGGACGTCCACCGGCTCCGCCGGCTCCGCTCGCGCAGGAACTTCGGTCGTTGGCGCTTGCTCCACGGGTTTTGGCGGCGGCGGCTCGATTTCCGGAGCCTCGTTTCCCGAACATGCTGCCAGCAGCAGCAAAGTAGTCAAGGTGGTCAGAACGATCCACTTCCGATCGATTGTCATCGTCCTCAAGCAGCCTCCATAGCTTCAGCGGTTTCTTTAGTGATCCTGCGAAATCTAGCAGAATGTATGCGGTTCCGGCAACCTGTCGCGGGGGGTCATCTCTTGGCGAAGCCTGACCAATCCGGACCCGAGTTGTCGCCTTCATGGGTAATTTGGCGCCAGTTGGAGCCGTCGGCGTTCATGACCATCACCTGTGACTTCTTTCCTCGCTTCATGGAAAAGACGAGACGCTGGCCGTCGGGGGAGTAGCTGGGCTCCTCGTAACTCTCCGGACCCTGCGCCAGAATCTTCGTGTCGAGGTCTACGAGATTGGTCGCCACGATCCGAAAGCGGTTGTTCTCGCGGCTGGCGTAGGCGACTTGTGTTCCGTCGGGCCGCCAGGTGGCGCCGTCGTTGTAGTCGCCCTCGAAGGAGATGCGCCGGATGTTGGCCCCGCTGGCGTCCATCACGTAGATGTTCGGGCGGCCCGAGCGGCTGGAGGTGAAGGCGATCTGTTTGCCGTCGGGGCTCCAGACCGGGCCGGTATCGATGGCGCTCGACTGGGTCAGGCGTACCGGGTCGGTGCAGGTACGGGCACAGGTGTAGACGTCGACATTCGAGTTGCGGCTGTGGGCGAAGGCGATCTGCTTGCCGTCCGGGGAGAAGGAAGGGGAGAGGTTCAGGGTCCCCTCGCGATAGACGGGAATCTTCTTGCCGGTGGCGAGCTCGACGTAGTAGATGCCCGGGGCGCCGCTGAAGTACGACATGTAGGCGATCGTCTCGCCGTCGCCGCTCCAGTCTCCGTAGCCGCTGGTGGACTTGTGGGCGCTGATCTTGCGCTGATTGCGACCGTCGTAGTCCATCAGGTAGAGCTCTTGGTATCCATCACGATTCGACTGGAAGACGATCGAAGTCAGGGCGAGCCCGGGGCGTCCGGTGAACTGGAAGTGCAGTGCATCCGCAAGGTAGTGGGCGATGAGCCGAGGCTGATCGAGGGTGCCGCGAAATCGTTTGCCGAGGATCGACTGCTGGGTCGGCAGGTCGTAGGCCAAGACATCGAGGGCGAGCTTGTCTCCCTCGAGCTTTATGGTTGTCAGCAGCACGACCTCGTTGCCGAGGGAGCGGTATTGCTCGAAGTCGTGCTCC
>CAZMEL010000359.1:0-6948 GCA_964565225.1 uncultured Thermoanaerobaculia bacterium | reverse complement strand
CTTCAGTCGCTGGTTTCACCACCGGGAGACGATAGATGCCCTGGCCCGTAGCTTCCTGGGCTGGCTCGAGCCCTGGGCGGGTCCGCCCTCCGGCGGCGAGCCGACGGTTCGCTCCACCTCGGCCCGGGTCGCCGAAGCGCTGCCTGCCGAGGCCCTGGCCACCGCCGAGCCCGTCGGCCACGCTCTCTCCCCGGTGCAGCAGGGCATGCTGCTGCACGCCCTGCGCGAGCCGGAGGAAGGTCTCTACTTCCAGCAGATGGTGCTCGCCCTCGAAGGGCCTCTCGATCCCGAGCGTCTGCGCCGGGCCCTGGAGCGCCTGAGCGAGCGCCACCCGCCCCTGCGGTCGAGCTTCCGCTGGCGGGGTCTCGACGAGCCGCTGCAGAAGGTGGAAACGACCGTCGAGCTGCCCTGGGCCGAGGAGGATCTGCGCTCCCACGGCGACCCCGATTCCACCCTCGACCAGCGCCTGCAGGAGGATCGCGGCCGCGGCCTCGAGCTCGACCGGGCTCCGGTGCAACGTTTCACCCTCTTCCGCACCGCGGAGCGCTCCTGGCGTCTGCTGTGGAGCTACCACCACCTGCTCTTCGACGGCTGGAGCCTGCCGCTGCTGCTGCGGGATCTGATGGCCCTCTACCGTGGTGATGCTCCTCTCGCCGAGGCACCGCCCAGGCCCTTTGCCGAGTATCCCCGCTGGCTCGCCGAACGCCGCGAGCGCGAGGCTCGCGAGGAGGCCGAGCTCTGGAGCCGGGAGCTGCGCGGCTTCCTGGCCCCCACTCCGCTGCCCGGCGACGGCTACCCCGACGCCGACATGGTGGCCGAGGGTCCGGCCCGCGGCGAGGAGTTCGGCGAAGAGCGGATCACCCTCGATCCCGAGCAGAGCGCCGGTCTGCTGGCCGCGGCCCGCGCCCTGGGCGTGACCTTCAGCACCCTTCTGCAGGGCGCCTGGTCCCTGGTGCTGGCCAGCTCCAGCGGCGAGACCGACGTCGTCTTCGGCACCACGGTCTCCGGCCGCGGCGGCGATCTCGACGGCATCGAGAGCATGGCGGGGATGTTCATCAACACCCTGCCGGCCCGGGTCCGATGCTCGCCCGACGCTCGCGTGCGCAGCTGGCTCGCCGGCCTGCAACAGCAGCACGCCGACCGCATCCGCTTCGAGCACAGCCCGCTGGTGGAGATCCACGGCCACGGCGAGATGCCGCGAGAGCGGCCTCTCTTCGAGAGCATCCTGGTGGTGGAGAACTACCCGCTGCGGCAGATGGACCGCTCTCTCGACGCCGAGCTGGTGCTCGCCGGCCTCGGCACCGTGGAGCGCACCCACTACCCCCTCACCGTGGTCGCCATGCCCGCCGCCGCCCTGACCCTGGCCATGGGCTTCGACCGCCGCCGCTTCGGCCGCTCCGCGGTCCGCCGCCTGCTGCGCGAGCTGGCCCGCACCCTCGCGGTGCTGGCCACGAGCCCCGAGCGCCGCCTCGGTGAGCTGCCGCGACTGGGGGCCGAGGAGATCCACCAGCTGCACCGCGAGTGGAACGACACACGCCTCCCCTTCGCGCCGCCGGCTCCCACCCTGCACGGCATCTTCCGCGCCACCGCCGAGCACTTTCCCGACCGTGTCGCCCTGGTGCTCGATCCCGGCACCGGCTCGAACGCCGACGGGGAGACCCGGGTGCTGACCTACGGCGAGCTCGACCGCCGCGCCGCCCGGCTCTCCACCGAGCTGCGGCGCCGGGGCGTCGGCCCCGAAACGGTGGTCGCCCTCGCCGTCGAGCGCTCGTTCGAGCGCCTGGTGGCGATGCTCGGAGTGCTCGGCGCCGGTGCCGCGTACCTGCCACTCGATCCGTCGATGCCCGGCGAGCGCCTGGCCTGGATTCTCGAAGATGCTGGCGCCGCGATGCTCCTGACGCGAGAAGAGGATCTCTCGTTGCTCGCCGCGGACGCGCTACCCGAGGGCCTGCCCGTCGCCCTGCTGGCGATCGACGGCTCCCTCTCCGGATCCCTTCCCGCCCCGGTGGCCGACCCGGGAGCCCCGAGCGAGGATCCCGACCACCTCGCCTACGTGATCTACACCTCCGGCTCCACCGGCCGGCCCAAGGGCGTACCGATCACCCACCGAGGAATCGTCAACACCCTGCTGTGGCGTCTGCACACCTTCGCGCTGGAGCCCGACGACGCCATTCTCCAGAACATCACCTACACCTTCGATCCGTCCCTGTGGCAGATCTTCGGCGCCCTGCTCTCGGGAGGCCGGCTGGTGCTGGTGAGCCCCGGAGACGAGCAGGACTTCGCCCACCTCGCCCGGCGTATCGCCGAGGAGCGGGTGACGATCACCGACTTCGCTCCGTCGATGCTCGACGTCTTCCTCGAGCAAGGCCAGGCGCGGGAATGCACCTCGCTGCGCCTGCTCTTCGCCGGGGGCGAGGCCCTGCCGCCGGCTCTCGCCGACCGGTTCCTCCACACCTTCGACGCCGACCTGCGCAACATCTACGGCCCCACGGAAGCCTCGGTCGACGCCGCCTGCTGGCGCTGCGAGGCGGGGGCAGAGGGAACGGTGCCGATCGGCGGACCGATCGCCAACAAGGAGCTCTGGGTGCTCGATCCCGAGCTTCATCCGGTGCGCATCGGCCAGCCCGGCGAGCTGGTGATCGGTGGCGAAGGCCTGGCCCGCGGCTACCTCCGCGACCCGCGACGCACCGCCGAACGTTTCGTGCCCCATGCCTTCGCCGAGGCTCCGGGGGCCCGGCTCTACCGCACCGGCGACCGGGTCCGCCGCCGCGGCGACGGCGCCATCGAGTTCCTCGGCCGTTTCGACCGCCAGGTGAAGGTGCGGGGCTTCCGGATCGAGCTGGGCGAGGTGGAGTCGGCCCTGGCGCGCCATCCCGACCTGCGGGAGGCGGCGGTCACCACCCTCGCCGGAGCGACCGGAGAGAAACAGCTGGCCGCTTTCTACGCCGCACAACCCGGGGCCGAGCTGGCCCCCGAGGCCCTGCGCCGCCACCTCGAAGATCGTCTGCCCGGCTACATGGTGCCGTCGCGGCTCGAGCCCCTCGCCGAGCTGCCGCGCACGGTCAACGGCAAGGTCGACTTCAAGGCTCTACCGGCTGCCGGCTCGAGGCAGAGCCCCGAGGCGAGCACGACACGGGCACCGGGCATCGCTGCTCCGCGCACCCCTCTGCAACGCTCGATCGCCGAGATCTGGTGTGAGCTGCTGGGCCGCGACTCGGTAGGCCTCGACGACAACTTCTTCGACCTCGGCGGCCACTCCCTGCTGCTGATGCGGGTGCACGCCCGGCTGCCGGGGCGTCTGGCCGAAGAGGGGATCGAGCTCTCGGTAGGCCACCCGGACGAGATCCCGATGGTCGAGCTCTTCAACCATCCCACCGTCCGCAGCTTCGCCCGGCACCTCGATCCCGCGCCGGCTGCTACCCCAGCGGTCTTGCCGGCTCCGGATGCCGGGGATCCGGCGGACGACGGGGTGGCGATTCTCTCCATGGTCGGCCGCTTTCCCGGCTCGGCCGACGTCGACGAGCTCTGGCAACACCTGCTCGCCGGAGAAGAGGGGATCCACTTCTTCAGCGACGAAGAGCTGCGCCGGGCCGGAATCGCCGAGGCGACCTTTCGGGATCCGGAGTACGTCCGGGCCAGCGGTACCCTGGCGGACGTCGAGCTCTTCGACGCGGGATTCTTCGGCATCTCGCCGCGGGAGGCCGAGGCCATGGACCCGCAGCAGCGCCTTTTCCTCGAATGTGCCTGGCAGGCGCTCGAAGAGGCGGCGATCGATCCGCGCCGGTACTCGGGCGCCATCGGCGTCTACGGCGGGGTGGGAGCCAACACCTACCTGCTCCACAATCTTCTCGCCAATCCGGGCTTCCTCGCCTCGGTCAACCGGGACCAGGCGGCCCTCGGCAGCGACAAGGACTACCTGACGACGCGCGCCTCCTACAAGCTCGACCTGCGAGGGCCCAGCCTCACCGTCCAGACCGCCTGCTCCACCTCCCTGGTGGCGGTACACCTGGCGATGCAGGCGATCCTCTCGGGCCAGTGCGACACCGCTCTCGCCGGCGGTAGCTCGATCACCGTGCCCCAGGTCCGCGGCTACCAGCACCAGAGCGGTGGCATCCACTCGCCCGACGGCCACTGCCGGGCCTTCGACGCCGACGCCGCCGGCACGGTGCGCGGCAGCGGCGTGGGCGTGGTGGTGCTCAAACGCCTGTCCCGGGCTCTCGCCGACGGCGACCCGATCCGCGCCGTGGTCCGCGGCACCGCGATCAACAACGACGGCTCCGCCAAGGTGGGCTACACCGCCCCCAGCGCCGACGGCCAGGCCGAGGTGATCGCCGCCGCCCAGCGCCAGGCCGGAGTGACTCCCGCCGAGATCGGCTACGTGGAGGCCCACGGAACCGGCACCCCTCTGGGCGACCCGATCGAGATCAGCGCCCTCAACCGCGTGTTCTCCGGCGCGGAGCCGGAGAGCTGCGCCGTGGGCTCGATCAAGTCGAACCTCGGCCATCTCGACACCGCCGCCGGGGTGGCCGGCCTGATCAAGGCCGCACTGGTGGTGGAGAGTGGAGAGATCCCTCCGAGCCTGCATTTCCGCGAGCCCAACCCGCACATCGATTTCGGCGCCTTCTACGTCAACGCCGAGCGCCGACCGTGGACGGGTCCGCTGCCCCGGCGGGCGGGCGTCAGCTCCTTCGGAATCGGCGGCACCAACGCCCACGCGGTGGTCGAGCAGGCGCCGAAACGCGAGCCCTCGGGCCCGTCGCGAGAGGTGCAGCTGCTCACTCTTTCGGCCCGCTCACCGGAAGCGCTCGAAGCCGCCCGGCAACGCCTCGCGGCACACCTGGAGAAACATCCCGAGCAACCCCTCGCCGACGTGGCCTACACCTCGATGACCGGTCGCCGAGCCTTCTCCCATCGCCTGGCCGTGGCCGCCTCGAGCCACGAGGAAGCGCGGGAAGCCCTCGTCGCCGATCGCCCCGGCCGCGAGGCCGCGACCGATCCGCCGCCGGTGGCCTTTCTCTTCCCCGGCCAGGGCGCCCAGCACCCCGGCATGGCGGAAGGTCTCTACCGCACGGAGGCGGTCTTCCGCGCGCAGGTCGACCGGGCCGCCGAGATCCTGCGTCCACGGCTCGGCCTCGACCTCCGCGACCTGCTCTTCCCCGCCCCGGACGCCGACGCCGAGGAAGCCGCCCGCGCCCTGAGCCGGACCGCGGTGGCCCAACCGGCCCTCTTCACCGTCGAATACGCTCTGGCGCGCCTGCTCGCCCACTGGGGCCTCGCACCCGCCGCCTGTCTCGGGCACTCGGTGGGGGAATACGTGGCCGCCTGCCTCGCCGGAGTCTTCACCTTCGAAGACGCCCTGGCCCTGATCGCCACCCGCGGGCAGCTCATGCAGGAGCTCCCCGAGGGATCGATGCTGGCGGTCTCCCTGCCCGCCGAGGAGCTCGAGGGCCTGCTCGGCGAGGAGCTCTCGGTCGCCGCCTCGAACGGCCCGTCGCGGGCCGTGGTGTCGGGTCCCGACGAGGCCATCGACCGGCTCTGTGGGACCCTGCAGGAACGGGAGATCTCCCATCGCCGGCTGTTGACCTCCCACGCCTTCCATTCCGGGATGATGGATCCGATCCTCGATCGTTTCACCCGAGCGGTGGCCGCGGTCGAGCGCCGGGCGCCACGAACACCCTTCGTCTCCAATCTCACCGGTACCTGGATCACCGCCGCGCAGGCCACCGACCCGGAGTACTGGGCGCAGCACCTGCGCCGGGCGGTGCGTTTCGCCGACGGGGTCTCGACCCTGCTCGACGAGAGCTCGGACCTGCTCCTGGTGGAGGTCGGCCCGGGCAACACCCTGGGCACCTTGGCCCGCCGCATCGCCGCTGGCCGGAACGTGCTGCCGACGCTTCCGCATCCCAAAGCGCAGACCGCCGATCTCCGAGTGCTCCTCGCAAGCCTCGGGCAGCTGTGGATGGCCGGATGCGACCTGGACCTCGACGGTTTCTGGCAGGGTGAGTCTCGTCGGCGGGTGCGCTTGCCCACGTACCCCTTCGAGCGCCAGCGCTACTGGGTAGAGCCGGATCCCGACGCTGCGATGGCCAGCGCTCCGAAGGCACTCTCGGTCGGGCGATCGGAAGATCCCGCGGACTGGCTCTACACGCCGGTCTGGCACGAGATCCCGGCTCCCGCCGAGACCGCGACCGAGCCCGACCGCTGGCTGGTGCTCGCCGATCGAGGCGGCTTCGGCGACGAGCTCGCCGCTTCCTTGCGGCAGAAGGGCCACCAGGTGGTCTCCGCCCGGGCCGGCGAGTCCTACAGCGGCAACCTGCAGCAAGGTTTCGAGCTCTCTCCGGGTCGCCGGGAAGACTTCGCGATGCTCTTCCGGGAGCTGGAGGCAGCCGGTACCCTGCCGCGGCGGATCGCCTTCCTCTGGTCTCTCGACGACCTCTCGCAAGAGACCTACGAAAGCGCTGTCGGCCGGTGCTTCCACGCGCTTCTGTGGCTCGGACGCGCCTGCGCCGACCACCACGAAGATCCGGAAACGCCCGTCGCCCTGACCCTCGTCACCCGCGAGCTGCAGGAGATCACCGGCGAGGAGAGCCCCGACCTGCTCTCCGCCCTGGTCCAGGGCCCGGCCCGGGCACTGCCCCTGGAGCTGCCGAGCCTGCGCTGCCGGGTGGTGGACCTCAAGGGAACCGACTCGCCGAAGCTTCGCACACGGGCTCTCGACCAGCTGCGCGCCGAGCTGCACGAGTCCCCGGCCGCCGCCGAGCCCGCGGTGGCCTGGCGCGGACGGCGCCGCTTCGCACCGGCGTTCCAGCGCCGGGCCGAAACCGCCACCCGAGCACCGGACCTCCGGGCGGACGGCATCTACCTGGTCACCGGCGGCCTCGGCGGCGTGGGCCTCGAGCTGGCCCGCAGCCTTGCCGAGCAGGGGGCCACCCGCCTGGTGCTCGTCGG
>CAZMEL010000358.1:0-6984 GCA_964565225.1 uncultured Thermoanaerobaculia bacterium | reverse complement strand
GGCGGTGAGCGCCGCCTTCGACCGGTACCGCGGCCAGTGGCTCGACCTGTATACGTCGGCCTGCGAGGCGACCCACCGGCTCGGGGAGCAGTCGGAAGATCTGCTCGATCGGCGCATGTTGTGTCTCGACAAACGTCGGCGCCAGCTCGGGGCCCTGAGCGATCTGCTGATTCGCTCGCCAGGTACCGACCTGCTGCGAGCGGTCGAAGCGTCGGCGTCACTGGCGCCGCTGGACGACTGCTCCGACGTGGCCGCGCTGATGGCTCCCGAGGCAGCACCGCCCGATCCCGAGCGGCGCCAGCGTCTCGAGGCCGTGCAGGAGCGGCTCGCTTCGGCCCAGGCGCTGCTGGCTGCCGGGCGCTTCGCCGCCGGCCTGACCGTCGCCAGGGAAACCGAGAGGGAGGCGGTGGCGATCGGTTTCTGGCCCACCATCGCCGAGGCCCGGCTGGACCTGGGCCGTCTGCTGGAAGCCTCCGGCGATACCGGTGAAGCGGCGAATGCCTTCGCTGCGGCCCTGCGGGCTGCCGAGGCCGGCGGCCACGACCGGGTGGCGGCCGAGGTCTTCGTGCGCATGGCGCGAGTCGAGGGATACCTGCGAGCAGATGCCGACGGAGGACGGGAGTATGCAGACCTCGCCAGCGCGGTGCTGGCCCGGTTGGAGACGTCCCCGGAGCTCGAGGCCGAGCTGGCAGACCACCGCGGCCTGATCGCGCAGCGTGCGGGCGACCTGCCGACTGCACTTGCCGAGCATCGACGGGCCCTGGAGCTGCGCCCGGAAGGGGAGAGCCACCCCGTGGAACGAGCCCGCTCCCACCTCCGGCTGGGAACGGCTCTCAAGGAGCTGGGCTCCTTCGACGAGGCCAGCGAGGAGCTGTGGAAGGCGCTGCGGATCTACGAGCGAACCCTGGGCCCCGAGCACCCGGAAGTGGCGACGATCCTCGACCGGCTCGGCGCCCTGTCCCTCGACACCGGGTCCTACGAGGAGGCGCGGAAAGCGTTCGAGTGGGCGCTGGAGATCTATGCCGGTACGTTTGGCGAAGAGCACTCCCGGTACGCCGATACCCTGGTCCATCTGGGCACGGTCTCTTCCAGTCTCGGCGATCTCGAGCAGGCCCTGGCGCACTACCGCCGAGCCGAGGAGATCTACCGGAGCCACGAGGGCGAAGGGCACCCCAACCTGGCGGTGATCCTCAACAACATCGGCTCGGCGCTCACCGAGCAGGGTTTCGCCGGGGAGGCGCTCGACTTCTTCCGCCGCGCCCACCACATCCATCTCCAAAGCCTCGGACCGGGCCACCTGATGGTGGGGTTCTCCCTCTACAACCTGTCGGAGGCACACAACGAGCTGGGGGCCTTCACCACCGCCCTCCGCGGCCATCGCCAGGCCTTGGAGATCTGGTCGGGACAGCTGCCGGCAGATCACTATCTCATCGCCCATGGCCGCCTCGGAGAGGGCCGTTCCCTCCTCGGCCTCGGTCGTTTCGCCGAGGCCGAGGAAACTCTGCGCCGGAGCCTCGAGCTCTGGCCCGCCACCGGTCGCGACCCGGCCTTCGCCGCCGAAGCCGAGTTCGAGCTGGGCCGAACCCTCTTCGCCCAGGGCCGAGAAGAAGAGGGGCTCGGTCGAGCCCGGGCTGCCCGCGAGACCCTGTCCGCAGCTCCAGGACACTCACCCCGCCTGTGGCGCGCGGTCGAGGCCTGGCTGGAAGAGAATGGAGAGCTCTGATTCAGGGAAGGTAGTCGCCGCTCTTGATGCCGAGGCGTTTGAGGCGTTTGAGGAATCCGCTGCGGGAGACCCGGAGCAGCTTGGCGGCGCGGGTCTGGTTGCCGGCGGTGCGGCGGAGCGCCTGGTGGATGAGGCGTCGTTCGAGGGCCTCGACCTGGGCTTCGAGCCCGCCGGACTCGAGCTCGGCAGCCGATCCCGGCTCGCTGGCGGTTTCGGCCTGGCCGTGCAGGCGGGGGGAGAGCATCTGCGAGTCGACGGCCTGGCCGCTGGGGCATAGATGCACCACGCGGCGCATCTCGTGCTCGAGCTCCCGTACATTGCCCGGCCAGCGGTGTTCGCTCAGGACCCGCAGAGCCTGGACGGTGACGCCGCGCACCTTCTTGCCGTGTTGTCGGGCGAAACGTTGCAGGAAGAGCCCGAGCAGGCGGGGGAGATCCTCGCGGCGCTGGCGTAGGGGCGGTACCTCGAGCTCGTAGCCGGCGAGGCGATAGTAGAGATCGGCGCGGAACACACCTTCTTCGGCGCGGCGGGCCAGGTCGCGATTGCTGGCGGCGATCACCCGTACGTCCACGGAGCGTGGGGTCGAGCCCACGGGGGTGACCTCCCGCTCTTGCAGGGCCCGCAGCAGCTTGGCCTGGAGCTCGAAGGGCATCTCCCCGATCTCGTCGAGAAAAAGGCATCCACCCTCGGCGGCCACGAAGGCGCCGGGCCGGGCTTCCACCCCCGTGGCGACTCCTTTGGCGATGCCGAACATCTCGGCCTCCAGCAGATTCGCCGGTATCGCCGCGCAGTTGACGGCCAGGAAAGGCTTCGAAGCCCGGTCGGAGGAGAGGTGGAGCATGCGGGCCACGTGTTCTTTGCCGACCCCGGTCTCTCCGAGCACCAGGACCGGCGTATCGCCGCGCACCAGCGAGCGGATCTGCTGGTAGAGAGAGACCATGGCCGGCGACTCCCCGAGCACGATGCCTGACGGAGCCACGAGATCTGCCGGGCCGGTGGGGCGAGCCTCGTCGGTGAGGCCGGCGACCGGCGAGCGATGGATAGCGACGATCAGGCGCAGAAGTGTGGTCACGAGCGGGAGCTCTTCCGGCACCGGTCCGCCACCCCAGAGCAGCAGGCCGACGGGCTCCCGCGGCTCGCCGGGGAGGAGCGGTCCCCAGGCACCGGCGCTCTCTTCGCCGGGCCGCCAGGCGACCTCGCCGACCTCGCCCAGATGTGGGCGGATCTCGGCTCCGGCGGGCACGGCTCCGAACGTACCGCTGCTGGCGATCACCGTTGCCGGGCCACTCCGGGCCCACTGCACGAAGGCCGCTCCATGGGCCCCGTGAGCGGTGGCGATCAGACCGAGGGCCCCGGCCAGGTCCGCATCGGGAACCACCGTCAGGCGATCGAGGACAGCGTCGATCAAGACCAGGTCGGCCGAGGCTCCCCGCGCGAGCTCGGTGGGGAAGAGAGAGGTGACATGGGAGAGCGCCGACTCGGCCCCGCGCGAGAGCTCGAAGGCGAGGCCCAGCTCGGCGTCGGCGGCCGGTACCAGGTCGACACGAAGGCGCACCGGCCCGAAGCGCACCTCGTCGCCGGGTCGCAGCTCGGTGCGCTCGATTCGTCGGCCCTGGTGAAAGGTTCCGTTGACGCTGCCGAGGTCTTCGATCGAGAGGGCTCCGTCCGTCACGACGAGCTTTCCGTGGCGCCGGGAAACGCCTTTTGCCGTCAACAGCACCGCACACTCGGGCGAGCTGCCGACCAGGCGGGTCCCCGGCAGGAGAGGCCAGGTGCGGAGCTCTCCTTCGATCTCGCCACGGAGGCAGAAACGGGCATTCTTCACCAGCTCTTCCATGGTGCCAACCTTATCGGAACCTTTGATTCGGACGGGGATAGGGGCTTCGAGTCGTCGGAAATATGGTTTCGGTGGCTTCGGCAAATTTCGACGATGGGTGAATTCTGCCGCGGCAAATTTTGACTATAGGTGAAATTTGCCGTACCCTGTTTGCTATGAATCGGCCCATAGCAACTCGGTATCTCTCCTCTCAGGTCGAAGCCGACCTCGAGCGGAAGATGGTTTTTGTCGCTGGACCTCGGCAGGTCGGCAAGACCACTCTGGCGCAGAGTCTCCCGCAAGCTTCGGGTGCCTACTTGAACTGGGACGTTCCCGAGCACCGAGAGCGGATCTTGCGCCGGGAGCTCCCGATCGGCGACCTGTGGATCTTCGATGAGATTCACAAATACAGGCTCTGGCGAAGCTTCTTGAAGGGAATCTACGATGCCCGGCCGGAGCAGAAGATCCTGGTGACCGGTAGCGCGCGGCTCGATTACTACCGCTACTCGGGAGACTCCCTGCAGGGTCGATACCACCTGTTGAGGTTGCATCCGCTCTCGTTCGCCGAGCTCTCGATGGCTCCTGGCGACCTCGAGCAGCTGCTCGAGCTGGGTGGCTTTCCGGAACCCTATTTCGGCGGCTCGGAGGTAGAGGCTCGTCGCTGGTCGCGGGAGTACAGAAACCGGCTGATTCGGGAAGAGGTGACGAGCCTCGAGAGGGTCTTGGATCTGGGGCAGCTGGAGCTGCTCGCTCTGCGGCTACCCGAGCTCGTCGGCTCTCCTCTGTCGGTGCAGGCGCTGCGAGAAGACCTGCGGGTCAGTCACAAGACCGTGTCGAGCTGGTTGCAGATTCTCGAGCGCCTCTATGCCATCTTCCGAGTGTCTCCGGTGGGCTCGCCCAGGGTCCGAGCGATCCAGAAGGCGCAGAAGCACTACCACTACGACTGGAGCCTGGTGCGAGAGCCGGGGTCGCGATTCGAGAATCTGGTGGCCTGCCATCTGCTGAAATGGGTGCACTGGCAGCAGGACACACAGGGGCGCGACCTGGAGCTACGGTACTTCCGAGATCGGGACGGAAGGGAAGTGGATTTCGTCGTGACCGAAGACCGCAAGCCCGAGCTCCTCGTGGAGTGCAAGTTGTCCGACGTGTCTCTCGACACCTCCCTGCGCCTGCTGCGGAGTCGCCATCCCGACGCCGAAGCCTGGCAGATCTCGGCGAGAGGGACTCGTGATGTCCAGACGCCTGAAGGGATTCGCCTCTCGCCGGCCTCCCGTTTTCTCGCAACGTTGGTGTAGTCGCGGAGGGCCGATCAGGCGGGGGTCGCCTGCAGGGTGGAGACGAAGCTCTCGTCGGCCGCCGCGGCCTGGCGGCACCGGCACCAGTCGACCAGCAGCAGGTCGTGGCGGGCCGCGAGATCGCGCAGAGCCTGGTGCTCGGGCCTCCAGTCGGCGTGGGTCATGAGGGCCGCGGCGAGAATCTCGACCCGGCCTTCGGGAGCCTGGCCGTAGAGGATCAGGTCGGGGGTCAGGAAGAACGAGAAGGAATGGTCGATACAGTTGGACGAGCTCTCGAACACCACCCGCGACTCCCTGGCCTCGGTCATCGCGTCGCGCAGCTCCTGGAGGGGAATCGTTGCGTGGCGCAACGGTTTCTCGAGCTTCCGCCGCATGTGGATCGCGGCGAAGCCTTCGTCGGCCTGGGCGTCCCGGAGCACCTGGGCGATGAAACCCAGCTCCTCGTCGACCGCGGTCTGGTCGGCCCGAGCTACCAGCTCCACCTGCCGCCAGTCGTCGCTGTGTAGCAGGAGCTCGCTGCCATCGAGCAGGGGACCGTTGGTCTCGGGCAGGTCGTTGCACAGGGTCGGCAGGGAAAAGAGAGACTCGGAGGGATCCGGGGCGTCGAGCTTGCGCAGCCGCAGCTCCACCCGGCCCGACGCCTCGAGCTCCTCGCGGGTCAGGGGCTCGGCTTCGAGCAATCGCCAGTCGTGATCTCCGATCGTCAGGGTCGTCACGTTGCGAAACGACTCGGGCAGCATTCCGCTGTCGACCGCGGATTCGGCAAAAACCTTGTCGTTGGCGTCGTCGATGCAGGTGAGACGGATCGTCTTGCTCATTCGGTGTTCCTCCCTCGTGGACCGGCAAAGTAACATAATCCTGGGCCTGGGCGACGAGTGTAACCAACGGGTCCGGGTCTCCGTAGGGAGCTCCGTGGCGAAGAACATTTCATCGCTGGCGCATCGCCGGCCCGTGTTGTTCTCGACGCTCGTGACCCTCGCCTTCGTGGTGGCACTGATCCTGCTGACGGTGGTGGCCTCGGCGTTTCGGGAGATCCTCTTGCAGGAGATCCTCGGGATCGTCGGGCGCGGTCTGCTCGCCCTCGTTGCCGGTGCGTTCCTGTGGAGGTTGGGATGGAAGCATCGCTTGCGCTGGCCGGCTGATCGGAGTGCCTGGAGGCTTTCCTCCTTGCCGCTGGCCTACCTGCTGGTGGTCTATCCCTACCTGCTCACCGGCGGCTACGGTTTGCATTCGAGCGACCATCTCCTGCTCGTTTTCGTCGCACTGAACGGATTGGCGGCAGGGGTGATGGAAGAGGTCGTATTCCGCGGACTCGTGCTCGAGAGCCTCCTGCGCCGCTGGGGAGAATCCCGGTCAGCGCTCTGGCGTTCTCTCGTCGTCTCGAGCGCGTTGTTCAGCGCTCCTCATGCTCTGAACGTTCTGGCGGGGGCCGAGCCCCTACGCACCGGCGCCCAGCTGGTATGGGCTCTGCTCCTGGGCATCGTCTTCGGAGCTCTGGTCGTTGCGGGCGGTTCTCTCTGGCCCGTGGCGGCGCTGCACGGCATCGGCAATGCAGTGATCCACGTCAACCGCCAGGGAGCCGAGCCCGTCACCGACTCGAATACCGCCTTGCTGTTGGCTCTTGCACCGGTGCCTCTGCTCTTCTATGTCTGGAATCTCTTGTCGCGGGCCCGGGAAGGCTCGGGACAGGATAGGGTTGCGCGGTGACCGAGCCGATCCGAGGTCGATGGCTGGACCGGATGGGCCGAGCCGGAGGAGGTCGAGGGAGTGGAGAGGTATTTCGCCTACGGATCGAACATGTCGCTGCGGCGAATCTTGCGCCGGGCTCCCTGTGCGCGGGTGGTGGGCTCGTTCCGACTGGAGGGGTACTCCCTGCGATTCCACAAGATCGGAACCGACGGCTCGGGCAAGTGTGACGCCTTCGCCACCTGCGATCACCAGGATCTGGTGATGGGTCGTCTCTTCGAGATCAGCCGCGATGGTCTTGGCAGCCTCGACCGGGCCGAGGGATTGGGTACCGGGTACGAGCGAAGGATCGTGACGGTAACCGACTCCACCGGAGCCTTGCTGGAGGCGCACACCTACACCGCGCTCCCGATCGATCCGGAGCCGCCCTACGACTGGTACAAACACCACGTCTGGGTCGGCGC
>CAZMEL010000357.1:0-7037 GCA_964565225.1 uncultured Thermoanaerobaculia bacterium | reverse complement strand
GATGTCGTCGGGCCGGTGCTCGCGCAGGGTTTGCAATGTCGACTGGGCCTTGGCGTAGTCGCCGGCCGCGAAGGCCTGGCCGGCGACCTCCACCAGCATGCGATGGCTCACCCGGGAGCCGGCGAGCTCTTCCTGCCAGGGGTCCAGACCCGTCGGCGCGGCGAGGGCGGCCTTGCGCTCGCCGGAGGGGTTGCCGGGAATGCCGGCCCGCAGGTGAGTACGGGCTTCTTCGGAGCGCCCCAGCTGGCGGTAGGCGAGGCCGAGCAGGTGGTGGGCGGCGGCGAGCCCCGGCTTCACCTGCAACACCTGCTCGAGGCGGGCGGCCGCGGCCGCAGGCTCCCCGCGCTGCAGGTCGATCCGTGCCAGGCCGAGGTGAGCTGCGAAGAGATTCGGGGCGAGGTCGAGCGCGCGCTGAAAGGACTCCGTGGCCGGGTCCAGCTTGCCCCGCCGCAGATGGGCGAGGCCGAGACGCCAGTGTGTGGGTGCGTAGCTCGGCGCCAGCTCGAGGGCCTTCTCGAAGAGGGGGATGGCCTCTTCGACCTGGCCGGCGGCGATCCGGGTGTTGGCGAGGTGGTACCAGAGCCGGGGCTCTTCGGCTCCGAGGCGGCTCGCGGCCTCGTAGGTCGCCCGGGCCTCGGGAAGGAAATCATTGGCCTCGAAGGCCCCGCCGAGGGCGAGCCAGGTTTCGAGATCGCCAGGGGCCTGCCGCACCGCTTCGAGGCGCTGCTCGAGGAGCCGGCCGACCAGCGGATCTTCGCCGAACCGCTGCCACGGACCGTAGTCGGGCAGCTCGGGAGGCCGACTGCAGGCGACGGCCAGGAGCCCGCAGAGGAACAGGAGCGCTCGAGGGCTGGAGCTCGAGGCTCGGGGGCGAGCCAGGCGAGCCGGACAGATCATTGTGCGAAGTCGAATCGGGGCACCTCCAGGATCTCGTAATCGGCCTGATCTTCCACGATCCGGAGAGTGGAGTCGAGAGGGGGCGACGAGAACCGCTGCCGGGTGCCGGAGGTGGGCCACCAGATCTCGAGCTCGCGAATCGAGAGGGCCTCGCCGAGGCCGATCTCCTGGCGCAGCGGCGAGCCGCCGAAGCTGCTCACCGCGCCAACGGCCCGGTGCAGCTCGCGATCTCCCTCGGAGGTTTCGAGCCGCAGCCGGATGCGGGCCCCGACTCCGCGGGAGTTGCTCCGGCGACCTTCGAGCTGCAGGGTCAGGTGGTGCCGACCGTGGCCGTGATTGAGGAAGAGGGCGTTGTGGTATTTGTCGCCGGGTACGAAACCACCGAGCTGGTGGTAGATGTCCTGGTCGCCGTCGTTGTCGAAGTCGGCGAAGGCCACGCCGTGGCCCTTCTGCAGGTGGCCGAGGCCCGACGAGCTGGTGATGTCGACGAAGCGCCGGCCGCCGTCGTTCCACAGGGCCACGTTGGGCACCAGGGTCTCGAAGTCGGGGTCGCCGGTGCTGAGGTACAGGTCGAGCCAGCCGTCGTTGTCGAAATCGCCGAAGTTCGCCCCCATGGGCAGGTACACGTGGTCGAGGCCGAGCTCGGCGGTGGCGTCGCGAAACCGGCCGCCTTCGTTGCGGTAGAGCCGTGGCAGGAGGGCGCGGTGGGGGGCGCCGAGATAGTCGGCGGCCACGTCGCCCGGCGAGGCCTGGTAGGCGGCCACGAAGAGGTCGAGCCAGCCGTCGTTGTCGACGTCGAAGAACCACGAGGCGAAGCTGCGCCCCACGGGCTCCGCCACTCCGAGCTCGAGAGCGACGTCGACGAAGCGGAGCTCTCCTTCGTTGCGGTAGAGGCGATTGGGGCCGATATTCGAAACGTAGAGATCGAGGTCCCCGTCGTTGTCGAAGTCGCCGCTCGCCACGCCCTTGCCGTGGCGGTCGTTGGTGACCCCGGCGCTCGACGCCACGTCGACGAAGGTGCCGTCGCCCTCGTTGCGGAAGAGCTGGGCCGGGTAGCTGGTGCCGGCGGCGGAGTCGGCCCGCTCGTTGACGATGTAGAGGTCGAGATCGCCGTCGTTGTCGAAGTCGCCCCAGCTCGCGGCCTGGGTGGGCCGCGCGGGCTCGGCGAGGCCGGCCGAGCGGGTCACGTCGCGAAAGGTGCCGTCGCCCTCGTTGCGCAGGAGCGAGTTCCGGATCTGGCCTTTCTCGAAGAGCCAGGCGCCTCGCAGCACCAGGATGTCGAGATCGCCGTCGTCGTCGTAGTCGCCACCGATCAGGTTGAGGCCGCCGAGCTGCTGGTCGAGCCGTGATTCGGCTGCCCGGGGCAGAAAGGTGCCGTCTCCCCGGTTCTGGAAGTAGGCGAGGGGTCCGCGCGGATCCCAGGTCGAGGTGACGATGTCGACCAGATGATCGCCGTTGAAATCGTCGGCAATCACGCCACCGCAGTTGTCGAATCGGTCGACGCCGAGGTCTGGCGCGATGTCGCGAAATCGGCCGAGATCCTTGGACGAGGCGAATGCTTCGGGAGGAATGCGGTAGTAGGCGGGCACCGCCTCGGGATAGTCGCCGATCGCCATGCTGAGCAGGTTTACCAGCCAGGCGGCGGTGCCGTCGTCGGGCTGTAGTCGCATGGCCTCGAGGTAGCTCTCGCGAGCGATCGCGGCCGGCCCGCCCTGGTGGTGCACCCCACCGTCGCGGATGGGGAAGATGCAGGCGTCGCCGTTGCGCTGGAGCACGCAGTTCTCCGCCTCGGCCTTGCGCAGGTAGGTCACGCCGCGGAGCCGTGCCACCCGCGCCGCCGCCAGCTTCGACTTTCCTGGCCCTACTTCCGGCAGCAAGTCGCGAGCGGTTTCGATCTGGGTGACCGCGTCGTCCACCCGGCCGACCCGCAGGTATTGGGCGGTGAGCTCCAGCAGCACCTGCAGCCGCTGCTCACCGGTCAGGTTCTGGCGTTGGGCCACTTCCTCCAGGGTCTCGAGCTCGAGATTGCCGAAGAAGGCGCTGTCACCGGCCAGCAGCTCTTCGGCGATCCTCTCGAACTCCTGGCGTGGGTTCGGGGAATCCGAAGCCACGGACGAGGTCTCCGGGCCGCAACCCGCGAGGAGCACCGCGACCACAGCGGCTCTGGTCAGGCATCGGCGGAGCCTCCGGAGCTGGCCGCTGGATGGAGAGAAGGAGATCGACATGATGAGGGAGTCGATCCTACCTCGGCCGAGGAATTCTGTGGGGTAGGGGATACAATCCGTGCCGATGTCCGAATCTTTGCCCCCCGGTCCCTTCGATCGACCCCTCGAGCTGTCTCCCGAAGCCTTCCGCCAGCTGGCGGACCAGGCCACCGAGCGTCTGGTCGGGTACCTGGCGTCTCTCGATACCCAGCCCGCGGCCGGCCTTGGAGGTGGTAAGGAGCTGGCGGAAGCGCTGGTAGAGGAGGTCCCCGATGGCGGCGCCTCCTTCGAAGAGCTGCTGGACCTGCTCTTCGAACGGGCGATTCCGGTCTCCTTCAACACCGCCGGCCCGGGCTACCTGGCGTTCATCCCCGGAGGGGGCGTGCCCCACGCCGGGGTGGCGGACCTCATCTCCAGCACCGTGAATCGCTACATCGGCGCCTGGTTGCCGGCGCCGGGGCTGGTGCAGCTGGAGACCAACGTGATCCGCTGGTTCTGCGACTTCGTCGGCTTGCCCGCGGGCTCCGGCGGCGTGTTGACCAGCGGCGGCTCGATCGCCAATCTGACGGCCGTGGTCACCGCGCGGCAGGAGCGTTTGCCCGAAGACTTCCTGGCCGGCACGATCTATGTCTCCGATCAGGCCCACCATTCGGTGGCACGGGCGGCGCGCCTGGCGGGATTCCCGGCCCGGCGGGTCCGGGAGATCCCCTGCGACGATCACTTCCGTGTACGCCTCGACGTGCTCCGGCACGAGATCGCCGAGGATCGCCAGCGTGGCCTGCAGCCCTTCCTGCTGGTCGCCAACGCCGGCTCGACCAATACCGGCGCGGTCGACGACCTGGAGGCGATGGCCGATCTCGCGGCCGAGGAAGAGCTCTGGTTGCACGTCGACGCCGCCTACGGCGGTTTCTTCGTGATGACCGACCGGGGAAAGGCGACGTTGCGCGGAATCGAACGGGCCGATTCGTTGACCCTGGATCCCCACAAGGGCCTCTTCATGCCTTACGGCACGGGCTGTCTCCTGGTGCGCGACCTCGCGACCCTACATCGAGCCCACAGCGCGCGGGCCGACTATCTGCCCACCTTGCGCGACGATCTCGAGCAGATCGATTTCTGCGAGATCTCGCCGGAGCTCTCGCGCGATTTTCGCGGTCTGCGTATCTGGTTGCCCTTTCGAATGCACGGAGCGGGTGCGTTTCGGCGGCAGCTCGACGAGAAGCTGGACCTGGCCGCCTGGGCCACCGACGAGATGCGGCAGGTCCCGGAGCTCGAGATCCTCGCGGAGCCACAGCTCTCCCTGGTGGTCTTCCGGCTCCGTCCGAAGGGGTGCACGGCGGAAGAGCTGGACCGTCTGAATCGAGATTTCATCGATCGGATCAACCGGCGGCAGCGGGTGATGCTCACGGGCACGATCCTGCCCGGTATCGGGTTTGCCCTTCGGATCTGTGTGCTCTCCTTCCGGACCCACCGCGAGCGTATGGAGATGGGGATGCAGGATCTTCGTCGGGCTGCCGAGGAGGCCCTGGCAGGGCTGCAAACGGTGGGGATGTAGGGAACGGCGGTTCTTCGTATAATCGCCGCGTCAGGAGACGTACCATGAAGACTTGCGCTGCAATCTGGAATCGTATTCTTCTCTTCGCTCGGCACCGGGCGGGCTCGTTCGTTCGGCTCGCGGTGTGCCTGTTGGCCTTCGGAATCCTCACCGGGAGCTCATTGGAGGCCCAACCCCAGAAGATCATCGCCTTCGGCGACAGCGTCACCGAGGCGTTGGGTTTCGACGACTGCCCCTGTGAGTGTCGGGAGGAGTGCGGGTACCCTCGCCGGCTCCAGAACCGACTGCGCAACGCGGGCCAGAACGTCAACGTGCACAACTTCGGTTTGGGAGGGGAAAAGACCAACACCGCCCTGGACCGCTTGATCGAGGTGTTCGACGAGATCACGGTCGGCGAGGGCGACCTGCTCTTGTTGATGGAAGGTACCAACGATATCAGCGTGGGGCTCAGCCCCGAGACGACGATCTTCAATCTCGAGGCCATGGGCCTCGAGGCGGCTCTGCGCAATGTCGAGACGGTCCACGCGACCTTGATCCCCAGATTTCCCGACGCCCTGGTCGATCCGGAGAACGAGCTCAATCGAGACCTGGCGCGGATGATCCGGGATACCGCCTTCAGCACCGATCGCCGGCTGGTGGATCCGTTCGAGGTATGGTCGCAGATTCCCGACCTCTTCGAGACCTACTACTGGGATCCGGAGGATCTGACCTTCGATGATCCGGTCGGACACCCGAACCCCAACGGTTTCGGCAAGCTCACGGCGATCTTCGTCGACGTTCTGACCGGGCAGGACACGGTGCCACCGGTGGTGGGCACGGTCGAGCCCATCGTCGGCGCGGAGGACGTGTCGAACCTCGCCCGGGTCCGGGTGCGGCTCTACGACTTCGGAGCCGGAATCGATCCCGGAGCCGCGGGGATGTCGGTGAACGGGATCAATGTGCCGGTCGACACCAGCCAGGGCGGGTTGAACTGGCTCGACGTGGTGCATACGCCGACCACCCCTCTCACGAATCCGGTTCGGGTTCGGGTGAGCGGCTCCGACGTGGCTTCACCGGTGAACTCCATGAACCGGCTGGCCACCAACTTCACGGTGTCGTCTACCGGGCCCGACCCGTGCATTCCCAGCACTACGGTGCTGTGCATCGATCATCGTCCGGGGGATCGCCGGTTCCGGGTGCAGATGAGCTGGGAGACTGCCCAGGGTGGTGGGCTGTCGGGTCAGGCGCTGGTGACCCCGATCGGCGTGTTGGGTTTCGAAGGTGGACTGATGAGCTTTTTCGAAGGAGTGCCCGAGGTGTTGATCAAGGTGCTCGACGGCTGCGAGAGCTTCAGCAGCCAGTTCTGGGTCTTCGCCGCCGCGACCACCACGCTCGGATTCGAGCTGGAGGTGGAAGATACCCACGCCAAGACCCTCGGCGCTCCACCCTCCGTGTACCGTTACGTCATCAGCAATGCCGACGGCAACACCGCCGCCGCGGTGTCCGACGTCACGGCGCTAGATACCTGTTCGTTCACTCTGTAGGGATCGGGGCGTCTCGGGGAGCTCACTTCACGCGCTCGCCCTGGAGAGCCCCCGCCGGAGCCCAACGGCGACGACTGTGCGGGGCAAATCGGTGCCCGGCCAACGCCGAGACGGCGAGCGTAAGAATCCCCCGAGCCGGAGCGGATCGCCCCCGAACGGAAACGATCCGCTGATCTTCGGCGTCGATGTCGAAGCAGACCGTGAATGCCCGGTCGAATACCCGGCTCAGAACAGGGTGTAGACGAAGGGCATCAAAGGCGAGCTCTGGGTGGTGACCACGAGGAGCCCGAGGAGCAGCAGCATGATGAAGATGGGGCCGAGCCACCACTTCTTGCGCACCTTGAGGAAGTCCCAGAACTGTTTGAGGAAGACGGATTTCATGAGCTTGTCTCCGAAGGATCGAAAGATCAGAAGAAGTTCTCGTACCGCGAACGATCGGCGATCGGGTATTCCTTCTCGATCCAGTAGGTTTTGGCTTGCCGGTCGATCTTGCGGTTCAGGGCGTCTCTGCCGATGAGACGGAAGAAGAGCCCGACCGGGGTCAATACCAGGAAGAAGAAGAGGGTCAGCACCACCCTCGTCATGAAGAACCCGAGAACCACCGCCAGCGACATCCACGCGATGTAGACCGGTTTGAGCACTTTGGGCGCCAGGGTTCCCAGAGCTACCAGCACACCGCCGATACCCAGCAGGACGGGGAAGCTCCCACCCTTGCCGAAGAAGTAGGGCAGGGGGCCCCAGAGCACCAGCCAGAGCAGGAGGAAGACCCCTCCCACCACCTGCCCGAAGGAACGCAGCTCCTCGACACCGGTCTTGATCAGGGAGATTTCTTCTTGGATCGACATCTCTTTGCAGCTCCTC
>CAZMEL010000356.1:0-7050 GCA_964565225.1 uncultured Thermoanaerobaculia bacterium | reverse complement strand
CTTCGGCACGATTGTCGTTGACCCGCTCGACCTGGCTCCAGGAACGCCGACTCTTCCGAGATCGAGGTCGTCATCTGACAAAGTAGAAATAGACAGATCAGGGGGCGGGAGGGATGGCGAGAAACAACTCTGGCCTCCCTTTGTAACAAGTAAAGATTTCGTTTCCCATTACGATTTCGAATCGCGTTTCAGAAACCTGATTCGTGAGGTAACACAGAAGAAGAATATTTAGCTTTTTCACTGATCGAGAACCGAGAGGGCTCAGTCTGCAGGCCACTCTGAGGGCTTCTCGGCCTCATTGGGTATTGTCGGAGGTCTTGCGACCGACCATTCGGTATGTTTATACTTCAGGGGTTCACGGATCTGATCTTTTCTTGTTGTTCTTTCATTCTCCCGTTCTTTTGTCTTGGCCTTCGATCCCTACGAAGAATTCTCTTGCGGACCCTCCCAAGGGGCACGGCGATGAGACGAGGCAAAGGCAGACTCTATTGAAACATCCCGAGAAAACTACCCTCGAGAACGGTGTGCGGGTCGTCACTCAGTCGATGCCGGGTGTGCGCTCCGCAGCGATTGGTGTGCTGGTCGGTGTCGGTAGCTCCAACGAGCCGCCTTCGCAGAGTGGCATCGCTCATCTCTGCGAGCACCTGGTGTTCCAGGGAACCAGCAACCGAAGCGCCCGCGACATCGCCTTGCTCATGGATGGCGCGGGTGGGCAGGTAGGAGGCTTCACGGGGCGCGACTACACCTGCTATTTCGCGGTGGTCCTCGACGAGCACTCGACCTATGCCATCGATCTCCTCGGAGATGTCTTGCTCAATCCGGTTCTATCCGAAGAAGCCATCGAGCGGGAACGACGGGCCATCGGGAACGAAATCCGCACCCTGGCCGACCAGCCGGAGCGGCTCGCTCACCAGCTCATGAAAGCCCGGGCCTGGCCCGAGCATCCCTTGGGGCGGCCGGTCACCGGAGACCTCGAAAGCCTCGAAACGTTGACCCGAGAGGACTTGATCTATTTCCTGCAGGAGAGTTACTCGCCGGATCGTCTCGTGGTCGCAGCAGCGGGTCGAGTAGACCATCGCGATTTCGTGGCGCAGGCTCGCGACGCCTTCTGGCGGCTGTTGAGTCGGAATCCTCTCCCGCGCCCGGCGCCAGCGCCGGGCGGATCAGGAGTGCAAGTGCTCGAGGGCAATTGCCACCAGGCCTATTTCAGCCTCGGCATTCCCGCTCCTGCGTACAATTCCGACGAGAGGTATGGCGTGCACCTGCTCTGTGAAGTGCTCGGAGGTGGATTGAGCTCTCGACTCTTCCACGTGCTGCGCGAGACGGATGGATCGGTGTACGACATCTCGGCGACCTACGAGTCCTTCCGTTCCGGTGGCCTGATCGTGCTCGAGGGCAGCACGGATCCTGCCATTCTAGAGGAGGTCGTTGCACGGGCTCTGCAGGTGGCCGTGGATCTTCTGACCTGGCGAGAGCCGCTCGATGCCGAGGAAGAATTACGGGCGAAGACACGCCTGCGGGCACAGATCGCCCTGGCGGGAGAAAGCCCTCACTCCGTGATGAGCCGGTTGCTGACGCAGGAGTTCTACCTCGAGCGACACGAATCGGAAGAGGAGATGGCTGCGGCGATCACCGAGTGGAGCCCTACGAGCCTCGCGCGGCTGGCGCGGTCGCTCGCGGCCGGGCTGCACCATCTTTCTCTCGCCGTTGTGATGTCGACCGTAATGGAAGGGTTGAAGAATTCACTGAGCCAAACCCTGGCGCAGATGGCGTCGGGGGTAACCATGGCCGCGGAGAGCGCTTCGGGTGATGGCGTGAGAGAGAAAAGTCTCATCGCCGAGGTGTCTTGACCGAGCCGTCCAAGGAGGAGGAACACGATGGGTATCACTCCACAGATCAAGAAGAACTGGATCGAGATCCAGAAGAAGCACAGCGCTCCGGTGAACGCGATCGGTGTGAAGATCGACGACAAGGACGCCGCGACCTTGAAGGTCTGGCGAAACGAGGGTATCGATCAGTTCGTCAAGCGATGAGCCGAACGCCCGGGGCCAGGGCAGAAAACGCCCGGCCTCGGCGATGAGCTCCATTCGTTTGGATCCAGATTCGGAGAAGTAGCGAAGCATCGAGGGTGGAGAAAGTGATGGGTGTAGACGTGGTGAGTGTGGAATCCGAACTGGATCAGAACTTTCTGCAGGAGGGGGTCGAAGCAGCGCAGGCCGGAAAGGTCGAGCTGGCGCGACGCCTCCTGCGCCAGGCGGCGAGAACCAACGCTGACAGCGAGCTCGTATGGCTCTGGTCGGCCAAGGTGGCTCCCGATCTGGCATCGTTCGAGCGTTGTCTCGAACGAGCCCTCGACATCAACCCTCGCAACGACAGAGTGCGTATCTGGCTGCAGGAGGCTCGGGAGCAGAGCTGCAGCCTGGGCCGGCGCAAGCTGCAGACCGGCGAGCACTGGAAATGCCCGCTCTGCGACCAGAGCTTCGCCGTCAAGCCGTTCAAGTGCCCGCGCTGCCGATCGGTTCTCAGCCTCGCCGATGTTGCTGAAATCGAGATCGAGGCGGTCCGGACGGACCTCGTCGAGGCAGCGATCGAACGCCTCGAGAGCGCGCGAGTCGCGGTGACCACGGGCGACTTGATGGCCCACTACCGCGCTCTGGCGCTGGCCTATCTCAACCTCGGTCAGCCGACGGAAGCTCTTTCCCCTCTGCGCCTGGCGAAGAGCCTCGCGCCGAGAGATATCGATCTGTCGAGCGCCTACGAACAGGTCGAGCACCAGGTCGCCATTCTCCAGCAGGATGCCACGCCCACCAATCTCGGGCGCCAGGAGACCGGCTGGGCGCGGCGCGATACCGTGGAAATCGACGTCGAGAAGCGCACGCAGATGGCCGAGGAGCTGTTCGCAGAAGGTGACGGGGAAAGCGCCTCGCGAGCCGGGACCGAACGCCCGCGGTACGAAACGTCCGATCTCGAGTCTCCGATTCGGATTCGTACCATCCTGGTAGTCGACGACAGCGCCACGATTCGCAAGGTGCTGTCGTCGGCGCTGGAGAACAAGGGCTATCGCGTCGTTCTCGCCAAGGACGGAATGGAGACCCTGGCGAAGATCCAGGGCGCGGTTCCCGATCTGGTGATCCTCGACATCACCTTGCCTCATCTCGACGGCTACAAGATCTGCCGCGTGATCAAAGAAAACGACCTGACCTCCCATGTGCCCGTGGTCTTCCTCACCGGTCACGACAGCTTCGTCGATCGGGTGCGAGGGCGAATGGCCGGCGGGGTCGAATACCTCACGAAGCCGGTCGATACCGAGACCCTTCTCCAGGTCGTCGACCGTCACCTGCCCACCGACTGAACGCCTTGCCGGCTCCCTCGAGAGGGGGCCCGGAGGAGCATCCATGTCCAAGATTCTCGTGGTGGACGACAGTCCCACCGAGCAAAGGCTCATGGTCGACGCCCTGAAGGGCACCGATCATCAGATCTACACCGCCGACGACGGGGAAGCGGCCCTGGAAAAAGCGACAACCCTCCGTCCCGACCTGATCCTTCTCGATGTCGTTCTGCCGAAGAAGAACGGTTTCCAGGTCTGTCGCCAGCTCAAGACGGCGCCCGACACCGAGAGCATCAAGATCGTCTTGGTGACCAGCAAGACCCAGGATTCGGATCGTTTCTGGGGGCTCCGTCAGGGTGCCGACGACTACCTCGGCAAACCCTTCGACAACGACGAGCTCCTGCAGATCGTGGCCAAGAATCTCTGAGGGAGCGCTGGTGGAACACGACCGACCCGAAGAACCCGGAGACTTCCGCCCGCCCGGCGAAGACGCCGCGGAGGAGACGGAAGGCTCTCCGCGTCTCGAGGACATCATCGGCGCCCTCGATCGGCAGCTCCGGGCTGCCGCTTCTCTGCCATCCCTCTCCCTGCCCCAGGGGCCTCCCGTCGGCGCCCGCCACATCGTGTGTGCTCTCGGATCCAGCCGATTCGCGGTGCCGGTCGGAACCGTGATCGAGGTGGCCGAGGTTCCCGGCTGGACCCGGGTGCCGGGGGTGCCGGAGTGGATTCGCGGGGTCACCAATCTGCGCGGCGAGGTGCTGGCGGTGGTCGACCTGGCGACGCTGCTGGGCCTCGAGTCTACGGAGGCCACCCCTTCGTCCCGGGCGCGGCTCCTGGTAGTGCGTTGTGCCCAGGAAGAGATGACGGCGGGAGTGCTGGTCGACGCCGTCCAGGGCATGGTCGGGCTCCGCAAGGAGGAGCTCGTGACTCCGGACCGGGCGGTGACCGGCGAAGTGGCTCGATACCTCGATGGGGTGGTCGAACGAAACGGTCGCCTCCTGGCGGTGCTCGATCTCGGAGGCCTCCTGAGCTCGCCCCGAGCCCGAGCTCTGGCGGCCGAGGGATGGACCGCCGGTGAATTCTTGTCAGACGTCGGGACTTGATTGAGGCCGGATCCAGGCCATAGGAGATTCTGCATGCGTGTTTCGATTCCCTTCAAGTTGGTAGCGATCATCGCCCTGATGGTCGTCCCGGTGCTCGTCAGCACCTACTTCGTGTACTCCGACAATCAGGAGGAGCTCGAGCAGGCGGAGAGCGAGCTGATCGGCCTGCGCTATATCGAGACTCTGAAGAACGTCTTCGAGCTGGTGCCCCAGCACCGTGGTATCACGCAGGGTGTGCTCGGTGGTGACGTCAGCCAGCGGCCGGAGCTCCTGCGAGTTCGCGGCAAGGTCGACGAAACCCTGGAGGCTCTGATCGCCCTCGACGGAGAGATCGGTCGGGAGCTCGATTCCACCGATCGGCTCCAGACGATCGCCGGGGACTGGCAGAGTCTGAAGACGGAAGGAGAATCTCTGGCGCCGGCCGAGAGCTTCGCGCGTCATACCCGGGTGATCGCCGAGATGCTCGACCTGATCCGGCACGTCCAGAACACTTCTAGGCTCACCGCCGATCCGGAGGTGAAGACCTCGTACCTGATCGGAATCCTCGCCGAGGACATTCCCATCCGGGTCGAACGTCTCGGGGTGCTGCGCGGCCTGACCAACGGCATGGCCAGCCGCCAGCTCCTGACGCCGGAGGAGCGGGCCTCCGTGGTCGAGAAGCTGACGGTGCTCGAAACGACCGAGGGTGAGATCGCGTCCGAGGTCGAGGTGGTCTACGCCCTCGACCAGGGCCTGTCCCCGGAGCTGCGGAGCGCCGTGGTCGGAACCACCGAGGTGGTCGCTACCTTTCTCCAGGCTGTCCGGAACGATCTTCTCGAAGCGGAGGTGATCACGGTCGATCCCTTCGGGCTCTTCGAGCTGGGAACCAGCGCGATCACCGCGAACCTCCTGGCCTTCGACCAGGCGGTGGCCGAGACCCGCAGCGACCTCTTGGCGAGGCGAGATGCCCTGCGAGGAGTGCAGCGTCTGCAGCTGGGCCTCGCCATCGGCATGACCCTGCTGGCGGCGTTGGCAGGTTTCCTGGTATCGCGCGGGATCAATCGCCAGGTCGAGGCGATCACCCATCTCTTCGCCCAGGTGGGTATCGGAAACTTCGACGCCCGGACCGAGGTGGTGACCAACGACGAGCTCGGGTCCATGGCCTCGAACCTGAACGCGATGCTCGCAACCGTGCTCTCTCTGGTGCAGTCGCAGGAAGAGAAAGACCAGATCCAGGCGAACATCCAGAAGCTGCTGATGGAGATCGCCGATGCGGCCGACGGCGACCTCACGGTCGAAGCCGAGGTCACGGCCGAGATCACCGGGGCCATCGCCGACTCCTTCAACTATCTCCTGGCAGAGCTGCGCACCATCATCACCCGGGTGCAGGACACCACCCTGCAGGTGAGCTCCGCGGCGAGCGAGGTGCAGGCGACGGCCGAGCACCTGGCCAAGGGCAGCGAGATGCAGTCGAGTCAGATCGTCGACACCACCGCGGCGGTCGACGAGATGGCCACCTCGATCCAGCAGGTTTCGGCCAACTCCGAAACCGCGGCCCGGGTGGCCCAGGAAGCGCTCGATAGCGCCCGTTCGGGCTCCAGCGCGGTGGGCCGGACGATCGACGGCATGGGCAATATTCGCGACCAGGTGCAGGAGACCGCCAAACGCCTCAAACGTCTCGGCGAGTCGTCGCAAGAGGTGGGTGAGATCGTGCAGCTGATCGGCGATATCGCCGACCGCACCAGCATCCTGGCGCTCAATGCCTCGATCCAGGCGGCCATGGCGGGAGAAGCCGGCCGTGGCTTCGCCGTGGTGGCCGAAGAAGTGGAGCGACTCGCCGAGCGCTCCGCCGAAGCGACCAAGCGCATCGACGGTTTGATCAAGAACATCCAGATCGAGACCGGTGAGGCGGTGAGCGCCATGGAGGACACGACCAAGGAGGTGGTCAGCGGCTCGGGCGTCGCCAACGAAGCGGGCCACGCTCTGCAGCAGATCGAGAAGGTGTCGAGCCAGCTGGCGGAGCTGATCCAGGCGATCTCGATGTCTTCGAAGCAGCAGGCTCGGGGCTCGGAGTCGGTGGCGCGTTCGATGGGCGAGATCTCCGAGGTCACCCAGCAGACCGCTGCGGGTACCAAGCAGGCGGCGGTCTCGATCAGCACGCTGGCGGAGCTGGCCGACAGCCTCCGCGAGTCGGTCTCGACCTTCAAGCTCCCCAACCGGGCGGCCTGAGGGTTCGATGGCCTTCCGGGCTTCGACGATCTGGCCGAGCTCGCGGCCGGCGGCCGCGGTGTCGCCGGCTTCCTTCGCTCGGAGGAATTCTCCCGGCCGCCCGAGCCTCACCACGGCACAACACGCGGACTGGCGGGAGCAGATCGTCCACCGCTGCGGCCTCGACTTCGGGGCGAACCGTCGAGAGTACCTGGCGCGACGCCTGTGGCAGCGGGTCGTCGATCTCGGGCTCGGCGGCTACGACGAATTCCTGCTGCGTCTGCTAGCGGCTTCCGAGGACGACCCTGAGTGGACGAGACTGGTGGAGATCCTGGTCAACCACGAGACCTCCTTTTTTCGCCACGGGGATTCTTTCGCCGGGCTCGCCCAGGTGCTCGACCGGCGCCTGGAGCCAGGGAGTAGAGGGGCGGG
>CAZMEL010000355.1:0-7067 GCA_964565225.1 uncultured Thermoanaerobaculia bacterium | reverse complement strand
GTGTCGCCCACCGGGTCGTAGATGGCGGCATCTCCGGTGGGGGCACAGGCGCCGGGGCAGCCGGTCAGGCCGCCGAAGATCAGCAGGCCCTCGCCGGTCCAGACCCCGCTCTGTCCTCCCCGTGCGGCGGGAGGAGAGCCGCCCGTGGCCGACCAGGAATCGCTGCCGGGCTGGTACCTGCCGCCGCTGTCGAGCCCGGCCCCGGTGTCGTCGAATCCACCCCATACGAGCAGCTCCGAGCCGGTCCACACCGCGGTGTGCTCGCTGCGGGCGGCCGGCGGAGAGCCGCCCATGGGCGACCAGGAGTCGGTGGCGGGCTGGTATCGGCCGCCGCTGTCGAGAGGGGTGCCGGAGCCGTCCTGGCCGGCCCATAGCAGCATCTCGCTGCCGGTCCATACGGCGCTGTGGCCGCTGCGTGCGGCGGGCTGGCCGAGCTCCGAGGTCGACGACCACTGGTCGAGAGTCGGGTCGTACCGCGTGCCGCCGGTGACCACGTCGAGACCCCGCTGACCTCCCCAGAGCAACAGCTCGGCTCCGGTCCAGAGCATGCTGTGGCCGAGGGCCGCTGCGTCGGGCGGCAGGGGCATGGCGGCCCAGGTGCCGGTGTCGGCGCCGGGGTTCCAATTCGGCTGGAAGCGGGCCCCGGTGGAGATCGCTGCGGCGAACCGAGTCGGGCCGGCGACGGGGTCGGTCGCCCGACCCCCACCCCAGATCAGGAGCTCCGAGCCGGTCCAGACGCCGAAATGAGCAAAACGCCCCGCCGGTGCGCCGGGAGTGCCCGGGGCGATCACCGACCAGCTGTTGTCGAGGCTGTCGAGAATCAGGCCGCCGGCGTCGAGAGCTTCCATGCCGGGCATGCCGGTGAGACCACCCCAGAGGATGAGCCGGCGGCCGGTCCAGGCGAGGCTGGAGTATCGGCGATCCGACCGCGAGGGAGGCGGCGGAGGCGGCGGTTGGGTCCAGACCCCGAAGCGGTAGTTGGCGAGGAGCCGACCGCTGGCGGGCTGGGCCACCCACAGGCTCTCGCCCGTCCACAGGGCCTGGGGACCCTCGAAGGGTGGAGACATCGGGCCGCCGGCCGGGGGTTGGGGAAGAGAGGTGTCCCAGGAGTCGTCGACGGGGTCGTAGCTCGCGAAGGTGGTGCTGTCGACGTCGGGATCGAGCCACGAGGTGCCGTCGGAGCCGCCGACCACGAAGAGGGTGTCGCCGGTCCAGGCCGCGGCGGCGCGGCCGCGAGCCGTGGGCGGCGAGCCACCCATGGACGTCCAGCCACCGAAGGCTGGGTCATAGCGGGCCCCGTCGTCGAGCGGAGTGTAGTCGGGGAAGATCGGCGGCGGAAAGACCACGGGGGCCTCGGGGGTCAAGCCGCCCCATACGATCATCTCGGTGCCGGTCCACACCGCGGTGTGCTCGAGTCGGGGGCCGGGCGCGCCGACGTCGGGAACCGGCAGCCAGCGGTCTTCCGCCGGATCGTAGCGGCCGCCGTCGCCGAGGGCGACGAAGTAGGGCGGGTCGGCGTCTTCGCTCCAGGTCTCGCCGCCCCATACGATCATCTCCGAGCCGGTCCACACCGCACTGTGGAAGGCCCGGGGCTCGGGCGTGGTGTCGTCGAGGCGGATCGGTCGCCAGGCATCGCGCACCGGGTCGTAGGAAAACCCGGCGTTGGTCCACAGGCCGGAGGAAGGCGGCGAGGCGATGGTGCCACCCCACACGATGAGCTCGGACCCCGTCCACACCATCGATTGTCCGCGTTTGGTCGGGGGGCCCTGGGGCAGCTCGCGGGTCCAGGAGTCGGGCTCGTCGGTGCCCTGGCCGATCACCCGGGGCAGCACCAGCCCCTCGACCCGGGGCTCCGGGCCACCGCTTGCCGAGGTACGGCGCTCGACCCACCGGTCGAAGGACTCCGGCGCCGACTCGGCGGCCGCGGGATCGGCCTCTGATCGCGCGGGAAAGAACCCTCGGAGCCGGCGCTCGACGAGGTAGGGACGAACCAGAGCCTCGGCGATCAGGTCGGCGTCGTTGCCGAGGACGGCGAAGATCTGGCGCAGCTTCCGCGGTCGCCGGGTGTCCCGGGCCATGCGGTCGAGCTCCGCCTGCAGCTCTCGGGTCTGGAAGGCGATGCCGAAATCCTCGCGGAGGAGCCGCGATCTGCGATCGTCTCGCGCCACGAGGGCCAGAAACGGCTCGAGGCTCCGGGCCGGAGTCTCGCCATCGCTCGCGGTGGGATTGCGATCGAGATCACGAAGCTGCTCGACCGCGCGTCGAGCTCGAGCAAGATCGTCCTGAGTGGGTTGTGCGCCAAGGGTGGAAGCGCACAGGAACACGAGCAACCAGAGAAAGAGCTTTCGAGATCGACGCCGGGCCGGCGCGGGCAGGGCAGGGAGGCATGGTGTGCTGATGGTCATTGCGACGACTCCTGGAGGAAAACATGATGTATTTCGCCGCCCGGGCAGACGCCCGGGAGAGACCGATGTCGGAGCGCAACCTATGGCGAATCCGAGGGTCACATTCTGCCAGATTTCTGCTCGGATCCTCCGGAGGACCCCGGTAGAACAGGAGGAGCGCAGGCCGTGAGCCACGGTTTGGCGTCCGCCCCTGGTATACTGAGGGTGTCGGACACCAGATCCTTTGTGATGGCCCAGACCGCGAAGCCCGAGGTCGGTCTCTACGTACAGGCCCGAGAAGGCTTCGCCAATTCGTGAGATGAACCAACCGGCAGACCACTACTCTTGATCCAACGCCTCGGTTTTTTCGCCCTGGCGGTAGCCCTGCTGCTGGCCGCCTTCTGGGCGCCGCGCTCGAAGATGGCGCGGCTGGCCAATCTCGAGGTACCGAACAGCTCATTTGCTAGTGTCTATGTGCAGATGAAAGCCGATGGCCGAGGCGGAAAGTGCCTGGTCAGCGGTCGCGCCGGGACGACGGAGAAACGTTCGGACGAAGGCTTGGCGAAGGCCAGCTGGCGGTGCCGGCTGGTGGTGCAGGAACGACAACCCCTGGTGCTCCTGGCCGAGTCGAAGAACGAGCCCTCCTTCGTTTTCGTACCCGTGAGCGAGGTCGAAGACCCTTATTATCCCTGGCTGTACGAGAGTCTGCGGTCGGAAGCAGAGGGCTCCCTGCCGCCGATGCGCTGGGTCCATCTCTTCTACAATCGCCAATTCCAGGGCTTGTATCTACAGGCCTCTCTCCCTGGACGACATTTCGCGGCGCAACGGCTCGAGCGTCTACGGGCTGGTGCCGAAGGCTCGGCAGGGGAGGCGGCTCCCGCGGAAGCCGAGCGGCTGGAGCTGCTCACGGTTCGCGGCGATCGCTTGACCTGTGTCGACCGCAAGCTGCGGCCCCTGTGCCCGATCTACACCCTCGCGGTGGCGGACGGAGTGTTTCCCCGGCCGATGAGCGACCCGACCACGGAGCTCCTCTCCTGGCTTCTCGACACCGGCTCGGCGGGTCGTTCCGTCTCGTTCATCCTCTCCGACCGTCACTACGACACGCTGGAGAGGTTCCCGCTCCCCTTTGCCGCCGAACGCTGGCTCGGAGACGAGCCCTTTCGCGACGGCAGGTATCACCAGTGGCAGAGCGCCCCGGATCCGGCACCGGAGGTCCAGGCGAGCCTGTATTCGCGGCTGGAAGGAGTCGAAACCGAGCTCGAGACGTTGGGCAAAGACCTCGATGCCTCGATCCGGGCCAGCTGTGTGGTGATGGGCTGTGATGCCGCTGAGCTCTCGGCTCGGCTGGCTTCGAGCCCGAGCCGACGCTGGATCGAGGAGCCGGGGAGCCGGGAGTAGCCCATGGGTGTGGCGGGAAGGATCGAGCTGAAGTACCTGGTGGATCACCGGGTGCGAGAGCGTTTGCTGGCGGCCTGGAGACCCTTCCTCGTGGCGGCTCCCTACACCGACGACCGGGCCATGTACCCGATCATGAGCCTCTACTTCGACTCTCCCTCTCTGTGCTTCTACGACGAGAAGGTGGAAGGGGAGGGTTTGCGCAACAAGGTGCGCCTGCGCGGATACGGCTACCGCTGGCAGGGGCTCGATCCGTGCATCCTGGAGGTCAAGCGCAAGGTCGATTCGCGGATCCTCAAGTTCCGCCGCAATCTCGGGCGTTTCCGGCCGGAGCTCTTCGATCCCGGGCTCTGGGAGCTCGGCGACGACCCGGAAGCGGAGCCGATCCTCGCCCTGGCGCATCGTTACCGGTTGCGCCCGGCGGTACAGATTCTCTACCAGCGCGAGACCTACGAGTCCCCGTTCTTCCCGGGGCTTCGCATCGCCTTCGACTCGAACCTGATCGCCCTCTCCCCGGGAGAGGGAATGCGCTCGGAGCTCTTCTCCGATCCCTCGAGGCGGATCCTGCGGGAATCGGATTTCATTTTCGAGATCAAGTCCGGCGGTGGTCTGCCCTCCTGGGTCACCACCGCCATCTACAGCTGTGGTCTCGAGCTGCGCAGCCTCTCGAAATATGTCTTCGGTATTGAAAAGTTGAACCTGCAGAACCGCGAGATGGGAGTTTTCGTTTGAATCAGCTCTTCCCCGACCCCGCGTCGCCCGATGTGCTCTTCGGGCCCTTCGACATTCTGGTGGTGGTCCTGCTCAGCGCCCTGTGTACCTTCGTCGTGGCCAAGGTGTACCAGATCACCCACCGTGGCACATCGTATTCCCAGTCGTACATCCACGGTCTCTTCCTGATGGCGTTCTGTACCGCCATCGTGATGATGATCATCGGCAGCAACATCGCCCGCGCCTTCAGCCTGGTCGGTGCCCTGTCGATCATCCGTTTCCGCACGGCGGTCAAGGATGTACGCGACACGGCGTATCTCTTCTTCGCCATCGTGGTGGGCATGGGCTGTGGCACCGGCTTCTATCTCCACACCCTGGTCTTCACCGCCGTGACCTCCGTCTTCATGTGGGTCCTCTTCCGGCTCGACTACGCGGTGAAGAACGATACGGAAGAAATCCTGAAGGTCACGTTCTCGCGGGCTTCCGGGGCAGCGGAGGCCGTGGAGGCCTACCTGCGTTCGAACGTCCGCGAGTTCCGGCTGATCAACTCCATGCGCAACTTCGACAAGGAGGACGACACCCACGTCTTCGTGGTCCGGAACCTGAAGGGGCAAGCCAGAGAGCAGATCCCGGAAGGCCTCTCGGAGATCGAGGGTGTGAGCCACGCGGAGCTCTACCTCAACGATCAGCAGGTCCATCTCTGACACCTGGGTGACCTCGATCCGGGTTTGTTCATGTGGATCTTAATGTCGGGATGGCAGGCTATACGTATGGGACTCTTGGACGTGGGTGAGTCGTGAGCGGAGGCTCGAGAGGCTCCTGGCTTCGAACCGGGCTGCAGGTCGTGGTGGTTCTGTGCCTGCTCTTCGGTTTCTGGTTGGCGATCGAAGCCGGGCGGCGTGCGGTTTTCTTCCAGCAGACCGGGCTGGAGCCGGAGAGCCCGGTGGTCCGGCAAGCGGCCAAGACGGTGGTCACCTCGTTGCTGAAGCCCCACTACGACCGGCAGCTCCTGGCCACCTCCCACCTCCCGGTCTACGACCTCGAGCTGCGGCCCGGTCGGCTGGAGGAGTGGAAGGGAATCCTGCGCCGGGTGACCGCCCGTGGCCGCTCGACACCGGAAGACCAGGTCTACCTTCCGGCGCGATTCCGTTTCGGAGACGAGAGCTGGGCGGTGGACATCCGCGGCCGCGGGACCCTGGCCGGCCACTACCGGGAAGCGAAACCTTCCTTCCGGGTCAAGTTCCCCTCCGACCAATACTTCCGTGGCAGCCGGGTGGTGAACTTCATCATCCCCTACGAGCAGACACGGATCGTGGTCGACACGACCCTCAACGCCATCGCCAGCCAGTACGACCTGGTGACCTATCCCCGGGATTTCGCCGTCGTGCGCCTCAACGGAGAGGTGCTCGGGATCTACCAGGAGATGGAGCACTTCCGCAAGGAGCTGGCGGTGAAGCAGCGCCGCTCCGAGGGTTTTTTCGTCAGCGGTCTGGGCGAGGGCAAGGGTGGAGCGGAGAAAGTGACCCACCCCGGGTTTCGCCGGGCGTTGAAGTCTCTGGTGGCCTGCCGGGCCGTGTGTCCGCCGGAGAGGGCCGAGGAGCTGCTCGATCGTTTCTTCGATTTCGAGAGAGTGGCTTTCTACAGCGCCCTGACCACCTGGTTCGGCTCCGACCACGCCTGGGGAGCCGACAACCTGATGTTGTTCTACGATCCCGCCCGGGGGCGGTTCGAGCCGGTTCCCTGGGACGTGGGGATTCATCCCCTCTACTGGAAGCCGGGGGCCGACGAGTCTCCCGAACGGGTGTTCGAGACCAATGTCGACCTGGGAGCCCTCTTCCTCGAGCAAGAATCCTTCCGCCGTCGCCGCAACGAGATCCTCTGGGATCTCCTGCATCGCCAGCGGGCCTTCGCCCAGGAGGAGAGTCGCCGCCAGTTCGCCGAGCTGCGGCCGCTCCTCGACTACGACACCGAGTACTCGCGCAAGCGCACCCGGCGTTTCTACGACGGCTTCCAGCGCACGATCGACAAGAACGCCACGTTTCTCCTCGACATCCTGCGCTCGGCCGATCTGCAGATCGAGGGCTCGGCCGAGGGCCTGCGTTTCGTCAACCGCGGGGTGGCGAGCCTGGACGTCGAGCGGGCACGATTCCACGGCCCGTCGGGTGAGACGTTCGAGATCGAGGTCGGCCGGCGGGTTCCGGGACGTTTCCGCGAGCGCGATGGCTCTCTGGATCTCGCTCTCGACATGCCGCCCTTCGAGCCGGTGCGCACGGAGTGGGTGGTGCGCCATCACCTCGGCGGCGGCGAGGTCTCGGCGGCGGCGGTGTCGTGGGAGTGGGCTCCGTCCGCCGCTGTGCCCCCACCGATCGTGCCTCCCGCCGCTGCCGAACATCCGCTCGTCGCCGGGATCTCGCGCTCCGTGGGGCCCGACGGCCAGCTGCATTTTCGTTTCGCCGGCACCGTGCGGCTCGCCGAGAGCCTGGTGTTGCCCGAGGGAGCCTCGGTAGAGCTCACACCGGGCCTCCGGCTCCTCCTCGGCCCCGATGTCTCCCTGGTGATTCGAGGAGACCTCGACGC
>CAZMEL010000354.1:0-7140 GCA_964565225.1 uncultured Thermoanaerobaculia bacterium | reverse complement strand
GCGGTGGGGCAATTCTCGCGAGCAGAGGTGGGTCATTTTTGGATAGCGCTGAAGGCTCAAGAATTACCAAGAATCGCGACCAGGCGGCATTCGGTCGCCGAGGTTTTCTGCCTCGGGCCTGGAGGAGCTGGATTTGGTGCCGGAGGAAGAGAATCTCAGGGGCGAGGGCAGTTCGCACTCCCATGGTGAGAGAGAGTAGAGCCAGAAGCCAGAGCGCCAGAAGGTCGCCGGAGAGCATCGTGGAGTCAGTCCACACGACTCGAAGGCTCCGTGGCTAAACCCATGATTTCTGGTGAGTTCGAGTATTGGCCCGGCACAATGGTGTACCTCGAACGTGCTCGGGTTGCTCCCTGTCTCTGTCAACTCTACCACCCGGCGCCACCGATCGCTCGAGTTTCGTCGGGCCGGGTCGAGAGATTCTGTTTCCTCCCAGCGAACAGAATCGTGATCCTGGACGTACTCCCGAGAAGACTTCGTGCTCGAGAACGGACCCGCCTCTCGGAGGAGCCATGTTTCGATTCGCCGTGTGTTCGCTGCTCTCGTTGATTCTCGTTTCCGTGCCGTCGATAGCGGCGGAGATTCCCATCGCCGGCAAAGTGCTCGGAGCCGATGGTGCGCCCGCAGGGAAGGTCGAGGTGGTGCTGGAGGCGTTGCCGGGGTCGTACGAACGGGCGCTGCTGCGTCTCGACGGCAAACCCGGCCCGGAGCCGACGGAGCACACCGTCACCGGCGAGGACGGCTCGTTCGAGCTGGCGGTCCCCGAGGCGGGGATGTGGAAGGTCGTGGCTCGGTCTCCGGGAGCGCTGACCATGGAGTGTCGCCTCGTGCCGCTGGTCGAGCCGGCGGTGCTTCCTCCCCTCACCTTGGTGCCGGCCGAGGAGCTGACGGTGCGGCTGCGCGGTCCGCACGGTGAGCCGCGGGTGGGGAGGGTCGGGGTACAGAATCTCGACGCCCGGGGTGCCTGGCGGCCCCAGCTGCGTCTGGCTGCGGCGGACGACGAGGGCACGGCCCGCCTGCCCGTCGGTGGCGACGAGACGGTGCGTCTCGAGGCCCTGGCCGATGGTCATCCGCTACAGGTAGTCGACGAGCTGAAGGACACCACGTCTCTCACCCTCGACCTTCCCGAGGGAGTCGAGGTGAAGGCTCGTTTCACGTCTCCGGGCGGTGGCACCGTCGCCGGTGTGGTGGCGATCCAGGGCAGCGCGCTCCTGCCTCTGGGGATTGGCGACGAGTCGGGGCGGCTGGACGTGGTGCTGGAGAAAGGGGCCGAGCAGCCGCTGCAGGCCCTGGCTCGCGATCTCCGATTCGGTTCGTTCGATCTCGACCTCGAGGCCGAGCCCGAAGGTGTGAAAAAGCTTCGCTTGGAGCCTCCGGGTACGGTTCGTGGCCGGGTGCTGAGCCTCGCCGATCGTGAGCCGGTGCCGGGGGCTTTCGTGTGGTCGGTGCGAGGGGAGCTGGCGATCGCCGACGAAAAGGGGCAGTACTCTCTCGATCGCGGAGCGCATCGTTCCAGCTGGTTGCGCGCGGTGTCTCCCGGCTACGAGCTCGGCAGCAGCCGGATCGACGAGAACGAGTCGCAGGTCTCGATCGGCCTGCGGCCGGTGGCCTCGTTGGCGGGCAAGGTGGTCGACGCCGACGGCCAGGCCGTGGCCGGGGTCGTGTACGGTCCGCGCCTGCTCGGCGCCGCGGCCAACGGAACCCGTGCCGGCCGGCGTCTGCTGCGCGACCGCCGCACCCGCACGACACCGCAGGACGGCACTTTTCAGATCTCCGGCCTGCCCACGGGAGCCGGGATCGAGCTGTTCTTCGAAGCTCCGGGATTCGGCCCGAAGACCTTGGAGGTCGCTCCTCTCGAGCCGTTCGAGAGTCGCACCGGGCTGGAGGTGGTGTTGCGGCCCGGCCACCTGGGATTCGGCCGGGTGGTCGACGAAGACGAGGTCCCGGTCGTCGGTGCCGAGGTGCGCCTCGAAGAGACTGTCCCTTCGCAGGATCTCCTTCTCGCCATGCGCATGCGACGATCCCGGGGCGAGGAGGAGCCGCCGCACGACCTCACGGGCGAAGACGGGCGATTCGAGGTACGGGATCTCACCTCTGGTCGATTCGATCTCTCGGTGCGCGCGGCAGGTTTTGCCCCGACTCGGGTTCCGGGCGTCCCCGTCGACCCGAGCGGACGGGCGACGGATTTCGGCACGGTGGTGCTGGTGCCGGGTGCCGTGGTCGAAGGCCGGGTCGTCGACCGGCAGGGAGCTCCGATCAAAGGGGCAGAGGTACAGATCGAGTCCGGGCAACGCGGCCTGGGTGACAGCGCCGTGATCCTGCCCGAGCCGGTCCGGACCGACTCCGCGGGCAGCTTCCTCGTCTCCGACCTGCTGCCGGGCCGCAGGGTGGCCCTCTCCGCAAGCAAGGACGGTTTCGGTACCGCGATCGTGCCGGCGATCGAGCCTCCCACGTCCGAGCCTCTGGAGGTCGTGCTCGCACCGGCCGGAATCCTGAAGGGCCGAGCTCTCGACGAGCAGGGGGATCCGATCGAAGGGGTGATCGTCCGTACGAGTCTGGAAGATCTCGCGATGACTTCTTCCACGATGGCCTCGCGGCGCCGGCATCTCTCGGCCCGCACCGAGGCGGACGGCAGGTTCCGGATCGAGAATGTAGAAGCCGGCCGGTTGCGGGTGAGCGCCGAGGCATCGGGATACCAGCAGCAGGTCCGCTCCGGTGTCGAGATGAAAGAGGGCGGCGAGGTAGAGCTCGAGCTGGTGCTCGAGATCGGCGCGGTGGTCGAGGGTACGGTGACCACCGCCGACGGCGAGCCGGTGGTGGAGGTGATGGTCGCGGTCGCCGAGCAGCAGGACGGCCTCTTCGGAGGGCACTTGCTCTCCGCTCACGGCCAGAGCGACCTGGAAGGGCGGTACCGGGTGACCGGTGCACCGACCGGCCCGGCGACGATCACCCTGCACGGTCACCAGGCGCGGCGACAGCAGAAGAACATCGAGATTCGCCCGGGCACCAATGTCGTCGACCTGGTGCTGGATCCCGGTTACGAGATCTCGGGGCAGGTCGTCGACCCCGAGGGCTTCCCCCGGGCCAACGCCGTGGTCTCCATCGAGGAATCCCGGCAAATGCAGATGGGCCAGTACTTCTCGACCGGCAGCTTCGAGGAGACGACGAGCGCTGCCGACGGCACCTTCACCCTGGCCGGCGTTCCCGCGGGCAGGTACAAGGTGATCGCTTCGCGCGAGGGATTCGCGCGGGCGGAGTCCGAAGTCCTCGAGGTCGACTCCGACCGCCGCGGGATCCTGCTCGAGCTGCGCCGAGGCGCCGAGCTCTCGGGAAGGGTGCTCGGCCTGGAGCTCGAAGAGCTGGCGTCTCTGAGCCTCGTCCTGGTCGGCGAAAACGGCTCCATACGCCGGACTTCCGTAGACTACGCCGGTGCGTTCGTCTTCGAGAATCTGACCGCGGGCGGCTGGCATCTCCAGGCCCAGGTCGCCGGATCCGGGCGCTCGATGAGTCTGCAAGTCGAGATCCCGGAAGGGGTCGGCGTGGTCGAGAAGGATCTGGAGTTCGGAGAGGGATTCACCCTCCATGGCGTGGTGCTCTCCGGTGGGCAGCCCGTGGCCGGGGCCATGGTCGTCGCCAGCGGCGGCTCCGGCGCGGTGAACGGCCAGACCGACTCCAGCGGCCGCTTCCGGCTCGAGAGCCTGCAGGCCGGCCGGTACAGCGTGATGGTCGCCCACGGCACCCGCCCCCACCTCGAGGAGGTGCAGGTGGACGGCGACCGGGAGCTGCGGATCGAGATCCCGAGCGGGAGCATCGTCGGGGTGGTGCTCGAGGCCGTCTCCGGCGAGGTGATCGTGGGAGCGAAGATCAAGGCCGAGCCGATCGGTGGCTCGCAGGGGGACTCCCTGCTCGGCCGGCTCGGCTTCGGTCTACCGGTCACCAGCGACTCACAGGGGGTGTTCCGGCTGTCGGGCCTGCGTTCGGGAACCTATCGCCTGGTGGCGTCGAAGGCGGGGTATGGCCCGGGAGAGGTCGTGGCGACACCCGAGGACGGCTCCGAGGTGGAGATCCGGCTGGCGCCTACCGAGGGGGTGACCTTCGAGGTGGCCCTGGCGTCGGGAGCTCCGGTCCGGCATGTGCAGGTGGCGATCCTCGAGCCGGCCACGGGCCGCATGCTCAGCACGAGCACCCTTTCGGTGAGCGACGGGAAGGTCAGGGCTTCGACGGTGCCACCCGGCCCGTGGGAGCTGGTGGTGCAGGCCGGCGACAGTGCATCAACCCGTTTCGCCGTGGTGTCCCCTGGCGAGCAGGGGAGGTTCCTGTTGCCGACGGCCGGGACCCTGCATCTCGAGGTGCCCGAGCTCGAAGCGGAGCCGATGGTCGAGATGTCCCTGACCGGTCCCGACGGCAAACCCTTCGTCTCCGCCATGGGTACCGTGATCGGGCCGGGGCAGTGGATCCTGCAGCGGGGCGAGACCTCGATTCCGTCTCTTTTCCCCGGAACCTGGACCTTCCGGGTCACCCACGGCGACCGCACCTGGAGCGGCAGCGCCATGGTGACACCGGGGGAGACCACCGAGGTCCGCTTGCCCTGAGCCACCGTCCGGGGCATCCATAGAGGGCACTCGAGTAGTGCTGGTCCTGAAACCCGGGCAGGGTGTTCTCGTATAGTACGGTTACCGATCATCGGAAACCGTAAGAGGAATCCCCATGACCACCCGCGAGACGTCTCCGCAATCGTTCCTTCCCCTACCCCACAAGAGCCTCGACATCCTCCTCGCCCTGGTCGGCGGCGAAGCCCACGGCTACGGCATCAAACGGTTCGTCGAGGAGCGATCGGGTGGCGCCCTGCGAGCGGCCACCCTGTACGAGGCACTGGCCCGCCTGCACCGCGACGGCCTGATCCACGAATCGCCGACCCGCCCTGCCGAGGCGAGCTCCCGATGGCGATACTACGAGCTCTCCGCCCTCGGGCGAGAGGTGCTGGAGGCCGAGCTCCGGCGCCTGGAATCGATTCTGGACTATGCCCGTTCCGTGACCGGAGAGGCTCGGGTGCCGAGAGGTGAAGGCGCATGATCCACCATCTCTTCCGCGGGTTGCTCCGCCTGTACCCGGAACCGTTTCGCCGCCGATTCGGCCGCGAGCTGTTGCAGATGTGGAAGCTCGAGCTCGACGAGGCGAGAGAGCTCGGTCGTCTGCAGCTCCTGGGCCTCGGAGCCCGCCTGATCGTGGGAGCGGTGGTGGATGCCCTGGGCCTTCGCCTGCGGCCGGATCCGGGCGCCAAGATCGCACCCGCCAGCCCCGGTGGCTGGGCTCGCTTCTTTCGCCTGGAGGCCTTGCGGATGGACGTGCGATTCGCCTGGCGTTCGTTTCGTCGCCGCCCGGGCTGGACGGCGACCGCTGTCGCCACTCTCGCGTTGGGGCTCGGAGCCACCACCGCGGTGTGCAGCATCGTGCAGGATACCCTCCTGCGGCCGCCGCCCTATGAACGTCCGGGCGAGCTGATGGTGATCCAGGCCGTGGAGCTGGATGGCGGCCGGCCGGTGACCGCCAGCTTTCCGGCCTTCGAGCAGTACCGGCGATCGATCACCGGTCTCGAGAGCCTCGAAGGTTGGGTGACGAGGCCCCAGACCGTGGCGACCGGAGAGTCGGCGGGGCGCCGCCGGGTGGCGCTGGTGTCTTCCGGTCTGCTGACCGCGCTGCGGATCACTCCGCACATGGGGCGCGCCTTCGAGCCCGCGGACGACCGGGTCGAGAGCGAGCCGGTGGCGGCGATCGGTTTCGCCTTCTGGCAGACCGAGCTGGGCGGGGATCCGGAGATTCTCGGCAAGACCCTCGAGGTCGACGAGGTGCCGCATCGCATCATCGCGGTGATGCCGCGGGGTCTTGCCTTTCCCGATGCCGGCATCGAGCTCTGGCTGTCCTTGCGCTCGGCCCCGCGAGCGATCGATTTCTTCTACCTCAGCCTGCTCGGCCGGCGTGAGGCCGGCACCTCCCAGCGCCAGCTGGCGGCCCGGCTCGCCACCCGGCAGCACGAGATCCCCGATGGCTCGGGAGCCGGAACCCTGACCGTGGAGCTACGGGCGACGCCTCTGCACGAGAGCACGGTGGGGCCGCTACGGCCCCAGCTGACCGTGTTTCTGGCCGCCGTGTTGGCGGTTCTGCTGATCGCTTGCCTCAATGTCACCCACCTGATCCTCACCCGAGCGGTCGGCCGTCGCCACGAGCTGAGCCTGCGCACCGCGCTGGGTGCCGGCCGTCGGCGGTTGGTGGGGCAGCTGGTGGTCGAGAGCACGATGCTCTCCGTGGCCGGAGGCGGGGTCGGTTGTCTGCTGGCGGCGGCGATCCTCCGCGGCCTGCGGTGGCTGGGTCCGGCCTGGGCTCCTCGTCCCGAAGATCTGGGGCTCGATGTCTCGACCGTCGCCTTCGGGCTGCTGCTGGCCGTGGTGGCCGGCGCCCTGCTCGGTCTGCTCCCGGCCCTGCGAGCCTCGGCCGACGACCCCTCTTCGGGTCTGGTGCAGGCCCGTGGCCAGGTCGGCTACCGCGGACAGCGTCTGCGCGGAGCGCTGATCGTGGCCCAGCTCGCGGCGGCGACCGTGCTGGTGAGCTCGGCCCTGCTGCTCTTCGATAGCTTTCGCGCCCTCTCCAGCCGCGAGTCGGGGTTCCGCAGCCAGGGCCTGCTGATCGTCGAGATCGATCTGCCGGAGGGTCGCTACGGGGAGAGAAGCGCCCAGACGGCCTACTACGATCGGCTGCTGGAGGAGCTGGGGTCCTTGCCCGGCATCGAGTCGGTGGGGTTGGGCTCGAGCGGACCGCTGCGTTTCTTTCTCGGATACGGGCTCGAGGTCGAAGGTTTTGTGCCGGCGAGCGGAGAGCAGATGGTGACCCGCGCCCGCCTGGTGCGTGGCGAGTACTTCGAGGCCGCCGGAGCGCAGCTGCTCGAGGGACGTTTCCTCGAAGCGCACGATGGATTCGACGCCGTGGTGATCAACGCCAGTCTCCGGCGCCAGTTCTTCGGCGAAGCGAGCGCCGTCGGTCGTCGGATTCGGCTGGCGCCGGGAGACGGGGAACCCTGGCGCACCGTGGTCGGGGTGGTCGCCGATGTGCAGCACTACGCGCGGCAGAAGGGCTGGGCCAACGTGACGT
>CAZMEL010000353.1:0-7162 GCA_964565225.1 uncultured Thermoanaerobaculia bacterium | reverse complement strand
GTGTGCCAGGCATTGTGCAACGACTGCCCCAGGGTCAGCGGCAGTCGACCGCCGACATAGAGCACCGTGCGGTTGCCCGGCAGCCCCGCCATGCCGCCGATCAGGAGCTTCAGCTGCTCGCCGGTCAGAGCCACGTCGCGGTTGGCGTCGACGGCCAGCGAGTTGATGCGAGTCATGAGCCGGCGGGTTTCCCGGTGCGGGTGTCGAGCCAGTAGGGGATCGATCTGCTCTACCTGGGTGGTCTCTTCGATGCTGCGCAGCAGGTCGTCGTACTCCACCTGCAGGCGCTGCCCGCGCCCCAGACGGCTCACCAGCTGCTCGAAGATCGGCGCCAGCGGCTGGCCGGGCTCGAGGCTCGCGACCCGCTCCAGGTGACGGTCCGCAGCCACCAGAGTGATCTGGTCGCCGGCCCGGAGGTGATGGTCGACAAAGTCTTGCAGAGCCTCGGCGAGGGGTCGGGTCTCGCCCGGCATCAGGTAGGCGAGATCGAGGAAGATCACCAGTCGAGAGCCCGCGGCGAGGGTGGCCGGTGTGAGGGTCGGAGCCGTGGTCGTATCGGCCGAGACGTCCCGCGCCTCGGCGGCTGGCGGCGGGTTTGTGGGCGCCGGAGCCGGTGGAGGCTCGAAGGCTCGGAGCTCTACCGGTTGCCCGTCGACCAGGATCTCGAAATCCTCCTCGTCGAGGGTGGTCACCGGCCGGCCCTCCGCGTCGGTGACCGCCACCCGTGTTTCCACGAGCCGCACCTGCAGGTCGTCGGTGAAGGTTTCTGTCGGCTGGGCCACGGCTACGGCCGCGCTCCACAGCCAGCACGTTCCGGTCATCAGAATCCCCGGCAGCCGGCGTCTCCGACCCGGCACGATGCCGAGATGCCAATGCTCTCGTGCGGCCCGTTCTGCGCCCATCGAAGATTCCACTGAAGCTCTTTCTGCGGATCCGAGGCCGTTCTTCCTGGATCGAGCCCGGCGAGGAGGCGGGCTCGAAGCTCCTACGTTCTTGCTCGGCGATTCTACACAGAGTTCGAGCAGACCTGGACCTCGCCGGGTGTGAGAAGGAGCCTCGCGGTGATTTGTTGTACAGTGGTTCGGCAAACGTCCCGCCAGTCCTCGGCCACGCCTGGTCTCCATCTCGCTCGCTCGGAGCCGATCATGAGCAGATCTCTGACTCTTCGCTGGATGGTGGCGCTGATTTTCGTCGTCCTGGCCTGGGGCGCTTTGCAGGCGATCTCGTCGGGAGACGAAACAGCCCAGGGAGGATCGATCGCTTTTTCGCCCCGGGGAGAGGTGGCGACACCGCCGCCGGAGGGTTGGGTGAGCCCCAAGGGTCTTCGTGTCGGTCCCGAGGGCCTCGAGGTCGACGGGACGCTCCTCCCGCGCGACGTCTGGCGCCCACGGCCACCGTATCCGGCCACGGCCCGCCCGAGCCTCGGAGAGATCGCCGAGAATCGTCGGCGGGCCACCGGAGAAGGGCTGGTCGAGCTCCGCCTCGGACCCGACGACGGCCACACCCAGAACGAGACCTCGATCGACCTCTCGGGCGACACCCTGATCGCCGGCTGGAACCAGATCCAGGACAGCGGCGGCGCCATGGGTTTGGCCCGATCGACCGATCGTGGCCAGAGCTGGGCCTGGGACGTCTGGGATCTGGCTCCGGTGATGAGTGATCCGGCGGTGGCCGCTGGCGGCGACGGAGCCTGGTATTTCGCCTATCTCGCGACCGGTGGCGACGTGGGCTCGGATGTCGAGATCTTCGTTCGCCGCTCCCGCGACGACGGCGCCACCTGGGAAGCGACCGTGGCGGTGACCGACAACACGACCTTCGACGACAAACCCTATGTCGCCGCCAGCGGCGACGACGTGTTGGTGGTCTGGGCCGACTTCGGCTTCGCGCCGGCCAAGATCCGCGCGGCACGGTCGATCGATGGCGGCCTGACCTGGGAGCACGACACCGTGGTGGCCAACAACGCACCGGGCGGCAACGGCGCCTGCCCGGTGATCGCGGCCGACGGCACCTGGTATGTCTTCTGGCGCGGCAGCTTCCAGGAGTTCCAGTGGATGGCCCGCTCGACCGATCGTGGGGTCACCTGGGAAGCCGACGTGCCGGTGACGGAGATGGACCCCTTGCCCAACTCCCTGCCCGGCGGCTTCCGGGTCATCAACCTGCCGTCGGTGGCCGCGGGACCCGAGCCCGGGCACCTGGTGATGGTTTGGAACGACGAGCTCTTCGGCGATCCCGACATCCTCGCCGTGCGGACGACGGACGGCGGCGATACCTGGAGCGATCCGGTGCGGGTGAACGACGATGTCGGCAGCGAGGCGCAGTTCTTCCCCTGGGTGGCGATCGACGAGGCCGGCGTCGTGCACGTCATGTGGTACGACCGCCGCCTCGACGGCACGGGTATCGATGTCTACGTGGCGTCGTCGTTCGACGGCGGCGCCTCCTTCGAGGCCAATCGCCGGGTCACCACCCACAGCTTCGAGGTGGTGCTGCCCCACGAGCCCGGTGTGGTCGACTTCATCGGCGACTACAACGCTCTGGCCGCGGGCGGCGGAACGATCTACCCCTTCTTCCAGGACGCCCGCTCGGGAGTGCAGGACGTCTACGTCGCCCTGGTCCCCTCCGGTCCGCTCTTCGCCGATGGCTTCGAGTCGGGAGATACATCGGCCTGGAGCGGGAGCCGGGGCGGCCCGTGAGAGTGGTAGGATGATCCCCGAACCGAACAACCGAGAACGCGCGCCGAGCAGATCTTTCTACCTTCGAATGCGACAACCCGGTGCGGGTGGTCGTGGGCGTGCGGGGCTCGTTGCCGAGACCACAGGGAGCTCACGAGCATGGTGGCTGGAATGGTGGCTGGAGACGCTGCGCAGCGCTGGTCGGACGACGATTTTCTCGACGAGCTCCGGCGGGAGGCCGATCCTCTCGCCGACGAAACGGTTCGGGAGCTCCAGGTTGTGCACGGTCTCGAAGCTTCGAACCGGGTCTTCCAGCTCCTCACCCATGATCACCAGGCCTTGCCCGACGACGCTCCCGAGCCTCTCCGGCGGTTCATGAGCTCCACCTGCAACGTCCCTCCCGGTTTCGACGAAGACCGCCTGGAGCGCGGCGCCAGGGTCTTTCGCACCCACATCTTCCCGGCCACGGTGATCCTGCTGGCCTCGAGCCTGCCGCGCGGCTACTCGGCCCCCTGCCTGAGCCGGGTGCTCACCCTGTCGAACAACCTCGGCCAGCATCCCTACAAGCGGCTGATGGGGGTCGTGCAGCTCATCGTCAACGTTTCGTCTCACCTGCACCGCCACCACGACGACGGGCGGATTCTGCTCACGGCCCAGAAGCTGCGCCTGCTCCACGCCGGCATCCGTTCCCTCGTCCTCGAACATCGTCCGCAATTCCACGAACGCTATGGCGTTCCCGTCAACCACGAAGACATGCTCGCCACCATCATGGGTTTCTCGTTCCTGGTCATCGAGGGGTTGGATCGGCTCGGGGTCGGCCTGAGCGAAGAAGGGGCCGAGGATTTCTACTTCGTCTGGAGGATCTTCGCCCAGATGATGGGCATCCATCCCGAAGGGCATCCCGAGAGCGACGCCTACGTCCCCGTCGACGTTGCATCGGCCCGCGCCTTCTACCGCGCCTACGAGCGCCGCCACTACACCACCGTCGCGGAGAATCCCGACGGAGTGGAGCTGGCCAGGCACAACCTGCAGATGATGGAAGATCTCATCCCCTCCCCCCTGCGCCGCCTCGGCCTCGGCAAGGCGCCACGCATCGCCATGCACGAGCTGCTCGGCGACGAGGGCATGGAGCGAGTGGGAATCGAGCTCCCGCAAGTCCACCATCACCACGGCAACGAGGGGCACCGCCACCTCGTGGGCCTGATCCGCAAGACTACCCAGGGTCTGGGAGGTTTCGTGGCCGACCACCTGGGAATGGTGATCTTCCAGCACATGATCGACACCAATCGGGAGGGAGAGGTGCGTTTTCTCATTCCCCCCGACCTGGAAACGATTCGTCGGGAGCTCTGAGAAGGGGAGAAGAGAATGACTCACCGGTCCGCCAGCGATACCCGGGATTTCAAATTCGTCGTCGGCTCGATCGTCTTCATGCTGCTGCTCAACCTGCCGACCCAGGTCTTCGACTGGGGCTGGCGCTCGGCCGCCTTCAACACCGGCTTCATGTGCCTGGTGTTCGCCGTCTATATCTGGAGAACGGAGTCCACCACCCTTCTGCGTTGGGCCATCTTCGGCGTCGCCGCCGGCTTCGTCGAGCTCCTCGCCGACTGGTGGCTCGTCACCCAGACCCAGAGCCTCGTCTACCCGCAAGACGAGCCCATGCTCGTCGTCTCACCCCTCTACATGCCCTTCGCCTGGGCCCTGCTCTTCCTCCAGCTGGGAGTGGTCGGGCAATGGCTCCGCACCAAGATGCCGGTGGGTTTGGCCGCTCTGTTCATCGGCCTCTTCGCCGCTGTCAATATTCCGCTCTACGAGCAGCTGGCGAAGGGCGCGGGGTGGTGGTACTACCAGGATACTCCGATGCTCTTCAGTGCGCCTTACTACATTATCCTCGGGGAGTTCTTGATCGGGGTGCCCTTGGTCTTCTTTGGCACGTTGCTACAGCGGCGGAGCCCGATGGTGGGTGGGGTGATGTATGGGGTGGTGCAGGGGTTGGTGATTCTGGTGGCTTATATGATTGCCTGGTGGTTGGTGGGTCCTTGCTCGGGGGCGGTCTTGCCGCTGGCTTGTGGGTGAGGGGCAGGTGAGAGCACCTTCTCCGGACTCTGGTCTCTACTTCCGCCGCCCCTCTGTGCCAATGTAGGTGAGACACTCAGCCGTCGCAGGCCTCCGGGTGCAGCCTGCGAATCGAGCGAATGATTTCGTCCAGCTGGTGCAGGAAACGAGAACGGTCGCCTTTTTTCATCGGGGCCGGGCCGCGAGTCTGTTCACCGGCTTCGCGCAGCTCGGCGAGTAGCTCGCGGGAGGCCACCGCGGATCCGATGTTGTCTTCGGTGAAGGGATGGCCGGTCGAGCCGAGCACTCTGGCACCGGCGGGTAGACAACGAGCGGCCAGCAGGATGTCGGCGGTTACGACGATGTCGTGTGGGCGAATCTGGTCCGCGATCCAGTCGTCGGCCGAGTCGAGGCCCTTGCCGACGATCTCTAGCGAGATCGAAGGCCCTTCCGGCGTCCGCATCCAGGAATTGGAAACAAAGACGACTCCGAGGCCGTGGCGCGTGGCGACCCGGGCGACTTCCGCTTTCACCGGGCACGCATCGGCATCGACGTAGATCTTCATGTTTTCGGATCTCCGAAGCCCTCTGGCTTCGAGACGTTTCTCCTTCTCTGTCTCGACGGTGACTACAGACCCAGCGTGCAGGACGAGCTGATTCTATTCGACCGGAGTGCGACCCAGACCGGTGTGCTTCGATAGAGGGGAGGGCCGGAAGGCGGGGTGCAACAGGGATGCCTCCGGCGGTGCTCCGGGGGTGCCACCCAAACCGGAGGACCGATCATCACCCTCCGGCGATTTCTCGAGCAAGAAGGCCACACTTTCCAGTCCGTCAAGAGCTTGTGCTAATATTTGGCGGCAATCTTTCGAAATGTCCAGGTAGTTGGGGCAAGTGGATTTGCCGGTTCAGGAGTAGTCATGGCGGTCTCGTGGCGTCCATGGCTCGGCCTGTCTGTTGCCGGCTCTTGGCATGGGAGGCCAGTACACGCCCAGCGGATCGTCGGTGTCGAAGACGCCTCGGAGGACGGTCATCGCCACGGGCAGGTCCCCTTCCGCCCGCATTGCTGGGGCGCAACGAAAGCTTGCGAGGGTGTTCGTATCGTGCGGACGCCACAGGACCCGCAATCATGGAGAAAGAGGAAACTATGACCAGGACCAGGATGACGATTCTACTCGCCATGTTTCTTACCTGTGCCGCAGTCCCCGCTCTCGGCGAGGACATGATTCGCAACGGCATCGATCTCTGGCGTACACCGGCAGGGTACTCCTACATCGACTTCAGCGAGAAGCCCCTGCCCGCCGGCTTCTTCTGCAGCGGCTCGGAGCCCTTCACGGGCCGGGTCGTCTGGGGAGGCGTGCCGCTGGTGACCCAGCCCAGAGGCGTCCTCAACGGGACCGACACCATCGTTCAGCGCCTCGACGATGCGGTGTTCGACGACCAGGGTGTTGCGCGCACTCGTCTCCAGGTGCGCGCTCTATCGATGGCCAGTGTCGAGCCGATCCGCACCAGCTGCGGGAGCTTCGATGTCGTGGTGGGGTTGGCCGAAGGTGAGCAGCCGGTATCCGAGATGCGGATCTTGCGTGAAGACGAAGGCGGAGGTTCTTTCGACTCGGTGTTGGCGCTGAACGTGCGATTGACCTTTACTCCGGTCCGAGGCGGCACACCCCTCGAGATGACGCAGATGACGTACCTCCCGAGCTCTACGGCCGGAGTCTGGTCCAACGAGCCACCGCCGGGACTCGACGGGAAGCCGGACTACACATTGAGAAATCGCCTCCAGGGTTTCGTGACCGTCGACACGGACGGAGACGGACGTACCGATCTTTCCCTGCCCGGACTCTCGAACTTCTATGCCTTCGGGCCAGAGGTCAGCGAAGGCGATGCCGACCCGAATTTGCGGCCCGGCTGCATACCTCCTCCGGGATTGCCCTACTGCCACAACGAATGGGGCGATTGTCACTGCACGGAGCATCCGCTCTGAGCGAAGTTGACCCATCCAGCAGCTTCCGAGGGGTCCGCAAGGGCCTCTCTATCATTTCCAGGTGCTCTCGGAGTGGTAGCCGACATCGGACGCAAGAGCTCGAGCGATCTCGAGACTTCTGAGGCCTGTATCCGTAGAGCGGGTTCTTCCGGAAGCTGTTCTTCCAGAATCTCCCGGCCGAGGTGAGCCGACAAGTCGGAGGGATTCAACAGGGTCTCGCTCAATCCCGGAGGACCCGGAGGCCAGTCGGGAAAAATCGCAGCGAAGCAGCAGACCGGCCCCGGAGAGCTCTGTTTCCAAACCATCGATTTCGTCGTTTCCTGTTGAAAAGATGGCGTTCGATTGGGGTGGCACCTTGGTGGGGTGGACCTTGGGTGGAGGCACCTTGGTTCTACTTTGTCAGATTACGACCTCGAGCTCGGAAGAGTCGGCGTTCCTGGAGCCAGGTCGAGCGGGTCGAG
>CAZMEL010000352.1:0-7180 GCA_964565225.1 uncultured Thermoanaerobaculia bacterium | reverse complement strand
GCGCCATCTCCGATGCCTTTCGCCCAGCCTGCCTCACCGCGTTGACCGAGGCCGCACCGGGGCCGATCCGCGCGCGAGCCATGGGGCTCCTGCGCCTGGCGGGCAACCTGGGCATGGCGATCGGGCCGGCCCTGGGAGGTTTGCTTGCCGAGATCGACTACCAGCTGATCTTCTTCGGAGAATCGGCCACCTGCCTCGCTGCCGGCGCCTGGCTGTGGGTGGCTCTGCGCGGAGCCGACCTCGGATCGAAACGGTCCGAGAATCCGGGCGAGAAAGAAGTGGAGGCTGCCGGCTCTCTCTGGCGCGACCGGGTGTTTCTCGGCATCCTCGCTCTGAGCCTACCCTCGGCGATGGTCTTGTTTCAGCTCTTCAGCACCTTTCCCGTCTACCTGACAGCGGCCTACGGGTTGGGGGAAAAAGAAATCGGCCTGATCTTCGCCCTCAATGCGGGCCTGATCGTGGCCCTCGAGATGCCCTTGATCAAGACCCTGGAGCACCGTCCGCCAGCCCAGCTCATGGCGGTGGGCATGCTCTTCCTGTGCCTCGGGTTCGGTCTCCTGCCCTTCGGGAGCGGTTTCCTCTACCTGGCCTTCACGGTCGCCGTGTGGACCTTCGGAGAGATGTTGATGCTGCCCTTCGCCCAGGTCTTCGTGGCCGAGAGGGCCGGCCCCGAACGGACGGGAAAGGCCATGGGGATCTACGCTTCCACCTTCGCCAGCGCCATGCTCCTGGCCCCGGTATCGGGCTTCGCCGTCTACGAGACCTTCGGTGCCACCACCTTGTGGGTCGGTGCCGGCATGCTCGGCATTCCACTCTGCCTCGGAGCCCTGCTCCTGGACCGCGGGGTGAAGAAAGAGAAGCTCGCCCTGGTCACCGCCTGAGCTGCCGTCGGTCCACCCGGCGGTTTTTTCGGTGGATCGAGTCTTCCAGGAGGAAGCGACTTCGTTGGGCCAGGGAAATTGACTCTCCAGAAGGAATGTGAGTACTATCTTTCTGCTCCAGCCTGATGAATCTTGGTGAAGTCTCCGGTGAGAACGTCCGAGAGAATCCGGGGGAGTTGTTTTGTCTTGATTCCTGAGGCTCTGTCGTCTCAGACCTACATCTTCGGACCTACAGTTTGCAGGGAGCGCGCGCGTGAGGGGTATTCTATGAAAGGCCGGCAGGTATTGTCGGCCGAGTGGACGGGATCTCGTCGGGAACCAGAATCCAGCTCGCAGTTTCGGATCCAGATACGGCGGGCCGGTACCAGAGGACAAGGAGTCTTCACAGCCGACCCGATCTCCAGAGGAGAGGTCGCCATCGTCGGTCGGCCTGTGGCCGAGCTGGCAGAAAGAACCTGGCAGACATTGCAAGTGGGTGTCGCGTCGCATATCAAGATCGACGAGCCCTTCGAGCTCGTCAATCATTCTTGCGACCCCAACTGCGGCATCCGACCCAACGACCATGGCGGCTACGATCTGATAGCGATGCGGGACATCGCAGCGGGCGAAGAGATCACTTTCGACTATTGCATGACCGAGTGGATCTGTGTCGGATTTTCCGCCTGCCGGTGTGGAAGCGACCGTTGCCGAAAGACGATTCTCGGGGCCCAGGGAATGGCTGCCGAGGATCTGAGTCTCTACGAGGGCTTTACCGCGCCTCACCTCGAGAACCTGGCTGGGAGCTAATTCTACTTCGTCAGATTCCCTCGCGAGGTCGAGTCGGTGTTCCTTCCGCCAGGTCTCGAAGGGTCGCGTCGGCAGTGTGCGGCTCCGAGCTCTCTTCTGGCGCTGTGTCCCGGCGGCATCTTCGGCATGGTCTTCCTCGACCCGCTCGACCTGGCTCCAGGAACGCCGACTCTTCCGAGCTCGAGCTCGTCATCTGACAAAGTGAGCTAACCTCCGAAGACCGGCTGCTCGTCGTTGTCGATGAAGTGCTGTTTCTCGGGTGAGGTGGCGCCACGGATCGCGCGGATCGAGGTGGCGACGAGCACCTGGATCGATGCGGCATGGCGCTCCTCGATCAGGCTGAGGAGCTCGACCACCGCTTCGAAGTCTTTCTGCACCATCTCTTCCTTGCCGGGGGAGTCGATCAGCAAGAGGCCCGGGTGGGCGCCTTGCTCGAGATCCTCGCCGGTGGCGATGGCCATGGCGAGGTGAAAGGCGAGCACGAACCGCACTTTCTCGCCGGGGCTGAGCTCATCGAAGCTGTAGCTCTTGCCGTTCTGCCGGATCTGGGGCTTGAGCTGGGCGTCGAGCCGCACTTCCTCGAGGCCGGGAAAGCCGATGGTGGTGCAATATTCGCGGACCCGGTGGGAGAAGTCCTGCTTTTGCCGCTCGTTGCTATCGGCGTGTAACGTGCGCAGCCTCCGGAGCACGGTGTCGAGAATCTGCTTGCGCCGCATCAGGCGCTCGATGTTGGGATTTTCGCCGTCTTCGGAAACCAGCCGGGCAGAGCTCTCGCGCTCGGCTTCCAGCCGGCCGAGGTAGCGGGTCTCGAGCTCGATCTCCCGCTCCAGGTCGGCGGTGGCCAGGTGGGCGGATCGCAGCTGGGCCTGGAGATGCCGTTTCTGCTGGCCGCTCTGCTCGATCCTGAGCTCGATTTCTTCGAGCTCGATCCGTCGGGTCGCCAGCTGCCGCGCCTGCTGGTCGAGATTCGAGCGAGCTTCGTCGAGGCGTTGGCGGGCCACCTTCGCCAGCTCCTCGGTGGGGATCCGGGCCGGCATCTCCTCGTGGCAGAGAATGCAGCTGCCTTCCTCGACCCGGGGATGGCGGGTCCGTTCGCGGATCGCGGTTTCACACACCGGGCAGCGGTGCGGCTGGATCGCGGTGAAGCTCTCCTGGTAGGCGAGAGCATTCTCCAGCTCCTCGATCGAGCCTCGGGTCGCGGCCACGTCGAGCTCGCTCTCCCGCAGTCGCCGCGCCGCCTGCTGGCGGGCGTTGTCTAGGCCGACCAGGCGGTGGGTGAGAGCGCCCATTCTTTCGTCGAGGTCGCCGGACGTGGAGCGCACGAAGAGAGAGGTCTTCTCGACCTTCATCTCGTCGATATACCGCTCCAGCTTGTCGATCTCTTCGTCGAGGGTGGCCAGGTCGCGGAGACCGAGCGACTCTTCCATCCGCCGGTGGTACCGCTCTTCCTTGCCGAGCTCGTTTTCCAGGTGGGCCCGGCGGGCCTCGACGGCGAAGAAACCGTCGATGCCCCGCATGCCGATGAGCATGCCGAGCATCTTCTTGAAGAGATTGCCGTAGGGCACGCCGTCGGTGAGCAGAGAGGTGTAGCCGAGATCCTGGTTGATGTAGAGGCCGCGGACATAGGCGCGATACGAGGTGGCGGAGTCGAGCAGGGCATCGCTGCCCTTGCGCGAGTCTTTCTGGGTACCCATCAACGGGCGCAGCCCGAACGCTTCGTTGAAGAAGAGCTCGAGCTTGTCCTGCATCTCCTTGCCGCTGCGCCATTCGAGCAGCCTCTCGGTTCGTGGATCGAGGGCGGTTTCGGGTGCCAGGGGGTCGAGCTCCGGCGCCGTGCGCAGCAGCTTGCCGTTGGGGCGGCGTTTCTTGGCCACGGCAATTCCGTGGGGGATGCCGTCGAGGGTGAAGGCGAGCTCTACGAAGTCGATCCAGCTGTCGACATCCTTCTTCAGATCACTCTTGCCGGTGAGGCAGAAGTAGATCAGCTTCAGGATCGACGACTTGCCCTTGTCGTTGCCGGCCCGCAACACATTGACCCCGGGGTGGAAGTGGAAGTCTCCGGTTTTCTCACCCTGAAAGCGGAGCCTCTGCAAGGTCAGCTGGGTCCGTGGCCTGGGCTGCGCCTGGAGGCTGGGCTCGAGCCCTTTGAGGCAGGAGCGGAATTCCCGGGGGGAGACGCCTCGCAGGGAGGGTCGAAGGTCTTGGAAGAGCTCGTCGATCGATGTCATGGGGGCTCGCCGAAAGTCGACTGAAAGAAACGGACGAGCAGATCTTCGTCGAAGTCGATCTGCTCGTCTTGGCGAAACGAATGAAGCTGGTCGGCGAGAGTGTCCAGGTCGTCTGGAATCCAGAGCCTCGGTACCCCGGACGAATCCAGCGGGAGCAGCGTTTCTCCGAGACTCCGGCAGCAGGTCCGGATCCGCGCCAGCGCCGGATTCTCCCGCACGGCACGAGAGCCGAGGAGCTTCGATCCACCGCTCTCGAGCCGATAGGAGAGGGTCGGTTGACCCGCGGGGCGTGTGGTCGGGTGGACGCTCAGGAGCTCGCGGCTGGCGAGCAGGGCAAGCGCGTCGTCGAGCCGGTTCCAGGCGAAGGTCTCGACCGCGTGCAGCACCGGAAACCGGGATTCTCCATCGGACGGCACGGAAAGGGTCGCGAGAGCTCGGCGGATCGACTCCATCACCTGTTGGCGCCTCTCGGGCTCTGCTCGGGCGCGGAAAGCGGCGGTCGAGAGCAGGGCCAGGGTCGTCGGGTGCCGCACCAGATGGTCGGCGGCCTGGAGCTGTGGTTCCCCATGGAAGACCATCTCCGATCCGGGCCGCTCGGGCTCGCCGAGTCGGGCGACCAGGACCAGGATCCGAAGGGCTTCCTGCTCGACGGGCTGACGCCGTCCGATCAAAGGCATCCAATCCATACGGGGAGTTGTTTCCTCGGGCTTCCTCGGCAGAGAGCTCGGTCATGACCGGTCCTGCCGGATTTCTCTCGGAGGGGAATCATTATACGGCCATCTAGAGAATCCCGAGGGCAAAAAAAGCCCGCCGTGCTGGCGGGCAAAAGGTAGGTCCGGAACGTTGGAAACGTACAAAGCTCGTGGTTTCGCTCCAAGACGGAGCCGCGGGGCTGCCGTCGGGGCAGCCCCGCGAGCCGCGATCAGGCGACTTCGATCTTGCGCGACCGGGCGATCTCGGCCTTGGGCATGGTGAGGGTCAGGACACCGTTGGTGAATCCGGCCTCGACCTTGCTCGGGTCCACTTGTGCCGGGATTCGGAAGCTACGCCGGAAGGTGCCGTGGGCCCTCTCGACCCGGCGGAACTTGGTGTCGTTCTCTTCATCCCGGGAGAAGGTACGCTCGCCGCTGATGGTGAGCATATTTCCTTCGAGGGCGATGTCGATGTCCTCTTTCCGCAGGCCCGGCAGGTCGGCGGTGACGACGAAGGCGTCGGTGTTTTCGGCGATGTCGACCGGCGGAGCCCAGTTGAGAAGGCGCGGGCTGCCGCTCTCGGCGTTCGCCGTGGGGAAATCCTTCGACAGACCGTTGTGGTGAAAGAAGCGGTCGACGAGGTGAGCGAAGGGGTCGTGAGAAGCATTCGTGCGGGTGAGTGCAAACATGTTCGTTCTCCTCTTGGATAGCGGCCCCGGGCCGCCTTGTTTCCAGGCCTTTCGGCCGACGTATGGGTACTGGGCATTCGATGCCCGGATCTCGTTGGTTCCGCTGATGTCTTCTACCGATGTCGTTCGATGTCGTCTCAGTGTTCTTGTTCGTGGCTGGGAGATTTTCTTGAGTCTCCATCCATCAGCTTTCATGATGGTACAACAGGTGGGCCTGGATTTCTATTCCGAACTCACAAAAAAAGACTCAGATTTTCTCTCGAAGACTCCTGAAGAGGGTTCTTGGCTCGGTATCTAAGTGTAGTCGACTAAGATATTTCATAGCGATCCCATCAGCGGTTGAGCCGCCGCCTGTCAGGAATGGGCCCGGGTTCGAATCTGTGGACAGAGAAGCTCGCTCGGCTGGGGGCCGATCGAGGGGCTGCGGGAGCAGAGCGGAAGATTCAGGGAGTCGGGCTCTGGTCGCCGACCACGGTGCGCGCCTCCAGGCCCGGCCGGGCGATCTCGAGGCGAATCTGCCGGCGCTCTTCACCGTTCAGGTCGCGGTCGGCGTAGAAGGCGAGGGAGTACTGGCTGCGAAGCTCGGCCTGGATCTGGGCGTAGGCTCCGTCGAGCTCGGCGATCGAGTCCACGAGGTACAGGCGTCCGCCGGTCTGCTCGGTGACCCGCCGCAGCTCCTTCTCGGGCAGGATCCGGCGCAGGGTGTCGAGGGCCCCGAGGCCGATGATGTAGACCGGAACCCCGGTCTTGCGCGCCAGCTCGATACAGTCCTTGGGGCCGAATCGGCTATCGCGGTCGTCGCCGTCGGTGAGCACCACCAGCGCCTTGCGCCCCGGCTCTCGCTCGAACTGGAGCATCGAGAACATCACCGCGTCGTACATGGCGGTGGTGCCCTCGGCCCGTAGTCGGCTCAGGTCGAGGAGCAGGCGGGGAAGATCGGAAGTGGTGGGATGCAGGAGCCGCGGACGCTGATCGAAATCGACCAGGAAGGCGCGGTCCTGGGGCAACACCGCCGTGCCGAGGAACTTGGCAGCCGCCCGCTGGGTATCGTGCATCACCAGCTGCATCGATCCCGAAGTGTCGACCACCAGGCCGAGCAGAAGGGAGACGTCGTCGGCATAGGCGAAGCTCTGGGGTGCAAAGGACCGCCCCTCGAACTGGATCGAGAAGTCTTCCTGGCGAAGATCCTCCACCGGCCGGCCCGAGGCGTCGGTGACCACGGCCTGTAGACCGACGAGGTTGACGTCGACCTCGTCGCTCGCCCCTGCGCCGAGGAGCACGACGTCGTCGATCGAGGAACCGTCGCTCAAGAAGGCGGCAACCCGGAGGAACTCGTCGGGAGATGCACCCGCGACCGAGATCTGTTGGCGGATCTCCGAAGTGCGGTACGTGCCGAGGAGGCGCTCGCCACGGTAGACCTCGACCCGCTCCAGCCTCGCGTCGGCCGGCACCGAGACCCTGGCTTCGAGCGTCATCTCGCCGCTCCGGAGGTCTCCCTCGAGCTCGGTGATCCGCACCCGGAACGGGGCGTCGATCCGGTTGACCTCGATCTGGTCGCGGCCGATCTCGCGTCCGTGCCGGTCGTAGGCGACAGCTTCGACGATTTGCGGGCGGGGAGGTCGAGCCAGCGGCAACCGGGCGACGAAGGGGCGTTCGAGGAGCGGCCGCCGTCGGCGCTCTTCCAGATCCTCACCATCGAGCCGAAAGACCACTCGCTCGACCGCGTCGCTCGACACCAGGGCATCGAAACGTGTGTTGCCGCCCACCGGCTGTTCGGGCGGCGGAATCAGGCGGATCACCACCGGGTCGGCTCGCTGGCCGCGCCGCCCTGGAGATGGGCTCGTCCCGGGCAGGGTCTGGTGCCAGCTCGCGGACAGCGCCTCTCGGGTGGCGGTGAGCTGAAC
>CAZMEL010000351.1:0-7182 GCA_964565225.1 uncultured Thermoanaerobaculia bacterium | reverse complement strand
GGAGGGCCAGACCTTGGCGCTCGCAGACTTTGCGGGGCAGACGGTGGTGCTGAATTTCTGGGCGACCTGGTGTGGGCCCTGCCGGATGGAGATCCCCTCCTTCTCGAAATTCGCCCGGCAGAATCCCCAGATTCCGGTGCTCGGCATCGCCATCGATGGGGCCCCGGAAGAGCTCCGGGCGGCTCGCGAGGATCTCGGAATCGCCTACCCCGTCCTGCGGGCCGATGCACGAACGCTCGAGGCCTACGGGATCTCGGGAATCCCGACCACGGTGGTGGTCGGCGGCAACGGGCAGGTTCGTAGCGCCCATGTCGGCCCGCTCTTCCGGCCTCATCTCTGGTGGATGACTCGCTGATGGTGACCTTCGTCGCCGCGGTCGTCTTCTTTCTGCTCGCCCATGTAGCTGCAGCAGCCTCGACCCGGATGCCCTTTCACGTAGAGCTCCGGCTCTCGCGGGGGTTCGCCGCCCTGATTCTCTCGGCGATCGGCTTCTTCGTTCTGATCGGGTGGTTCCCCCTCTGGCGCCAGATCTTCCTGGTGCCGAACCAGGGAGAGGATCTCCTGCTCCAGTTCATCCTGGTCTTGAACGGCCATTTCGTCGCCGACTTCCTGTGGCTGGCCTATGGCGCCGCGGCCTACGGCTCGAGGCCGAGGGTGGACCTGATCGTGCACCACCTGCTCGGCATGGTGGTCTCCTTCGCCAGCTATCGCCTCGGTATCGGGTACGCGATGATCTGTGTCGGCCTGATCAGTGAGCTGATGCCGGTCACTACCGGGCTGCACGCTTGGGGCCAGATGCGCAACGACGGCCGGCTCGAGAACCTGGCGGCACGCCTGCGCCTCGGAGTGCTCGTGGGCCTGCGCCTGCCGATGTGGATCTTCGTGCTCGGAATGGTGCTCCGAGAGATGTGGACCGCGCCACGCCCCGAGATCGACTCGGTCTATCCCGTCGCGGTGGTCACGGCGCTGGCGCTCATCGCCCTCGACCTGTACTGGAGCCGGCTCTGCTACCAGGGTATCGCTGCGCGCACGGCGACGGCCGGCACCTGATCACCCTACCCGTTGCCCTCGGCTGCCTCCCGCGGCTACGCCGCGCGACGCGCGTTTCTTGAACGACCAGGTGAAGGCGAAATGCGACACCTCGGTGCCGTCGGGCATGCGCCCCACCGTCTCGGCCCGCACCGTGGCGGGCTCACCGGTCTCGAGGGTGTGGCCCACCGCAGCGAACATCTCGCTGCCGTTTTCGCAGGTGAAGGTGGTCAGGGCGGTCGCCTTCTTGCCGAAGCTCGCCTCGAGGCCGGTGATCAAGAAGGCCACCGGAGACGGCGCCATCTCCACCGCGGCCATGGCCAGGGCGCCGGTGGAGAGCTCGGCCGCCATGCTCTGGGCGGCGAAGTAGATCGAGCGGAAGGGGTTGGTGGTCCGCCAGCCGTAGGGCAGGGTGGTCTGGCAGCGTTCGGTATCGAGGGTCACGACCTTCATGCCCGCAAAGAGCCCGAGCGGCAGCTTGGTGAGCATGAACACGCGCATCGACATCGGGCTCTTCATCCGCCCGAGCACCCGGTCGAGCCGGGCCTGATCGAGGGTCGCCGGGTCGAAGGAGGGGGCGGACACGGTGGCAGTAGTGGTCATGGGAAGCTCTCCTCTCTGGGGGAACCGGTAGATTCGCAGTCGAGCACCGATTCCGGATCTATCCCGCGGTTCGCCGGGTGAGAGTACCGTTCTGGAAGCGGGTCGTGGCGAAGGTTTCGAGGGAGACGGGAGGCTCGTCGCCCAGAGACAACCCGGCGAGGATCTCACCGATCACCGGGGCGAATTTGAAGCCGTGGCCCGAAAAACCGGCACCGATCACGATCTGTGGCCACTTCGGGTGGTGGTCGAGCACGAAGTGGTAGTCGGGCGTATTGGTATACAGGCATCGGACCCGGTGGATCGGCTCCGGATCGAGCCGGGGGAATCGTTCCGCCAGGTACTGCTGGATCCGCGCCACGATCTGGTTGCCGTTGCCGTTGCCGCTCTCGCGGTTCTCTGGATCGACCTCCTCGCCACTGTGGTGCCAGCCGATCTTCACCCCCGGCACCTCCAGCTGCGGCAAGACGTAGAACGGCCGCTCCACCTCGTGGTAGTCGATGGCCGTCGGCATGCCTCCGACCCCCCAATCCAGCTCGTCGCCGGGGCGAGCACGAAAGTGGGCGACCTCTTCCGCCGTCACGTGGAGCGGCAGATCGAGACCGAGGGGCTCCAGGAGGGTGCGGCTCCAAGGACCCGTGACGAGGATCACCGCGCGACCTCGCCAGCGCCCTCCCCCGGCGGTACGGACCCAGACGCCGTCTTCGTCGGGCTCGATCTCGACCACCCGGGAAGACGTCCGCACCTCGGCGCCTCGGGCCGAAGCCATTCGCCAGAAGACGTCCACCGCGCGCCCCGCGCGGACGATGCCGCCGCTCGGCTGGTAGAGCGCTCGGCTCCCCTCGGGGAGGTCGAAATGCGGGAAGCGACGGGCGCTGGTATCCCGGTCGAGCTTCTCGTGCTCGATACCGTCGCGCACGAAGCTCTCTTCCAGCTCGGTGAGGATCGCGCTCTCCGCCGGACCACATTCCCAGCTGCCGGTCGACTCGGTGAGGGTCTCGCCGCTCTCGTTCTCCAGCTTCGCCCAGCCGTCGAAGGCGAGGCGAGCCATGGCGACGTAGACCGCCTCGGGATAGGTATACCGAATGATCCGACCGTCGCCATGGGAGCTGCCGTGGGTGTGCCCGGGTGCCCAACGATCGACCAGCAGCGTGGGCACCTCGCGGCACGCCAGCGCATAGGCCGCGGCCGCCCCCATGACCCCGCCTCCGACAACGATGACCGGCGATGTGTTCTCTTTCCCGACAACCATGGGTGGATTCTACTGCGGACGGTACCTCCGCGGGGCGGTTCCGGAGCTCGCCAGAGGATTCAGCCGCCCGGCGGACGAAATCCCTCGCCCAGCTCCACCAGGTAGAGGGCTTCCCGGGGCACCAGGTCGAGGAGCTCCTCCTCCCGTGGTGGTGGTGCCTGGCCGGGTTTGACCGTTCGTTTCTTCGGCTTCACCTGCTCGACGCTGACCACGTGCACCAAGAGCCGATCGCCGTCCGGGCTCCAGGCGTAGTCGTCGATCAGCGCCTCTCCGAGGCCGTGGTCGGATCGTAGATCGTTGAAGTAGGTGAGACGCTCCTCGCGACGGCTGCGGGTATCGAACATCCAGAGATCACCGCGGTAGGGCAGAACCCGGCGTCCCAGGCGCTCGGTGTTGCGGCTCGAGACCCAGACCCGCCGATCGACCCGGGGGGCGATGGTCACCAGGTCGTCTCGCTGGTCGACCGTGTTGGTCAGGCGCTCCACCGAGCCGTCTTCGAGATCGAGCCGCAGGAGATCCCGCCCGGCCTCCCCGCGGTGGACCGTCGACATCAGGAGCCCCCGGTCGTCGGGCGAGAAGCCGTGGGCCACCAGGAATCCCTGCTCTCCGACCAGTGGCTCATAGGTCTTCACCTTACCCAGACGGGGCAGACCGCGCCGGATCTCGAGCTCGGCCACGCGGGCGGCCCACTGGCCCCAGGTGCCGGAGACGCTGACCAGACGCTCGCTCCAGACCAGCTGGTCGCCCTCGAACGAGAAATGGGGATCCACCACGGCGCCACCGTTCTCGGCGATCCGGGTGAGCTGCCAGAACTGCTCGCCGTCTCTCGGGGCCGCCCACAGGTCGCTGTGCAGGCCGCGGGGCGGACCGGCCAGGTCGAGCACATCCATCTTCAGCCGGCGGGCCGAGCGCTGCACCCGGAAGATCAAGTACTCCCCGGAAGGATGCCACACCGGGTCGAGCGCGTTGACCTTGCGGAAGTCCCACCAATTGCAGGTCAGGCACTTCTCGCTCTCCGTTTCCAGGTTGTAGAGGTAGATGTCGTACAGGCCGTCGTCTCCCGCCTGGTCGAAGGCGATCCACGCCCCCTGCCGCGACCAGTCGACCCGGCCCGCGGTGCGCAGCTTGCGCACCGAGCGCACATCGCGATGCCCCGGAGGCCCGAGCACCGTGGCCCGCGCTACGGGAACCCGGGTGGCGGGATCGTCGAAGGTCCCGGCTCCGGGCTCCGAATCGGCGGTCGCGGGCACCACGACATCTTCCCAGGCCGGAGGAACGTCCTGTTCCGGAGCCACTTCCTCCTGTGCAGAGGACGGCGAGGCAGCCACGAGGAGCAGAGATACGATTCCGATGATCCCTACCCGACCGGCCGCACGGAACGGCGCGTTGAGGATTTTCTCGACGGTTCTGGTCATGAGCTTGGCTTCCCCTCGTACAGATTTCTTCGGCGGCGAGCCCTCCGGCGCGCGAAGGTCATCCTCGAGCAAGCAAGAACGAGGCCCGATCAATCTACCGCAACCCCGGGTCCTGGGAAGCCCCGCGGGACGAACGGCCCTGCTAAACTGGCGATCGGAGACATCGATTCCACGAAGCAACCGAACGGCGCGTTGAGGATTTTCTCGACGGTTCTGGTCATGAGCTTGGCTTCCCCTCGTACAGATTTCTTCGGCGGCGAGCCCTCCGGCGCGCGAAGGTCATCCTCGAGCAAGCAAGAACGAGGCCCGATCAATCTACCGCAACCCCGGGTCCTGGGAAGCCCCGCGGGACGAACGGCCCTGCTAAACTGGCGATCGGAGACATCGATTCCACGAAGCAACCGAGCGAGACCGATGAGCCCAGAGCTTCCCGAGAGCAGCTCCCCACAGCCCGAGCCCTCTTCCTCCGGCGGGGAGCCGGAGATCCTGAAAGAGCCGGACATCCAGAAAGGAGATCCGGTCCTTCGTCGCAAGATGCTCATCGTCCTCGGCATCCTCTGCCTCGTCTGTGTGCTGGGAGTCCTGAGCCTCGACTCCTACCTCGGCCACCTGCAGGAAGTAGCCCGCACCATCTCCCTCGAAGAGGCGGCCGAGAAAACCCACCGGGTTGCGCGAGTCGTTCTCGGCGCCGTCTCCCTCGGCGCCGTGGGAATGGCCCTGTACCTGGCGCTGCTCGCCGCTCGGATCCTCAAGCACCGCCGCTTCCCACCGCCGGATACCCGGGTGATCAGCGACACCCGGGTGCTCTCGGGGCTCCACGCCCGGGTCTACGGCTGGGTCAGCCTGCTGCTCGCGGTGCTCCTGCTGGTAATGGGAGTTCTTCTCCCTCTGCGCGCCGAGCAGATCCTCGAACGCCAGCTCGATCCCCGTTTGCGCCCCATTCCCCAGAACAACCAGGATCTCGGCCTCGGTCCCTGGTAGGGCCCAGCCTGGAGAATCAGGCCAGCAGATCCAGGGCGAGGGCGATCGCCCCGGGCAGGGCCTGGACCCAGAGGATTCTCCGATGGGCCGTGGCGGCGCCGAAGACTCCGGCGACGATCACACAGCCGAGGAAGAAGATCCGGATCGCCTGGCCTTCCGGACCGAGAAAGAGCCCCCACACCAGGCCCGCCACCAGAAAGCCGTTGTAGAGCCCCTGGTTGGCGGCCAGCGCCCGGGTGGCCTTCGCCAGCTCGGGGTCGAGCCCGAAGACCTTGCGCCCGAGCGGCTTGTCCCAGTAGAACATCTCCAGCACCAGAAAATAGAAGTGCAGGGCGGCGACCAGACTCACGGCGATACCGGCGGCAATTTCCATGGCTCGTCCTTTCCACGGCGGGATCCGGGCGGTCCTCCGTCCGAATCTCTCGTCCTCGTCTTGCGTAGCTCTGGGCTCAGGATAGCAGGGCGGCAAGGAGACGTGGACACTGGTACACTGCCCGCTCTTGCGCTACCCGCCGAGTGGGTCGCCGCGCGGACCGGTGGCGGTCCGTCAAGGGTCGGTTCTCGTCCCCTGCTTCATCGATCTTCGAGAACCACAGAGAGAGGAGATGGGAATTGTTCAAGAAAGCAGCAGCCGATGTTCTGGGCCTGAGCGATCTGGGGAAGATCATCCACCCCGACGACTACGACAAGGTCGATGCCGATGACTACGTGATGCACGAGGAAAACGAGAAGATCTTCTTCCTCATCAAGTCCAAGGCCGATGAGTACTGCTTCACCAATCTCGCCCTGATCCATGTCGACGGCACCTCGGCGATGAGCAAGAAGCGCACCCTCAAGCGCTACGACTACTACAACACCCCGGTCAGCTCGGTGTTCCTCGAGACCGCCGGCACCATCGATCGGGACGTCGAGATCAAGTTCCGCATGGGCGACGAGGGATATTCGATCGATGTCGACAAGCGCCAGATCGAGCAGCTGAAGGATCTCTACAAAGCGCTGCTGCGGATCTCCGCCGTCCAGCGAGAGAACGTCAAGCTGCTCCACTATGCCGACAAGAGCCTCGACACCGCCGCCGCCAGCATCGCCCGCGGGGCCACGGATTCGAGCGCCGAGGAGCAGTTCAAGGCCATCAACCAATACGCCTTCGACTGGATGAAGGGAGCCCACAAGGCCTACGTGCGCAAGGACTACTCCGAGATCTTCGCCAAGTTCATCAACAACTGAGCCCATGACCGAGCCTCCCGCCTCCCAGGAAACCGCCGCCGACCGCAGAGGCAGCCTCAGAGACCAGGCCGAGGGTCGCACCCTCGGCCCGATCGCCGCCACCGGAATCGGAGTGGGCGCCATTGTCGGCGGCGGCATCCTGGCCCTCGCCGGTGTCGCCTTCGCCACCACCGGTCCGGGAGCCATTCTCGCCTTCACGGCCAACGGCCTGATCGCCCTGCTCACCGCTCTCACCTTCGCCGAGCTGGCCACGGCTTTTCCCGCCAACGGCGGCACCTACACTTTCGCCAAGAAGGTGCTCTCGGTGGAGGCGGCGTTTCTCGTGGGCTGGGTGGTGTGGTTCGCCTCCATCGTGGCCGCCGCGCTCTACGCCCTCGGTTTCGGCTCGTTCGCCCGGATCCTCGTGGCGGCGCTGGGGTCCGGCCCGCCACCGGCCTGGCTCGGCGGTAGCTTCGATACCACCCTGGCCCTCGCCGCCACCGCCTTCTACGCCTGGAGCCTCACCCGTTCCTCCGGTGGCGGCGGCCAGTGGGAGACCGGCGGCAAGATGGTGGTCTTCGGCCTCATCCTGGTCGCCGGGTTCTGGAGCCTGCGCCACCAATCGTTCTCGGCGATCACCGAGAGCTACACGCCCCTCTTCTCCGCCGGAGCCCCGGGGCTCCTGCTGGCCATGGGTTATAC
>CAZMEL010000350.1:0-7192 GCA_964565225.1 uncultured Thermoanaerobaculia bacterium | reverse complement strand
CCTGGCGGCGGCAGGTCTCGGTGAAGAGCCGGGACCAGAGCTCGCGGGTATCGGCCCCGGGCATCTGGCCGGCGAGAAAGGCGTCGGCGTAGCCCGCGGCGAGGGCGGCTGCGGGCCCCCGGTGGCGGACGAAGACCTGGAGCAAGACCAGCATGGCCAGCAGCCCGCGGCCGAGGCGCTGGCGCCGGCTCGGGCCGGTGAGCGGGCCCAGCAGCTCGACCGCCGCCTCGCTCGAGGCGTGGAAGAGCCGTTCGGCGAGGGCGGTGGCCGCGGGGCCGCCGTAGCGCCGGAGCTCGGGCTCGTAGACAACCGCCACCAGCCGGGTGAGGCCGGCCGCGGCCCAACTCGGGCCGGCCGCCCTGCGTTTCACCTCGGGAATCACCTCTCGGGTCAGGATCTCCGGGCGTCCCCGCAGGCGCAGGCGCAGGTGGGGGCCGTCCTCGCGGTAGCGAAGGAAGAAATAGCGGCTCACCCGGCCGCAGCCCAGCAGGTCGCGAGCGAGGGGTGCCACGGCCTCGAGCAGCAGGCGGTCCCCGGCGGACCCGTAGATCTCCCCGTCGATGAAGAGGTGAAAGCTCGCCCAGCTCGGCGACGGCCCGGCCGGTTGCTGCAGGTTTCCTCGAGGCCCGGTACCGGAGCTCGGCTCAACTGGGGCGGGCATCGCCATCGCGGCCTCCTCCGGTCTTGCCGGCAGGTTTGCCGGCTTGATCGATCTGCAGGATCAGCTCCGTGACGAAACGTCCATCGGCATGTCGGGGCAGGTGCCGCCGGGCCGGCAGGCGCTCGCTGAGAGTGGCGGTGAAATTCGGCAGATTCACCGGCGCACGCACGAAGAGGTCGACCAGCAGGGGGTTGGCGAAGTCGATGAGCTGGGGTTTGTAGAGGTGCCGCCGCAGGGGTTGTCGGGAGCGCCCCTCGCCGGGCAGCACCTGGAGGCTGAGAAAGACCTCGTCGGGAATGCCGTGCTCGAGGCGCCAGTCCTGCACCCTGGAGAAGAGCTCGGCCTCGGATTCTCCCGCCACCGGCCGGGGAAAAGCCGCGGCCGGCACCAACCAGGCCCGGCGCGAGAGCACCAGCCGGCCGCGGTAGCTGAGGCGGGGACGGTGCAACACCCGGGGGTGGGGATCCGGCACGGGCGCCGGCAGGGCGGGCATGGGGAAGGTGAAGTTGCACGCCGGGGCGAAACGCGACAGCAGCTGGTAGAGCGGTGGCCGCAGACGCGGATTGAGAAACCCCAGGTCGACCGGCTGCACCCGCTCGCCGCCCGGGCCCAGGCGCAGGCAGAGGGCGTGGGGATCGTCGGGATCGGCCTCGACCCGGAGATCCGTCACCGAGATCCGATGGCTGCCGCCTTCGCTCTCGAGGGTGGGGTCTTCGATCTCGAACGGCAGCAGCGGAGGGTGCAGATTGGCATTGAAGCCGGCATCGCCGCGGATCTCCGCCAGGCGCCCGGCATCGAGCTCGGTATTGGCTCGTTGCAGCCGCTGTCGGACGGTGTCGGGCAGCAGGTAGAGGAAACGGGAGAAATACTTGCCGTAGCCGGCGAACGAGGTGTTCCACACCAGCCGCGCCGGGTCGCCCGGCAAGAGCTGGACGAAGCAGGTCAGCGAGCGCGGGTGCGGAGAGCCGGCGGCCGCGCGGCCGAGGTCGTGCCGCAGATCTTCGCGGGAGAGCGTGATCTCCTCCCGCGACGGATCCTCGCCCCAGCGCCGCGCGATGCGCTCGTGCAGCCGGCCCAGGGCCTGCCGGCACTGCTCGATCTCGGGCAGGCCGAAGGGGTTGGCCAGGTCGTCGCTCGGCTCTTCCTCGCCGCCGGACGCCTCTTCGTCCGAGAGGCGAGCGGCGGCCGGCGGTAGGCCCTGCAGGCGCTCGAGGTGTGCCTTGAAGAAATCGCGGTAGAAAGTTTCGTGGAAGGTGAGCAGGGGAATCGACGCTTCGGCGTCGCGGCGGGCGAGGTCGCGGCAGCAGTGGTCGAAAAAATGGCGCATGGTCGCCTGCTCGCTGCGCGGCCAGGCGAGGCGGCGGGTGAGCTCGGTCACCTCGGCGATCTGCTGCGTCAGCTCGTCGAGGGTCGCGGCCGGCAGCTCGAGAGTTGCGCCGGCCGCGGAGTCTTCGTAGAAGGGCAGAAACCCATCGCCGGGAGTGGTCTCGATCTCCAGGGCCTCGAAAGTCGTCGCCAGATCCTTCCGGGCCGCGGCGAGGATCTCGCCCCGGCGGTCGATCGGCGCCGTGGCGAAGGCGCGCCGCTTCTCGCCGAGAGCCTCGAGACCGCCGACCGTCGCCGCGGCCGCCGGATCTTCGATCCCCCGGAGCCGTTCGATCAGCGGACGGTCCCAGGCCGCTTCCTGGTCGGAGATGCCGAGCCGGAAACGCAGGAATCCGAGCTCCAGCAGGCGATCGGCAAAACGCTCGGCGGCGGCCGGCTCGGTCTGTACCCGGGGGTGGTTGCAGACCCGGTCGAGCAGCCGGCCCAGGGGCAAAGCCCCGGCCTCGGCGAGCAGCTGCCGGAAGAGCTCGATCACCGGGCTGGCGCCGAGACGATGAACGGTTTCGCGCCCTTCGTGGTTGCTGAAAAAGGTCCAGGTGTCGCCTTCGCGCACCAGAGCGGAGTGCAGCTCCACCTCGAGGCTGCGGCGTACGGCGGGTCGCCGGAGGAGGCTCTGCACCAGCTGGCCGTAGATCGCCTTGTTGAGCCGGATCGCCCGCGTCTTTCGGCGCGGATCGCCGCGCAGAACGATCTCTTCGCCGGGAACCGGTGCCCCGGGCATCACGGCGCAGAAGGTGGAGTAGGGCGAGGTCTTCATCACCATGCGCGAGAAGTAGCGCAGCAGGCCGCGCTCGAGCTGCCGCTGTTTGCTGCTCTCGGGCCGGTGCGCGGTGGTGAGCATGCGATCGAGGGCGCGCGACAGAGGAGTGCTCGAGAGCAGCAGGCCGGAACGGAAGTCGGCATCGGCGACGAAGGCACGAAACCGTCGACGCGCGGTCTCGAGGGCGCTTGTGTGGCGGGTGAGCAGCTCGTCGCGGCCCTGGAGAAGAGCCTGCTGCGACTCCAGCCAGGTTTCGAGCTCGGTGGCGAACGCGGTCGGAAGATCGGGGCGCAGCTCGCGGACCCGCCGCTCCCGCACCCGGCGAAAATTGTGCAGATCCCGGCGAAGCTGCAGCAGGCGTCGCCGCAGCCGGGGCGACTCGGCGGCACCGACGAGCGGATACAGGCGCTCGGCGAGCTCCGCGGCGCGGTGCCGGCTCGCGGCCGATGCCTCGCTCCAGCGGCGGTGCGCCGCGAGGAGGCCGGCGTCGCGGAGCTCCTCGAGGTAGCGGGTGGGCAGGCCGGTGATCCGCACCACGACATCCGGCAGCAGGCGGCTGGCGCGCGGCAGAGGGCTCGCGGTCGGCTCGAGAAGGAGGCGCCCCGCGAACGGGGCGCCCGTCGAGCCGGCCACGAGAGCCGTCCATGGGGCTTCGTGCTCTCGACTCTGGTGCGACATCTCTAGATCAGCCGCCGCACTGCAGGAGAAGCGGATTGCAGGTGTAGGAGCAGGAACCGTCGCACGAGTCGCCATCGCCGGTCTGGGCATAGCCGCAGGTGGCCCAGCAGGTCTCGCAGGTTCCGTCGCAGGTGAATCCGCCGTTGCACTGGGTGCAGGTGTCGCAGGTGAGGCTGCCGGCCGTGCAGTTGCAAGTGCCGAACAAGGTCGGCGCATAGCCGAACACCGTGCCCTGGCCCTCGCCCGACTCCGGCGCGGTCTCGAACGATTCCACCTGGAGATCGTCGAGATCGAGGGTGATCTTCTTCATGATGACTCCTATCGGTCGTTGGGTCGCGAAACGCCTTTCGGAACACCCGTCCGGCGCGGGATCGGTCACCCGATTCCTGGCGAGCGGCCGCTCGTTCCTTTCGAAGAGCAAGTCCTCTGCCAGTGAGCAACCAGCGCCGAGGGGTCTTCTCTCAGAAGTCGTATGGGGCTCTGAAATCAGTGGTTTAGAGCTTCTCGGGCTGGTTTGCTCCGTGGCTCTTCGCAGCTCGGGCAGGCGAAACTGCTCATCGCGTGAGCGTGCCTGCGCACGGTGTGAGCAGGGCTGCACCGACCCCTTTGGAATCAGGCGTCGAGAGGTGTCTGGTGGATTCGAGGGAGTGATGGCTCGACGCAAGAGCCCAGCATTCACTCCTCGGAGGCTGCCGGTTGGCGAGGATCGTACGAATCCTCATGGCCGGGAGTATCGGAGAAGCTCGGAGTACCTTGTCGGCGTCTGTCCGACAAACCGGGTGGACCTCGCCCGGCTCAGCTCCTGCGTGTGGCCCGGGATCTTTTCGCCGCCATCACTCGGGGGCGGCCGCTGCCTCGACGATGTGGTGGAGGCGGCCGGGCTCGAGCCTCCCCAGATCCTGGACGAGCCCGGAGGGCCAGAAAACACGGACCTCCGGCTGGGCCGGAGACTCGCCGAGGCCGATGGTGAGCACCGGCTCGGTGGCCGAGAGGTAGGAGCCACCGGCTCCGAGCCAGCGCCGCAGGGTGCGGCCGGTGAGCGCGATTTCGACCCGGGCGCCGAGGGCAGAGCGGTTGGAGCGGCGCCCTTCGAGGCGCAGGCGTAGAAAAGCCCGGGCCGGCGAGTCGTTGCGCAGCACCACCGCCCGGCGGCCGTTCTGGGTGACCACCAGGTCGAGGTCGCCGTCGCCGTCGAGGTCGCCCGCGGCGAGGCCGCGACCCACCAGGGGCCGGGCCAGGGAGCTGCCCGGCGGCGCCGCAACGGGGTCGAAGCCCTCACCTTCACGGTTGTGGAAGAGGGCGAGGGGCTGGGCGTAGCGATGGGCGGGTTGGAAGCGGTCGATCTCGGGCTCGATGTGGCCGTTGGCGAAGACCAGGTCGAGCCAGCCGTCGTTGTCGAGATCCACGGTGAGTGTGCCGAAGGCGAGCTCCATCAGGGTCGGCAGCCCCACCCCGAGCACCGCCGCGTCGTCGACGAACAGCCCGCCGTCGCGCTGCCGGTAGACCGACGCCATCTCCTGGGCGAAGTTGCCGATCACCAGATCGGGTCGGCCGTCCCCGTCGAGGTCGCCCGCGGCGATCCCCATACCGCCCCGGGGTGATCCCGAGGGGCCGAGGGCGATTCCGGCGTCGAGCCCGATCTCCTCGAAGGTGCCGTCGCCCCGGTTGCGGAAGAGAAAATTGCGTGTAGTGTCGTTGGCCACAGCGAGGTCGGGCCGCAGGTCGTCGTCGAGATCCACCGCCACGATTCCCAGGGTCTTGCCGGCATGGTCCCCGACGCCGGACGCCGCGGTGGCGTCGGCAAAGCCGGTGCCGTCGAGGTTGCGGTACAGCCGGCTCGAGACCCCGGAGTAGGCTTCCGGCGTGCAGTAGGTGCGGTGTACGCCGTCGGGTCGGCAGGCGAGATCTTCTTCCGGGCTCCAGACCACGTAGCGCCCGACCACGAGATCGAGCCAGCCGTCGCCGTCGGCGTCGAGCAGGGCGGCGCTCGAGGCAAAGCCCGAGGTGGCCAGACCCCAGCTGGCGGAGGCGTCCGCGAAGGTGCCGTCGCCCCGACCGAGGTAGAGGCGCTCACCGCCGACCCCGGTGACCACCAGGTCGAGGTCGCCGTCGTTGTCGATGTCGCCGGCCACGGCACCCATGCCGAGGAACGGTCGCTCCGATGTGAGCCCGGAGCCGACGGTGGCGTCGCGGAAGGTGCCGTCGCCGCGGTTGAGGTAGAGCCCACCCGAGGCTCTGTCGACGGTCGTTGCCGGGCCGGCCACCGGCCCGGAGTCGACGAAGAAGAGGTCGGGAAAGGTATCGCCGTCGGCGTCGAAGACCACCACCCCCGCCCCCATGGTCTCGGGCAGGAGGCGGTCGTCCGAGGCCCCGTTGTGGTGCTCGAATCCGATCCCCACCTCTGCGGTGATGTCGGTGAAGGTCCAGGGCATGGCCGTCGGCGTGTTGGCTCCCTGAGCCGGCGGCGGCGCAGGCGGCTGGCCGCAACCTAATATCGCGCAGACCACCGCCGCGAGCGCCGTGACCAGCAACAGCAAGCCCGGAGCCGGGCGCAGCAGAGATCGCTCAAGCATCGCGCTCTCCGAGCAGGTCGTGTTTGCGCAGGTAGTAGGCCAGGTTGCGCTCGTCGACCCCGAGCAGGGCGGCGGCCGCCTTGCGCACGCCACCGCTGCGTCGCAGAGCCTCGAGCAGGGCCTGGCGCTCGGCCCGCGCCTTGACCCCGGCCAGGTGCAGGTCTCCGGCGGCTTCGGTGTGGCCGGCATAGACGTCGCCGCCCGGGGCGAGCGGCGGCAGGCTCTCGGGGCGCAGGGTCTCGCCGCGCTCGAGCAACACCCCGCGCTCGACCACGTTCTTGAGCTCGCGCACGTTGCCCGGCCAGTCGTGGGCCGAGAGTAGCTCCAGGGTGGCCGGGGCGAGGTCGCGCACGGTCTTGCCCTGGGCCGCCGAGGAGGTGGCGAGGAACAAGCGGGCCAGAGGCTCGACGTCTTCCCGGCGCTGGCGAAGAGGCGGCAGCTCGATGGTGACCACGTTGATGCGGTAGAAGAGATCGGCGCGGAATCGCCCCGCCGCCACCTCGGTGTCGAGCCGGGCATTGGTCGCGCAGATCAGCCGCGCGTCGGTGCGGGTCGGCCGGCTGTCGCCGAGGCGCTCGAAGCAGCCGTCTTCGAGCACTCGCAGCACCTTGGCCTGGGCCGCCGCCGGCAGCGAGTTGATTTCGTCGAGAAAGAGGGTGCCGCCGTCGGCCACCCGAAAACGTCCCTCTCGGTCGCCGGCGGCGCCGGTGAAGGCGCCCCGGCGATGGCCGAAGAACTCGCTCTCGAAGAGCTCGACCGGTACCGCGGCGCAGTTGACGGCGACGAAGGCTCGGGCCGCCCGGGGGCTGCGCCGGTGCACCAGCCGCGCCACTTCCTCCTTGCCGGTTCCGGTTTCTCCCACCAGCAGCACCGGAGCCTTTGCGGCGGCGGCCACCTCCGCCAGCTCTACCACGCGCAGCCAGGCGGGCGACCGGCCGATCGGCTCCCGGGCCTCGCTGCCGGCGGGCCCGGCCCGCAGGTAGCGGCGCTCGCGGTCGCGCCGGGCCTGGTCGAGGCAGCGATCGAGGGTCAACACCAGCTCCTCGGCGTCGGTCGGCTTCAGCAGATAGTCGACGGCGCCGGCCCGCAGGCACTCCACCGCCGAGGCGATCGTGCCGTAGGCCGTGAGCACCC